>PYER01000003.1 GCA_003017855.1 filamentous cyanobacterium CCT1
GGCGCAGCTTTGCAGTTGGGTTTGCTGGGGTTGGTGTGGCTGTGGCTGTGGCATCGGGCTGGAGGGGCGACGCTGGGGTTGAGCCAGCGGCCCAGTTGGCGATCGCTCCTCTACGGCCCCTGGTCGCTGGTGACCGGAGGCGTTGCCCTGGCGCTGCTGAATACCCTCACCCTGCTGTTGGCCGGTCGGCCCTGGGGGGTGACCTGGGGCTTTACCCTCTGGAGCGCCAAGCTGGCCACCCTGCTGGGCTGGAACCCAACCAGCAGCGGATTTTGGCGCCAAGCGAGCATTTTAGTGGTGCTGCAGGGCAGCGTCTTTGCTGACGTGACCTCGGTGATGAATGTTGGCATCGTGCTGGGGGCAGCGCTGGCGGCGGCGATCGCCGGACAGCTCACCGTGCGCCAGCCCCCTTCGCGGCGAGCGATACTGGCGGCCCTAGTTGGCGGCCTGCTGATGGGATATGGAGCCTGGTTGGCCTTTGGCTGCAACGTCGGGGCTTACTTTAGCGGCATTGCCTCTACCAGTCTGCATGGTTGGCTATGGATTGCCTTTGCCCTGCTGGGCACAACCCTTGGGGTCAGACTCAGGCCACTGTTTCAGCTGACGAATTGAATTGTACCGACCCAAGGCGGTTCCTTCGCTGCCACATCGACTATCACCCACTGTGTTTCCATGATTCAGACCCCTCAAGTTACCGACATTCAAGGCGATCGCAACAGCGATGCAACCTTGGTCCCCAGCCCAGACGCTCCCCAAAAGCCTACCTCCCGCACCCGTGACCACCTGGCTAACGAGCGCACCTACCTGGCCTGGATGCGTACTGCGATCGCCCTGATCGGCTTCGGCGTGCTGATCGCCCGCCTGCGCTATCTAGTTTCCCCCGATATACCTGGCACCGGTCAGGGCTGGCTGGTCGGGCTGGGCCTATCCTCCATTGGCCTGATTACGGTGCTGCTGTCGACTTGGCACTACTTTGCGGTGCTAGATGCAATCGAGAGCAATACCTACGAACCCAACAGTCGCTGGGTGATTCTCTTTAGCCTGGTGGTGACGCTGTTGGGGGCCGGTGTGCTCTACGTGCTGTTTTCCGCCCCGGCAACGGTGAAGGGGTTTCCGCTGGTGTAAGGAGTAGGGAGTGGGGGGATGGGTGAGGGGTGAAAGCCAACGCTCTCAAACCTAGTCAATAAGTCCAAAACCCCAGCCCCCCACGGCTGGGACTGGCTCAGCTACGCTGCGACGGCTCAAGTGCTGGATCACAATGACGACGAGACCTTTAACCGGGTGGCCATAGTCTACCGCACCCCATCCGGTGAGCAGCAGACTCTTCAGGCCGATGTGGTCGCCGACACAGCTCGCACCGTTTTACTCCAGGGCTCTTGCGCCAGCGACAAGGCCTCGGCGATCGCGCCATACCGAGTAGAGAACCTGGTGCAGCGCCAGGATAAGGTGGTGGGTGCCAAATAGTTGTCTACCGCTATTGCTTCACCGCTGCCCCACCGCTACACTGAGGCACTGGCAGCGCTTGAAGCCGATTCCAGCAGACGGTAGAACCCAAGGGAGCGGCGGCATGCAGATAAGATCTATGGCCTTAACCAGGCTGCTAACGCCAACAAAAAGCCCACTGCCCCAGGGAAGACCAGAGCAGCGGGCTTTTTTAGATAGGCAATTCAGCCGGGTTACTTTAACCCGCCAGCGGCCTGGAGCCGAGCCCGGGCGCGCTTTAGGCCCTGACGGGCTTGAATGGTAGCCTGCTTATCCTCAGGATCGACCTGATTCAGGCGGGCTTCGGCTTCTTGGTAAGCCGCCTGGGCGTTTGCCGTGTCGATCGCATCGCCGCGTTCAGCCCCGTTGACCAGAATGATCACTTCGTTGCTGTCGACTTCGGCAAAGCCGCCCATGAGCGCAATGGGCACCCACTCTTTGTCAGCTCTGACCCGCATCACCCCTACATCTAGGGCCGTTAGCAGTGGGGCGTGGCCAGCTAAGATGCCCAGCTGGCCAGTAGTGCTGGGCAGAATGACTTCCTCAGCCTCTGAGTCCCAGACGGTTTTATCTGGGGCAATTACACGAACGGTTAATGCCATAACAAGGATGAAATAGGGATGTCACAGGGTATGTGGGCACACAGAATTGGGGGCAAATCAGCGACCTGCCCCCAACAGCAGCTTACTTTTCAGCCTTGATCTTGTCGTAGGCTTCTAGCACTTCTTCAATGCCGCCCTTGAGATAGAAACACTGCTCAGGGATTTCGTCTAGCTCGCCAGAGAGGATCTGGTTGAAGGCTTTGATGCTGTCTTCGAGGGTGACGTACTTGCCAGGAGCACCCGTAAATACTTCCGCAACGAAGAAAGGCTGAGACAGGAAGCGCTCGATTTTACGGGCGCGGGCTACCACCAGGCGATCGTCCTCAGAAAGCTCATCAAGACCAAGGATGGCGATGATATCCTGCAGCTCTTTGTAACGCTGTAGGGTCGACTGCACGGCCCGAGCGGTTGCGTAGTGCTCTTCGCCCACCACGCTGGGCTGAAGCATGGTAGAAGCCGAGTCGAGGGGATCTACAGCGGGGTAGATGCCCTTGGAGGCCAGCGCCCGAGACAGCACCGTAGTGGCGTCAAGGTGGGCAAAGGTGGTGGCCGGAGCGGGGTCGGTGAGGTCGTCCGCAGGCACGTATACCGCTTGAATAGAGGTAATCGACCCCTCCAGGGTGGAGGTGATGCGCTCCTGCAGGTCGCCCATATCGGTACCCAGGGTGGGCTGGTAGCCCACAGCGGAGGGCATGCGGCCCAGCAGCGCCGATACTTCAGAACCGGCCTGCACAAACCGGAAGATGTTGTCGATGAAGAGCAGCACGTCTTGCTTGTTAACGTCGCGGAAGTACTCGGCCATGGTCAGCGCCGAGAGAGCCACTCGCATGCGCGCCCCAGGGGGTTCATTCATCTGACCGTAGACCAGGGCTACCTTCGACTGGCTAAGGTCGTCGGCGTTGATAACGCCCGATTCGATGAATTCGTTGTAGAGGTCGTTGCCCTCGCGGGTGCGCTCGCCGACGCCGCCGAACACCGACACACCGCCGTGGGCTTTAGCAATATTGTTAATCAGTTCTTGAATGAGTACGGTTTTGCCTACGCCGGCACCGCCAAACAGGCCGACTTTGCCACCACGACGATAGGGGGCCAGCAGGTCAATCACTTTAATGCCGGTCTCAAATACCGAAGGCTGAGTTTCTAGCTCGGTGAACTTAGGCGCTGATCGGTGGATTGGCGAAGTCGTTTCGACGTTGACGGGGCCTTTTTCGTCGACGGGTTCACCCAGCACGTTAAAAATTCGACCCAGGGTAGCTGCGCCCACCGGCACGCTGATGGGGGCTCCTGAGTCTACGACTTTCATGCCCCGTACCAGACCATCGGTCGAGCTCATCGACACGGCCCGAACCTGGGAATCGCCCAGAAGCTGCTGTACTTCACAGGTAACGGCAACCGTATTGCCGGCGGGGTTAGTGCCCTCAACTCTAAGAGCGTTGTAAATCTTGGGCATTTCGCCAGCCGGAAACTTGATGTCTACGACGGGACCAATGACTTGCGTGACGTAACCAACGTTTGTTTTTTCTGCTGTGGTGACCATGCCTTGCGCCTATCTCGTATGATCAGCTGTTTTGGTCGCTTTATGGATGACTGTTACGTTTTAAAGCGCCATCATTCAGAGTATCACTAGAGTGTGACAGCCTACGACGAATGCGCTGACTTTATCTAAACCTCTTGTCTTTGGCCCGCTCAGGCCAGGCAATCGCTCGGCCTAAGCGGGCCGGCGCCATGGCTCTATCCCTTAACCAAACCATCAGGTTGAGTCATTAAAATACCCTCATATCCAGAATTGGGGCGTAGACACCGCAATGACGAAGGCTGAGCGCTTAGAGAAGGGGGCAGAGCAGAAAGCAGAGCAAGGGCCAAAGCAGAGGGCGGAACGAGACGTTGATCTCAGCGATTCGCGCTACTACATCAACCGCGAGGTGAGCTGGCTAGGGTTTAACGATCGCGTGCTGCACGAGGCCCTTGACCCCCGCACGCCGCTGCTGGAGCGCCTAAAGTTTCTAGCGATCTACAGCTCGAATCTAGACGAGTTCTTTATGGTGCGTATCTCTGGGGTGATGGATCAGGCGGAGGCCGGCGTTCACCCTGAGACACCCGACAAGCTGACCCCCGTGAAGCAGCTTGAGGTGATGCGATCGCACCTGGTCGACAAAGTGCAGCTGCAGCACCAGACCTTTAAGCATGAGCTATTGCCAGCGCTGCGGGAGCATGGGGTTTACCTGCAAAACTACCGCGACCTCAGTAAAGAGCAGACGTTTTACCTGAAAGACTATTTTGAGAAGCGTATTTTTCCGGTTTTGACGCCCCTCAGCGTTGACCCATCGCACCCCTTCCCGCGCATGTCTAATTTGAGCCTGAATCTGGCAGTGAGGGTGGCTGACCCAGATACCGGCGTTGAGCGCTTTGCCCGAGTCAAGGTGCCGAGCAGCCTACCTCGTTTTGTGGGCATGCCCGAGTCGCTGTGCACCTACGAGGGTGAACCTTGCCTGTGGATCGGCGTGCCGCTGGAGCAGGTGATTGCTGAAAACCTGGGTTCCTTGTTTCCGGGTATGACGATTGTGGGGCATCACCTGTTTCGCATTACCCGCGATGCCGACTTCCCGGTTTTAGAGGACGAGGCCGATGACTTGCTGATTGCGATTGAAAAAGAGATCAACAAGCGGCGGCTAGAGGGCTTTGTCTGTCGAGTCGAGCTAGAGAGCACAATGCCCCCGGATCTTAAGGAGGGGCTGATGCGTGAGTTGAAGGTCAGCAGCGATCGCGTCTACGACATCGACGGGCTGCTCAACCTCAAGGACCTGTTCTTTTTTATGTCGCTGCCGCTGCCAGAGCTAAAGGAAAAACCCTGGTCAGGGCTGGTGCCGCCGAGGCTTAAGCCGATCGTAGACCTTGACGATGACGGCAACCGCAGCTACTCCGAGCACCCGCCCAATATTTTTGACACGCTGCGGGACGGCGATATCTTAGTGCACCATCCTTACGAATCATTTAGAACTTCGGTGCAGGAGTTCATTACCCAGGCGGCGAACGACCCCAATGTGCTGGCGATTAAGATGACGCTCTACCGCACCTCGGGCGACTCGCCCATTGTGAAGGCGCTGATTGCAGCGGCAGAAAACCGCAAGCAGGTGGTGGCGCTGGTCGAACTCAAGGCCCGCTTTGACGAAGCTAACAACATTGAGTGGGCCAAAAAGCTGGAAGACGCTGGGGTGCACGTGGTCTATGGCATCGTCGGTCTCAAGACACACACTAAAACCACGCTAGTGGTGCGCGAAGAGGGCAGCGAAATTCGCCGCTACGTGCACATTGGCACCGGCAACTACAACCCCAAGACCTCAAAGCTGTACACCGACCTGGGCCTGTTGAGCTGTCAGGAGGAGTTGGGTGCTGACCTGACCGATCTATTTAACTTTCTCACCGGCTACTCCCGACAAAAGGCCTACCGCAAGCTGCTGGTGGCCCCGCTGACCCTGCGCGATCGCATGGAAGCACTGATTCGCCGCGAGATCGACCACGCCCAAACCGGTGGCCAGGGCAAAATCGTCGCCAAGATGAACTCCCTGGTGGATGCCCGCATCATCCGGCTGCTCTACGAGGCCTCCCAGGCGGGCGTCGAAATCGATCTGATTGTGCGCGGCATCTGCTGCCTGCGCCCCGGGATACCGGGCGTGAGCGAAAATATTCGCGTGATCAGCGTGATTGGCCAGTTCCTAGAGCACTCTCGTATTTTCTGCTTTCACAACAGCGGTCAGCCTGAGTACTACATCGGCAGCGCCGACTGGATGACGCGCAACCTCGATCGCCGGGTAGAAGCCGTAGTGCCCATCGAAGACCCCAGCCTGATTCAAGAGTTACAGACCATTCTCGACGTGCTGCTAGCCGACAACCGCCAGGCGTGGGAAATGGCCGCCGACGGCACGTTTGTCCAGCGTCGCCCCCAAGAAGGTGAGGAGGAGCGCGGCACCCACGCAACGCTAATGGCCTATGCGCTGAAGCGCGATCGCCAACTCTAGCCCATTAATCTAGGACGAATCCCAAATGAATACCCCCAGCTGTTAGAGCAGCATGCTAGGCCCCTACCAGGTTCCTGGATCATGCATTAGGGCTTATCAATCGGATTTTGTGTAGGCCCCTGCTACAAATGTCCCCCTGCGCTCAGATTAGGGAGCACAGGGGGACATTTGTGGTCTAGCTAACAGCCGAACCGTGAAGCATTGGGCTTACCTTGCCCCAGCCCCAGCCCGGCGAGGGGCGCTGCTGCCGCTGTTGCCGCTGCTGCGACGCCGAGGCCGACGCCGAGGCTTACCAGGGGCACCCGCAGCCCTCACCGTCGTCGTATCTGAGGAGAAGGAGGGTTCGTAGCCGGGCACGACATCTTGAGTAATCGACTGCTTGAGCAGGCGCTCAATCCCCATCAGCAGGGGTAGCTCATCGTCGCTAATCAGCGATACGGCGCGGCCTTCATTCCCCGCCCGTCCGGTGCGGCCAATGCGGTGTACGTAGTCTTCGGGCACATTGGGCAGCTCAAAGTTGACCACGTAGGGCAATTGGTCGATATCAATGCCGCGAGAGGCTACGTCGGTAGCCACCAGCACTCGCACGCGGCCCTGTTTGAAGTCTTTGAGGGCGCGGGCGCGGGCCGCCTGGGTCTTGTTGCCGTGAATGGCGGCGGTTTTGAGGCCGTCTTTGGCTAATTGCTCGGCCAGTCGGTTGGCCCCGTGCTTGGTGCGGGTAAACACAAGCACCTGCTCCCAGTTGTGAAAGCCAATCATGTGCGACAGCAGTTCCCGCTTGCGGTGGCGATCGACGGGGTGCACCACCTGCTCGACCCGCTCGGCGGTGGTGTTGCGGGGGGCAACCTCGATCTGCACTGGCGACTTGAGCAGGGTGTGGGCCAGCTGCTGAATAGGCTTTGAGAAGGTGGCCGAAAACATTAGGGTCTGGCGCTCGTCGGGCAGGCGACCCATGATTTTGCGAATGTCGTGGATGAAGCCCATGTCAAGCATGCGATCGCACTCATCCAGCACCAAAATTTCCACAGCGCTGAGGTCAATGGTGCCCTGGCCAACATGGTCGAGCAGGCGACCGGGGGTGGCGATTAAAATATCGACGCCCTGGCGCAGCTGACGAATTTGGCCGCCAAAGCTAACGCCACCGTAAATCATCGCCGCGCGAAAGGGCAGGTGCTTGCCGTAGGTGGTGACGCTGTCGCCCACCTGGGCTGCCAGCTCGCGGGTGGGGGTGAGAATCAGGGCACGAGGCATACGTCGCCCCGTGGTTTTGGTTTCGGCTAGCCGCTGCAGCATGGGCAGGGTAAAGCCCGCCGTTTTGCCAGTCCCCGTTTGGGCGCTGGCGAGGATGTCTTGCCCATCCAAAATCGCGGGGATCGCCTTTTCTTGAATGGGAGTTGGCGAAGTGTAGCCCTGATCGGCAACCGCGCGAAGGAGACCGGCCGCAAGACCGAGTTGCTCAAATGTCATTTAGTTTTTGCTCCGAATGGTGCCCCTATCCCAAATCAACTGCCTGGGCCCAGTCATAAGAGCAGAGAACTGTAATCAAAAGAATGGCTGCTAAGCAAATTCTGTTGGCCAGCTCAGACCGGATGGCTGGCGAAGCTACATCCTAGCAGATAAGTTTGGTAAATAGGTTCAACGGCAGGTAATTCAGCTTGGGGACATAACGTAGGCCACAGACGACAGGCCTGATACCAAATCCAAATTGCCTCACCCCAATTCCAAATAGACGGCTTGCGTAGGGGTAAACGGTGTTCGCTCAGCCCAAACTGTGGGTAGCCAAGGCGGATTCGGTATGAGAGGGGTAATGACAGTACCACGACCGCCCTATCAGGTAAGGGCGTTTTGACGAGAAACCCTCGACCGCTACGAGCTAGCCAGCTGACCCAGGTTTGTGATCACCCAGTTCTAGCAATTGATAACTGACTCATGCTTGAAGGGCTCGGGTCAGGGCTGTAACTTCGATCGGGACCAAACCTTCTGTCACCTTTATTCCCTGCCTGTGCAAAGCTCCGATAAGGCCAAAAAAGGTCGTCAAAAACAGTATTGGAGCGAATTCGACCTTCACTCAGCATTCTAGGCTATATCTGACGATTTAGTACCTGCTGCTAACTTTAAAGCCTCTGCAAATTCCCCTAGTCAAATCTCCGCTTTTCGGTATTGTGAATACGCTGGGGATAGGTGTGCCTTGATGCCTGGGAATTCGCCTTTAGCCGTTTCCCCACCGGGTATTCAACGTCTTAACCACTGCCTGAGTCGTCACCGCAGCTGTATGTTGAACCCCTATCCAGTAACCCATATGCCTAAAACCTTCTTATACACCAGCACTCCGTCTGAAGATGAAGCAACGCCCTCAACCGGCGATGGTTCTAAAGGGCCAGTCTTTGACCAGCGCGACAAAGTTCGCATTCTTGTCATTGGCCGCCCGACGGCGGTAAACCGAGTGATTTTAGAGATGAGCCACGTGGGTTTCTCCGACTCAATTGAGTGGAGCAAACCCATTCCCACCGATCGCCAGCAGGAGTCAATGCGGGTACTTACTCGCGTCGTGTTTAGTGATTCGTAAGCCGAGAAAACTCCCATGGTTTCAGCATTTACCCCTGGGGTTCCTACTACTGGAGCCCTAGGGGTAAATGTTAGACTGTGGCTAATTCAAGCGTGTTTCCTCTGCGATCGCATGACCCCAGCTCGGCCTACCTCAGCGATTTCTCTATACGAAGCTGACTATCTCAGTTGGCTGGACGCCACTGTCGCCGCCCTCAAGCGCCAGGACTATGGCGCGATCGACTGGGAAAATGTGATCGAAGAAATTGAAGACATGGGCCAACGGGAGCGACAAAGTCTAAAGAGCAACCTGGTGATTCTGCTTTTACATTTGCTGAAATGGCAGTTTCAGTCAAATAAACGAAGCAACAGCTGGAAGGCGAGTATCGTTGAGCATCGCCAGCGCCTGGAAGATAGCCTGGAGGCATCGCCTAGCCTGAAGCCTTACTTAGAAACCATATTCACCAAAGCCTACGAAAACGCTGTAGAACGGGCGTCGGCGGAAACTGGTTTGTCTGAAGCTGCCTTCCCTAAAGATTGCCCCTATACCGTTGGTCAGATTATGTCCAAGGGATTCTTGCCCTAATCGTAAATTAGGGTGGAAAGTTTCGATCCAAGGCCGATCAGAGGTTACCTCACGCACCTACTCACCCACTCCCCGATCACCACTGCCTGCGATAGTGATGCTCGACGTAGCGCTTAATCTGCCGCGCCATCCGGCGAATGCCTTCTTTTTCGTCGCGGCGGATGAAGGGCAAAAACGCGCGGGACAGGAAGCCAGAGATGCGCTCTTGATGAATGTATTTGGTGCGGTTGGGGCCAACATCTTCTAGCTCAAAAACGTGCTCGCTCTTAAAGCCAGGGCCGGTGGAAATCCACCGCAGGTAGTGGTTGGGCTGCACCGCTAGGATGCGGGGCTGAAACTCGGTTTCGTCTTCACCCTCTAAACGGCGCAGGGCGAGAAAGATTTCGCCGCCGGGACGAATGGGCAGATTGGGGTCGCAGTCGTAGAGAAACGTGTTCCAGCGGTGCCATTCTTCTTTGCGGACGAGGGCATCCCAAACGGCAAAGCGGGGCGCGTTGATGGTGACTTCGCTGTAGAGGCTGGGCATGGCGGTGAGGGGGTAGCCAGAAGGTGTCAGAAACCGTGCATAGGTAACAGACGCTACTGCTATCTTCACACACACTGAGGGGACAGGGAGGAAGGAGGCTCGGTTGATGAGGCGACTCAGTCGCTCAAGTCGCTTAAACTGAGTGATTGATCTTGGAGTGTTCTAGCTAAAGACTCCTTAGAGTATTGCAGCAGTAGGCCCAGAGGGCCGAGTTTGCAACCTCAACGGGAATTTTTATTTAGGTGGAGTACGCTTAATATTCCCTCAAGACGGCATTTCTATTTCGCTGGCGCGATCGCCCAAAGGTTTTGGCATGGCAATTCTTACCCCCAACCCCAGTTACAGTCTCAGTCTACGGCTTAAGCTGCCCAACAAAACCGGCATGCTGGCGCGGGTTACCCAGGCGATCGCCGAGGCGGGGGGGAACCTGGGCGATTTTGAGCTGATCAGCCGCAGCCGCTACGATATGGTGCGGGTGCTGCATGTGGATGCCTCCAGCGAAGACCACGTAGAAGACATTATCGCGGCGGTCAAAACTGTTGCTGATGTGGAAATTTTGGAGATTTGCGATCGCACCTTTGCCATTCACGAGGGCGGCAAGATCAGCGTTGAGAGCAAGCTGGAGCTGCACAACCAGGACGACCTGGCCATGGCCTATACCCCTGGCGTCGGGCGGGTGTGCGTGGAGATCGCCGAGCACCCCGATCGCGTTTTTGACCTCACCATCAAGGGCAACACGGTGGCGATTGTCACCGACGGCAGCGCCGTGCTGGGACTGGGCAACCTCGGCCCCGCCGCCGCCCTGCCGGTGATGGAGGGGAAAGCGCTGCTGTTTAAGAAGTTTGCGGGGCTAGACGCCTTTCCGATTTGTCTCGACACCCAGGACACCGATGCGATCGTGACGGCGGTGAAGCAGCTAGCCCCGGTGTTTGGCGGGGTAAATCTGGAGGACATCAGCGCTCCCCGCTGCTTTGAGATCGAGGCGCGGTTGCGCAAGGAGCTGGATATTCCGGTGTTTCACGACGACCAGCACGGCACCGCCATTGTCACCCTGGCGGCGCTGGTCAACGCGCTCAAGCTGGTGAACAAGTCGCTCACCCAGGTCAAGGTGGTGATCAACGGGGCCGGGGCGGCAGGGGTGGCGATCGCCAAGCTGCTGCAAAAGGCCGGGGCCAGCACCATCGTGCTGTGCGACTCAAAGGGCATTCTCTGCCGCAGCCGCGACGACCTGAACCCCCAAAAGCTGGAATTTGCGATCGATGAATCGGGCAGTCTGGCCGACGCGATGGTGGGAGCCGACATCTTCTTAGGGGTTAGCGCACCTGGGGTGGTGAGCATCGAGATGGTGGCCTCGATGGCCGCAGACCCGATTGTGTTTGCTATGGCCAACCCGATTCCCGAAATTCAGCCAGAGCTGGTGACGGGTAAGGTAGCGGTCATGGCCACGGGCCGCAGCGACTACCCCAACCAGATCAACAACGTGCTGGCGTTCCCTGGGGTGCTGCGGGGAGCGCTCGACTGCCGCGCTCAGGAGATTACGCCATCAATGTACCTAGAGGCGGCCTACGCGATCGCTGCTCTGGTCAGCCCCCACGAACTCGATCGCGAGCACATCATTCCCTCGGTGTTTGACGAGCGGGTTGCCGCCGCCGTTGCCTCAGCCGTTAAACATGCCGCCAGAGTAGACGGGGTGGCAAGAAAATAAGCCTTTGTAGCAACCGTGACCCGCTAGCTTTCCAACGTCGAGCTAGCGGGTCTTTTTTTGGCGAAAGGAAAGCCTTGCAACGGAACTAAAACAGCCCAATTTTGAAAAAGCCTCTCATTCTATTGACAAACTCTTAAAAGTCAAGTTTTCGGGGCAAAACTACCCCTCGGCTAGGGGGGCAGATTGTACGCAGTTATATTGCCCGCTGTTCAGCCCTGGTCCGCTAAGGCTGAATGGTTCTGTTTCGTGAGGAAAACTATGACGCTATCTGCGTGTTCAAGCTGCAAAAATGCTGTCGACAGCATTTGCCTGTTGGGGCAGAGCTACATCGACGTCTATCTAACCGTCCAAAATATTACCAATGAACAAGATCGAGAAAAAGTTACCCATCAGCTGGCCAATTGCTCATTTTGGGAAGAGTCTGAACTGTTTAAGCAAATCTGCCGCGAGGTTACACTCAGCCAGCACGCTTGGAGCCGAATTGCTTACATCAAGCTCCAGTCATCTGACCAAGAAATGTTTGCTGGGTTAATCGACGTAGCACGCGATGTGGTGCATAACCCCATCAGTAACACCGGACAGCCTGGTCTGGCGGAGCCTCAACCCGCGCTCGATCTAGAGCCTCTGCCCTCAGCGGCTCCTGAAATCGAATCCAGTTCTGTAGCCCCCGCAGAGCCCGTTGCAGATCAAACGGAAGCGGACACAACGACGCTGCCCGGCAACAGCCCAACGGAAAGTGAGCCTGAAGCGACTGCCCTTGAGAACCCGATCGATCAAGATCTAAGCCAGACTGTCGCCAGCCAGGATGACCAAGTTCCAAGCCAGACTATTGCTAGCCAGGATGACCAAGATCCTGTAGAACAGGCTATGCAAGAACTCTTGAGCAATGCGATCACGTCATCGACCCAGGTGTCGTTGGCAGAGGCTCAGGCTCTGCAATGGGGCCGGGGTTCAGGTCGAGTGACTAACGCTGCTAATGTCTCTGCCAACACCAATCTAGAACTCGAACGCAACTCCCAGTTTGAGTCTCTTCCTAGTATTGCCTAGATAAGTAGGCAGCGAGGAGGTCGGTTAACGGTATCGCTCCCAGGCCGTTAACCGATCGCTACACCTAACAATTTACGCAGTACCTTTGTTCTCCGCTTTCATCACAAGTACTTGCAAGCCCATCTGCTTCGATGTGCAGATGGACGAACACTTGAAAAATTCTGGGATTAATGATCAATTGAGCCACCAAAGAAAATGGCGGCTCATCCATGCAATTATTTTTAATACGTAAACGAATACAACAAAAAACTCAAAAAAATCGCTTAAATTTTCTTCGCTCAAACATTTAGAAAAACGTTTCTGAGCCCTAAGTAAATATCATTCTGGAGGACGGTAAGCCTAAAAACCGAGGCAACCCCTAGGCATAAGGGGTCTTACCCCTTATGCCTAGGGGTTGTTGATCCGCTTGCCACTTGCCGTTAGTCAAGGAATTATGTTTACAGGACAACGGGCAGGGTGAGCACAATTTTCTAAAACTGTCACGTTAAGAACAAATGTCTCACCCACTTATAGCGATTGCTGAGCCTACGAGATGGGCCTAGCAGATTTTCTCTGCCCTATTTTGAGGGGTCTACCGAGAAAATCTTTAGCAGCAGACTGTAGACCACGCTGCGGATACCTTATCTGCCACAGCAACGTTACATTGGCCCCGTAGATTATTGTCCAACTCACTGTCACCTTTACGCGGAGCCGGCTATGAACCTCAGACAAGACATTCAGAGAGTCGATATTGAGACCTACTTCAGCGATGTTGACGATCACGTTAAGGATAGTGATCAAGCCGTTATTATCCCTCCTGCCAATCTAGTCTCGACATCGGTAAAGCAACAGCTTATTACTACACCTGCCACCTCTGGTTCAGTGCTAAAACCCTACCAAAACGAGCGATCGCTACTTTTCAAACATCGCGACTTTAGTGTATTTGAACTGGAAGCAGCTCATGGTGCCGTTCGCGAACTGAGAGACAAACTACAGGAAAATACCTCGCCAAAAGTTAAGCCCCTGCCCCTTCCAAAGGTTGAAATTTCTGAACCACCTAAACCAAACTGGATCAGGCCTGCTGCAGGTCTCTTGGTTATCCTAATGGCGACTGCTATTACCTCTAAGGCTTCATGGCCCTACATAAGTGCCTGCTTAGCCCAGCAATGCTATTACTCCACTCAGGAGCGATTTATAGAGATAGCTAAATCGTTAAGCCAAGTCGCTAGCGATCGCCTCTCAAACAATTCACAAGCAGACGACAGCGCTTTAGATCAACAGCATTTCAGCACAGGGCTAAGGTATGCTCAAGCAGCATCGGACCTGACCCAGCAGGCTCAAACCAGTACCGACTGGCAACAGGTTGTTCAGTTATGGCAGTTGGCCCTCAACAGCATTGGCCATATCTCTTCGGAAAGTACTTTGTATTCTGAGGCCCAGGCCAAAGAAGTTATATATCGAACTAACCTCGCCTACTCTCGCCGAGAACTGGATATGGCTCCTTTTCGAGGTGGAGTTAAAGCAGCAGAAGAAGCGTCACGGCTAGCGATCGAAGCTAATTCTAAAGAAGATTGGCAAACCGTGGCAGACAAGTGGCAAGCAGCCCTAACTAAAATGCAGGCGGTCTCTAGCAACAATCAACATTACTCAATCGCCCAGGCCAAGCTTGTAGAGTACTCCACCAAATTTGCCTATGCCCAAAAGCGTTACTTGGATAGCCAAGCTACTTATCGTCCATAGGAGGCCAACAGGCGCAAACCATTGCCTCATACTTTCCCCATCAACCCGCACTGCGGTGTCTCCATTAAGGGCGATAGCTAAACGCAAAGCACTCAGGCGGCGATTTTGGACCAGTCAGCGTTAAAAGAGTGTAGTCAGCGCTGGAATAATCTGGGTCTTTGTAGTACAAAACAACTGCCGAAAGCTCAGGATCATTGCGATCAATGGCTTCTAGGCAGCTGCGATCGGCAAGATTTTGCCTTTCGATAAAGGCTAGTTTGGGGCCACTATCTAAGTCAGTAAACACGACCGCCCCATCACCATATGCCATATATCCTTGCCAAGCCAAAGCCAAAATAGCTTGGTAGTGCTGAGTCAAACGCTGTAGAGCTACTTTTGAAACGTTTTGCAAATCCGGTTGGGAATGCTGAACAACTACAGAGTTGGGCAATGCCGCTTCACCAGCAGGCGAAACAACATCCTGACTTAAGACCGTGCCCGGTAGCGGCAACTCCTCAGGAACCCACACCAGAAGTTCTCCAGGCTGACATTGCAGTGCAGCACAGATCCCCTCCAAACGCTGAGGAGTCAGTCGCGGCATGTCATCGGCCTTACGCAATCGATAAACCGAATTCTCCGTGATATCCAGATACTCAGCGAGATCCTTATTGCGCATGCGCTTTCTCGCCATCACCTCATGTAGCTTCCAGCGAATCGGCATGGTGGATCAGGAGTACAAGTGAGCTCACCACTATAAAAGCACAAAAACACGTATCTACTTCAGCCGTAGATTTTTAACCCTAATGGCTTGACATTGATCTACGCTTCAAGTAGATTAATCGCATTGGAGCAAGAGAAGCCTACGGCCGAGTACTCCACCACCAACTAGGTTTGAACGAGGTATTCAATGAGAAACAAAAACGCCGCCTTGGATGACCACTCGTGCTGCAGCAGCCCGTCTAAGAGCGCTGAGTCCTTACCCAATTCCGGCAGCCTAGCGCCAGGTATGCGGTTTTTCAGGAATGGGCACTGGTGGGAAGTAGATGGCTACATCAAAGGACGCGCCAGTAGCTACTACAAATGCAAGCCAGCATGCTTTGTAGAAAGCCGATTTTATACAGAATCTGAAATTAAGCAAGCACTAGAAAAGGAAACCCAAATCATGAACCAAAAACTCCAAGAGTACGGCAGCAGAGGAACTGGTCGCCTACTCGCTGAACCCAGCGACAACACAACTCTTGTTGCTGGCAATTTTTCTGAACAGCGAACCACCAGCATCGCAAAAGTCAAGCCCTACTTAGAAAAAAAAGAGCCACTCAAGGTATTACTGGTCGGTTCGCGACAGGCCGTAAAAAAAACCATTCAAGCTCTACATCTTTTAGGCTTTGCCAATTTAAATGACTGGAGCGCTTTCCAAAACCGTTCTAACGGCGAAGAAGTTCTGAGCATTCTGGTACAAAAAGTCTAACCTGTGTAGCAATCATAGAGAGGGGAATAATGAAAAAAAATCCTGCTGAATCAACTTTTATTTTGCTCTCCAACTACAGCTTTGAGTTAACTGAAACTAATGTTAACGACATGGTATTTGGCTGGCTTAGCTTATATCCAGGCAAATGGGTGGTCGCAGCTATTGTTGAAGCCATATACCAGGGACGCTACAAAGTTGAATCAGTCAGCCGAATCCTTAGCTCATGGAACACAAAAGGTTACCCGGCACACCATTTTGACTATGACTTTGCTGACGTGGTTTGCAAGCAACTTGTCAACTTGGGCACCTACAGAGTAAGCAAATCAAATCGAGAGGCTATGAAAACTATGCAACACCAAGAACATACCGTTTCAGAGCAACTAAAAACTGAAGTAAACCATCAGCGAGAAGGGCAAAATTTAGCAGAAATGATTCCCAAAAAGCACTGCAAAACGGGCTTTAAGAATACGCCCAATCAAAAAATAGGCGAGTGTGAAAGGTTAGTTGTTCACATCACTGCTTAAAAATTAGATCGATTCGCAGGAGATCAGCAGACATGCATTCATATTATCCCAAGAGCTATGACTACTACACTGACGAACGTAACGCCTTTCTATCAACGCCCTCACAAGAGAACTATGGAAGCACGCTTACTGCTGAAATAATAATCCTGGAGCCAGCTTCGTTTACAGAAATCTCAGAAGCCATTCATGCCTTGAGAAGTAACCAAATGGTTGTCTTGAACCTGATGAAAATTGATTTTGAAGAAGCCCAGCGCTGTGTAGACTTTTTAGCAGGAAGTATTCTCATGATTAATGGAACTGTTGAGAAGATAGATGAAAAAATATTCATTTTTGCTCCCTATAGTGCAGAGATTATCGCTGAGCACCAGCAGAATGAAGATCGAGGTAGCCAATGAATATCAGATTGACAATTTCGGCTAGGCATTGCATAGATGATTCAAAAATTCTTTGACGCATAGTTGTTCTAATCCAAAATTTCTTTAAATAATCCCAAGGCAACGCAATTAGGAAAGCAAAATGATTTCTCCAGACTTAGTTTCAGGCATCACGTTTTGGATCTTCAAGGCTCTTTGGGAAAGCCGTGACGAAACTTACAAACTGCTAAGCCAGAGACTTAATCAGAGCATTTTCTATGCTTCAAAAGAATATCAGGCCAATTACATTGCTAGACACGGATTTATAAAACAAGAAGAGTTTAGGCCTTCTATAGCATTATCTAAACTTTATATATCGCCATCTCTCGTTGACCGAAAAATACCCGTTCATCAATTAAGCAAAACATTACCCTATTACAAAGAAATTGACTACCTTAATAAGCTTAACCTGACCCAAGATAGCTCTAGTTTATTTGATCAACATAAACATTTAATTATTAAGGGAGATTCGGGGATTGGAAAAACAACTTTTCTAAAGAAGCTAGGGTTAGAAGCCTTTGAGGAAAGAGAAGACTATCCTTCCGGTGGGTATATTCCCGTTTTTATTCAGATATCTCAAAGTTTTAACATTAAAATTGATCTACAAAAAATGGTGGAAGAAGAGTTTAAAGCTTGCGGTTTTCCGGAGTACGAAGGGTTTACAGAGTCGGCTTTAAAGAAAGGAAAATTGCTCGTTCTAATTGATGAAAGTGACACGATTACACACCACCTCCAAGACAATTTAATTCTGAAGTTAAAAAGCTTTTCTGACCTCTATAAAGGCAACAGAATAGTATTAGCTAGTCGAAAATCTCTAAACACAAAAGCATTGACTCACTTTCACAGTGTTAGCATTTTGGGTTTTGGTAGCGATCAAATCCAAACGTACATCTACAAAGTCTACCAGGTACCGAATGAAGGAGTCATTTCTGATTCAACTTGCCAGGATATTTGGCAAAAAATAGGTGAAAACGACAAGGCGACAAGGTTGATAGTCCATAATCCTTTTTGCTTAAGTATTGTCCTGTCACTATACCAAAAATCAACCCAAAAAATTTCTGGTAAAACTATACTCTACGAGAAAATCCTCTCAAATCTACTAGGAACTACTATTTCTCCAGGCACTTTAGATCTCACCTATAAAGGAATGGAAAGTTCCGTTGAAGCTCGTCTAGGCATTTTATCTGAGATGGCTTATGTTTGCCTTAAAAGTGGCAGACAGTACTTCCACAAAATGGAAATATACCGACTTTATGCAGCAATCGTGCAGAAACGAGCTATTCAATATGATCTAACCAACTTTGCATCTATACGAGAGGAAACCTTTAACGATTTCCTCGTCAGCGTAAATGACAATTTATGTCAGTTCAGCAACCCGCTAATTCAAAAGATACTTGTTTCACATCACCTTATGGGTAGCCTAAAAATCTTAGACGAATCAATTGATCAGTTTTTAGATACACCATCATGGGAGGATGTGTTCGTTTTCTTGGCCGGTATGCAAGGGGCTGACTACTTGCTATCAATTATACAAAATAGAATTTTTTCTAATTTAAGCACCCCTAACCTGAGCAGCTTTATGAATTGGATCGAGTCTGTCTCTGAAGATGTATGTATATCATCAAATCAAGCCGTTAATCGATGCTATGTAGCATTTATGGTTTTTGAAATAATGCTGCTATTCGGCGATCGCAATTCCGACAAATCAGTCATAGCTAATATTCTTAAAAAGATTAAGGAAGTTATTTCCCTTTTGGATCCCGAATGCCATCTTATTAATTCAATCAATTCCAAGAATATCGACGGCATGAGATTGAGTTTAAATCATTTTATCGATCCTAAGATAACTAGGGGTTTGTCACTAGAACGCCTTCTTGATTTGGCAGCAATTCTTTCTAAAAAAGCGCAGTCTTATAAATTAATTAATTCTAGTAATGCACAAAGATTGCTGTCCACAATATCGCGCATAAGAAAACAGCTGGAGGGTAAATCTATATCAACTTATCACCGAAAAGTCTGTGAAAAAAACCTGTACATGTTATGGATGAGCTCTTTCGATATGGTCGATAACAATCTTAAGTTCACGCCCAGTGACTTACAGTCATTCTATTTATATAGCCGGGGAGCATGTCTCATTGTTAATTGCCTTCGAGAAGCTTTTTATGTATCTGGAAGACTTCAGGACGATGTAATTCAAGCTTTGTTTACAAATCCCGTTTCCGCTTTTCCCCCCACAACCAACCTATAGGAGGATCCGCCATGAATATTGAAAATTTAGTTCAACTCTCGTTCGAACAGTTGGATGAAATTCATCGACGAATTAGTACTGCGATTCATGAAAAAAGAATAATGAGGGTTGGTAATTCTGCAAGTGACATTTTAGATTTAATGGCGACGAACTACTCTGACGTAGATCTGTGGGATGTACTCAATGAACTTGCATTTCGTAGTCAACTAAAGGTTGATCTAAAGAGCAGTTCAATTAGCTATAAGCCAGTGCTGAATGAAACACCCAACTTAAAAGAGGACCAGAGGCCTGAATTATCGTTTCAAAACATTCAAATTCTATCAGAGCGATTGAAAACGATCCGAAATTCTGTTTTGCAGCATGATGACTCTCGCTTGTTATGGTTAACCAGCGGAGCTACCCAAAAAACATCAAAAATGTTTGGCAAAGATTTGGCAGAAGTTTTACAGGAAGCAACCAAAAGATTGGATAGACTACACGACGTAAGTGACGAAGACGAGCAGATAAAGGATTTAAGTTCTGAGGTCATCAAAATAGATGAGTGGGCAGAATTTAAACTTGGCATCTCTTTATTGTATGGAACTTTAACGGTCATTAATCCATTTTCTTCTAGAGACAATCAAACCAAAGACAATCCTCGTACATCGCAACGGCTTCCCACGTCTGAAAACAGCAGAAATAAAGCTAGTTTAGAGCTTAGCTTTTACTCAAATCAGCGCAAAGGCGCTAGCGGCTACGTTCAGTAATAGTTCTCAGCCTGTATCAACACATCTAAAATGGGAGAAAACCGAATGGGCGCTGACGGATCTGACCACCTATCATACTTAAAGCGGTACCCAATGCTAAAGCATGAAGAGGAAGTTGAGCTTGGGCAAAAAGTTCGAAGGATGATGGATCACTGTGAACCCGTTCCTTCCAAAATTATCAAAGAGGGAATTGCTGCCAAGCGCCGCATGATAGAAGGAAACTTGAGACTCGTAGTTTATATCGCCAAAAAGTACCTTGGGCGAGGCTTAGATTTAGATGATTTGGTGTCAGAGGGAATTATTGGACTGAATCGGGCGGTAGAAAAATTTGAGCCGACTAGAGGTTACCGCTTTAGTACCTATAGCTGCTGGTGGATTCGTCAATCAATTACTCGAGCATTAGCAAATCAGGGGCAAAGTATTCGCATTCCTATGCACATAGTTGAGAAGTTGAATAGGGTGAAAAAATGGCAACACTTATTTCAACTCAAAAATAACCAGTTTCCTAACCAGGGCGAGTTAGAGGTTTTTTTGAAGAATGAGCTGGGCTTGAACTTTGCTGATTTTCAAAGATTGGTTTTGATTACACAACGCAACCCTAGCTTAGATGCTTCTTTAAACAATGATGATTTAGACTTTAATTTGGGTAATTCTCTGCGCGATGAATGCTATGAACGAGCAGTTGAGTCTTTAGAAAGTAGCTATGAGTTGGATGATATTTTGGGGCAGGCTAATCTGACTGAGCGAGAGCTTAAGGTACTAAAGTTACACTTCAACTATAATCAGAGCCTAAACGATATTGGGCAACAACATTTAGGTGGAGTTACCCGGGAACGGGTAAGGCAGATTAAGGTGGCCGCGCTTCAGAAGTGCCGCCACGCGATCGCCCTAAGGGACTGATATCTAGCCGCGTGATGTCTGGATTAGTGATTTTCAAGCTGATATTTCTTGGTGTGGCCCAAGCAAAAACTGTAGAGCGACAATGTTAGACCCATCTGACTCTGTGTGGTATTTGTCTGCCCACGTACGCAGCATTTCATCAAGCTCCTGCAGAGCTTCGTCTTTCCGATCTTCCTGAATTTCTAAGGTTTCTATGCCTCGCATAACACCACTTTCACCATCAATCCATGAGTACATCCAACGAAATGAGCGAGTTAGATCTTGAACCATTGTTTGCATACGAGCTTGCCGCCCCTTGGGAGAATACTCTTTCTTAAGTAGCAGATAAGCAGAGATTTCCTTGGTGATTTTAATCTCTTGCATTGTTTCTGAAGCTAGCAAACGATATTTTGCATGCTCAGCAAGTGCTTCGCTAAAATCGGTTCGTTTTGACTCGTGCAGTAACGATTGTGCTTTCTCATGCAAGTCTCTTATTAAATCCTCAACATCACATTCTCGCAGCACGAGGCAGCTAGGTATATTTTTCGGAAAACTAGCCTCTAAAATGAGTCTTTCGCTTTCGCTTAAATTGAAAAGCCGGGTCATTGGTTCCCCATTCTTCAGTGAATATTTCTCAAGCCAAAGGTAAGAAAAGCCAATTAGGTATGAAGGCTCTACACTTCCTAATAAACAAAGTGAGCCTCCATTTTCCAAAAGGGAATCAAATTCACCAACAATTTCTTTGACCCTGCGAGGCTCTACATGATGTAGAAAACCCGTACGTCTTAAGTTGTTTCCCTCTTCCAAATAGGTTAGATAAACTGCGAATTTTGCGGCGACCGACACAGCATCAATGACCTTTCCATACCGGTGTCCAAAAGTTTTGATTAAATTGATTACAAGTAAAAGAATAAAGAAATCAATGTCGCTAACGTTCAAAGCTTTGGCAAGCTTATCGTGATTAACCCTGATCTGCACCATCTTAGATTTTCCAAGAACTCAGTCAACTAAATTGTCATTTGACCAAGATTAGCCGTAGTTCTGCTTTCCTACTTCAACGTCAAGATACGATTTTGAAGGTAAAACTTTTGCAGTTTCGCATCGTCAACCCTTTCTACTCCGAAAAAAGCTTAGTTCAGAATAGTGGAGAAAAGGGTGTACGTTGACCGCGCCGTTTAAGTACGGTCGATTCATTTAGAAGTTTATTCTGAACAAATCACGCTTCTACTAAGCAGTCATCCTGGGAATCACACATCATTGACTTTACGCTATTTATACTTACGCCGTATCATCTTTATGGAAAATTAACAATCTATCCAAAGGAATACGTATAAACACTGAGGTGAAGATTTTAGAAGAGAAAAAATACGTAGAAATACGGTTGCCGATTCTTGGGGAACTATTCGCTAGTAGGAAATAGGCCTTTGTTTTTTCTGAAATTAAGCTGTAAGAACCAGTCAAAGAGGCTGAAGCCCTTTGATAGTAAGGGTTTCGAGGTGTGCGAGATGTTTTAGGAGATTCTGTGAGACGGTAAGTTCGCAGCTAATCTTTGTGAGAAGATTGCTAGGTGCATAATATTCACTAGAAGTAAAATATTTGCTTCGTACTTTAAATGCATCTATTATTCCTGCTGACGATATTAATATTCGCACTGGTAAGCTATCTGGAAAAACATCCGCAAGTGCAACGTTTAGACCTTGAAGGGCTATAAATCACAGAATAAAGCCTTATCGTGGCTGGGTTTGATTAGCAATGCGCCTTTCCTGTCGGGAAGGTGTCCTCCTCCATTGGCGGCAGCAGGTGTACCAGGTAGCGGGTGAACTGCACGCCATTGCGGTCAACTACTTCGGTGTCGTACTGGCTAAAACCGAATTTTTGGAATAGGCCTAGGCTGAATTCGCTGGCTTCGGCGTAAAGGCGCTGAATTTTGCGCTGTCGAGCATGGTCTAGCACAGCCTGCATGAGGGTTGAGCCTATGCCTTGCCGCAGGCAGTCGTGACGAACGTAGATAGAAGCAACGTAGCCATCTTCGCCAATGCCTGTAAAGCCCACAATGCCAGTGTCGTCTTCGGCTATATAGGTGGTGACGCCTAAAATAAACTGGCGAAAGCGAGGGCTGGAGCCATCTACGGCGGCCCATGCCTCCGTTTGGGCAGGGGTGTAGTGCTGGGGGGCGTTGACCAACACCGTTTCTTGAAACAGGGTAGCCAGGGCCGACAAATCGGCTTCGGTCGCAAAGCGGAGGCGCATAGCTTGGGTACAGGAATACGGCTTGTGGGGGCAAACGCGATTTTACAGTGGCTCACAGACGACTGGAACCGCAGGGCTACCGCAGAAACCGACCACAAAGCGATCGTTGACGGGGTCGCGGGGGGCCGCTACCAGCGTAATCACCACTGGCGCTATCCCCAGGGTGACGGGCACCGTCCAGTGGCTGTCTTCTCCAGGGGTGCTAAACCAGGCTTTTTGCAGCTCTGGCTCGACGGTATCGGGGCCGGTGTCAAAGGTGGGCGACGTTAATTGCACATTGAGGTATTCTGCCGTGCGCAGCTGGGGGTAGACAAACTCTAACCCTGTAGAAATGGCGGCATCGCCTTCTCCGGCGGTAATGACGGCCCGGCAGCGCAGTTGCCCAGTGGGCGAGTCTACCTCCGTGGGCACCTGCAGGGTAGATGAGGCGGCGCTATGGCTTTGGGCTAGGCCAGCGCCCGCGGCCAGGGTGGCTAAGGCAGCCAACCAGAGGAAGCGAAGGGGGCTATTCATGGACGTAACTCTGTCAGTAAACGTTAGTGAAGAGAAAACTCTCAAGAGGAATAACTTCACTGGCAGAGAGCGCAATTTCGCTCAGATTGGAAAATTTAGATCAGGGGGGTGGCTAGGCTGTACGCAGGGCCACGATGGGGTCGAGTTTGGCGGCTTGACGAGCCGGAAACACGCCAAAGAAAAGACCAATGCCGCCAGAGATGCTAACGGCAAGAACAATGGCCCCGATTGAAATCCCGGCCTCGAAGGGGCTAAGCACTCCGATCAGCAGAATGCCGCTCACCCCCAAAGCCGTGCCAATTACCCCGCCCGCCACCGAGAGAATGATGGCCTCAATCAAAAACTGACCCAGAATATCGCTCTGGGATGCGCCGATCGCCTTCCGCAGCCCAATCTCCTGGGTGCGCTCACGCACCGACACCAGCATGATGTTCATAATGCCGATGCCGCCGACAAAGAGGGAAATACCGGCGATCGCAGCCAGCATAATCGTCAGCGCCCCGGTAATGGTGTTGGCGATGGTCAGCAGCGTGTCCTGGCTGCTGATGTAGAAGTCGTCTTCGTCGCGAATGTTGTGGCGCAGGCGCAGCAGGTTGGTAATTTGAAACTCGGCGGTGGCCATGCTCTCGCGATCGCGGGCCGACACCGTAATAAACGAAACCTCGATCCCATAGGGCGATCGCTCGCCCCCGGCCAGGCGGCTTTCTTTGGTCGTCAGCGGCACCATCACCGCGTCGTCGTAGTCGAGGCCTAGGTTAGAGCCCTTTGGCTCCAGTACCCCTACCACATCAAAGGTGACGCCCCCCACGCGAATTTGCTGGCCCAGGACAGGCTGGTTGTCAAACAGGCGCTCTCGCAGGGTTTCGCCAATCACGGCAACCTGGGCACTGCGGGTCATATCCAGCTCGCTGACAAACCGTCCCCTGGCCACCTCAAAACTGCGCACCGTTAGAAAGTCAGGGGTAATGCCCACCACGTTGACGTTGGCGTTGCGGTTGCGAAAGGTGACGAGCTGGCGACCGCTCGACTCTGCGGCCACCGCGGCCACTGAGGGCACCTGCTGGGCGATCGCCTCCGCATCGGCCAGCACCAGCGTGCGCGGAATTTCCAAAGAGCCCAGCTGGCGGGTCTCTTGACTGCCCGGCACCACAAACAGCACGTTTGGCCCCAGGGTTTCGAGCTGGGCATTGACAAACCGCTGCGCCCCCTCGCCCAGGCCCACCATCGTAATCACCGAGGCATTGCCAATAATGATGCCCAGCATGGTTAAGGTGCTGCGCAGCCGGTTAGCAGCCAGGGTTTTCGTCGCCATCGACAGGCTTTCTTGCAGATTCATAAGAAGTATCTTGTCAGGAATTGGATCGCAGGGCAGTCAAAAATTGAATTTGGGCCTCAACAGCCTCTTCAAGCTGAGTACAGCGTTCCAGCAGGGCAATATCTAAATTTGGCAACCAGCTGCTACGGTCGGCCACCTGATAGTCAGGGTTGCCATCAGCAGCGGGATTGAGGTGATAGATCACCAGATGATTGCTCTGCCAAAACCAAACCTCTGCCACATTAAACCGTCGATACTTCTCCAGCTTTTCCAGCCCACCACTCGTAAAAACTACTTCAATAGCTAGGTCAGGATAAGGTTTATCAATTTCAAAATAATAGGATTCATCTGGATCAAAGGATGCTCCCTTCTCCTCTGCTTCGCAGGTAGCATTACCTGACGGAAAGAATCGAATGCCTAACTCAAAACAATAGGCTTCGATCAAAATAGCGATTAGCTTTTTCACTCGCTCGTGAGATTTGCCAGTGGTCGTCAATTCAATGGCGCCATCCAGGTAGGTAATTTTGAGGCCAGGGGTCTGGGCCGCCCAGCTTTGCAGGTTCTTGAAGTGGTCCCATGGATAGCGCCCAGGCAGGGTAAGGGCTTGCTCTACAGACGAGGGCTGAATTGGTAAGGAGACTTGAGTCGTCATCGCATCATTCCTCCTGTAATGAAGCACCTGCCAGGGGCAGCCAACCTTTTTCTAGGGCCTGCTCTAGGCTAAAGCAAGGCTCTTCAGGAATAAGATTTGGCGCGATGCCGCTAGCAATCAAGACATTATCTCGGGCGTCCTGATATTCAGTCTGAAAATTTTCCAGCAGATAAGGTTTCAGTCTGGGGCTATCCTTCAAAAGCCGACGAATTTCCTTACGAAAGTTGTTGATTTCTACCGTCCAACCCCGCAAGCACGGCTGACGCTCTGCATCCCAGTACTTAATCTTGAGCAGGTGTTCGCAGAGGCGAGCTAGATAGCTTAAAACAGCTCGCTTATCACTTCTGCCCAAACTTTCAATTTCCTCAATTAGATTGTCTAGATCAAGATTGTCAAATCGGCGATTTTTTAGCAGGGCGGCGGTGGTCTCTATCCACAGTAAAAAATCTGTGTCGTACAGAGACGGGGCGTTTACCTGGGTTGTAGCATCACTGGTCTTAAGGGTCATAGTGGGTCCAGGATAGCGGGCCGGTACAGCAATTTTAGCGATCTTGACGAACGGTAATGTTTTCGAGCGATTTGCCGGGAGGCAGGTCAACAAAGACGCGATCGCCCGCCTCGACGCCGCTGATAATTTGAATCTGGTCGCCCACCTGCGGCCCCAGGGTAACGGGCTGAAACACAACTTCGCGGTTGTCGCCGGGCACCAGCACCCCTGTTTCGCCCGCCTGGGTCACCACCGCCACCGTGGGCACCACCAGGGCATCGGCCAGCTGATCGCCAATAAAGGCCACGTTGACATTCATATTCGATCGCAGAATGTCTTTGCCGTCGAGCAGCTCAATGCGCACCTGAAATAGGGTGACATTTTGCCGCTCGATCGCCTCCGGGGCCACCAGCTTGACCCGGCCCGCAAAGGTCTGTTCAGGGAACGCGTCGGCGACAATCTCGACCCGCTGCCCCGGCTCGATCAGGCTAATGTCGGCCTCGGGCACCTCCGCCAGCACCTCTAGATCCTCCGCCAGGGCCACGATCGCCGTAGATGTCGCCGACGACAGCTCCGAGGCCGAGGTGGTTGGGGTCACAAACGCCCCAACGGTCGCAAACTTCTGGGTGATCGTGCCGCCAAAGGGGGCGCGGATGAAGGATTCACTCTGCCGCACCTGGGCCGCTTCGAGCTGGGCGCGGGCCTGGGCCAGGCGGGCCTCGGCCTGGGCAATCGCCTCTTGCCGTGGCCCGCTGCGCAGGTCGTCCACTCGTCGCCGCGATTCGGTGACGCGGGCCTGGGCCTGCTCCAGAGCGGCCTGGGCGCTACGCTGCTCGCGTTGGGCGGTATCCAGGTCGGTGGCGGCTACTGCCCCACGCTCGTAGAGCTGCTGGCGACGCGCCAGCTCGCTGGCAGCTAGATCGACACGAGCCTGGGCATCGCGGACCTGAGCCCGGTTGGCCTCAACGGTGGCTTCAGCCTGGGCAATTTCGTCGGAGCGGCTGCCCCGGCGTAGCTCAGCTAGGGCGGCTTCGGCTTCGGCCACCGCCGCCTGGTTTTGATCGACCTGAGCAGCGGTGTCGCGGCTGCGCATGCGGGCGATTAGCTGGCCGGACTCGACGCGATCGCCCTGCTCGACGTATAGCTCTTCTAAAACCCCGGCATTCTCGGGACTGAGGTTAACGGTTTGCACTGGCCTGACGGTACCGCTGGCCGACACCCGCACCGTCAGCGGCTCGATCGCCGCCTGGGTCGTAAATTCTGCTACGTCGTAGGCGTTTTGGCGGCTGCGCCAGAGGCCAAAGCCCACGGCCCCAGCCACTAGCGTAGCGGCCGCCAGCCCCGCCAGCAGCCAGACCAGCGGACGACGTACCTTACCAATTAGAGGAACCTGCATAGAAAACTTGCGATTTTGGATTTTGGCTAGAACTAAACCAAGTAGCCAGAACTAAACCAGTTAGTTTAATTGTAACGATCGCAGCTCGGCCCTTACTCTGAGATAGGGCAATGGCTATCGGCCCTGTCCACAGCATTGAGCACGATCTTGAGAAGAAATGGGGGAGGGCGCTATGGCAGAAACTTCGGTGAAAGTGGCGGTAGTCGGCACTGGCTTTGGCCAGAAGGTCCATATTCCAGGCTTGCAGGCCCACCATCGCACCGAGGTGGTGGCGGTCTACCACCGCGATTTGGCCCAGGCCCAGGCGATCGCCGCTGCCCACCACATTCCCCACGCCTGCGACAGCATTGATGCGATTGTGGCCCTGCCGGAGGTGCAGGCCGTCACCGTGGCCACGCCCCCATTTCTGCACTATGACCAGGCCAAAACCGTGCTCGAAGCGGGCAAGCACCTGCTGCTAGAAAAGCCCACGGCGCTGTCGGGGTCCGAGGCGGAGGATATTGCGAAACTAGCGCGCGATCGCAGCCTGATTGCCACCATGGATTTTGAATTTCGCTTTGTGCCCGCCTGGCAGCACTTAGCTGAACGGCTGGCCGCTGGCTACGTTGGCAACCTGCGCTTCGTCAACATCACCTGGACGGTGCCGGGCCGGGCCGACCCCAGCCGCGCCTGGAACTGGTACTCGCGCCAGGACCAGGGGGGTGGTGCCCTGGGGGCCTTTGCCTCCCACAGCTTCGACTACATTACCTGGCTGTTTGGCCCCACTCAGCGGCTGTGCGCCCGCCTCAGCACCGCCATTCCCCACCGTCCTGACCCGGCGACGGGGGAGCTAAAGCCGGTCGATGCCGACGACACCTGTAGCCTGATTCTGGATCTGCAGAACGGTGTTCCCTGTCAGGTAGCGATTAGCTCGGTCACCTATGCGGGTCGGGGCCACTGGGTCGAGGTCTACGGCGACGGTGGCACCCTGGTTTTGGGCAGCGACAACCTGAGCGACTACGTGCACGGGTTCAAGCTATGGGGCAGTCAGGGGGGCGCACCTCTGGCCGAAATCGCGATTCCCGATCGCCTCCAGTTTCCCACCACCTACAGCGATGGCCGCATTGCCCCCTTTGTGCGGGTCGTCAACCACTGGGTCGGCGATATTGACCGGGGGCAGATGACGGCTCCTTCTATTTGGGATGGGGTGCGATCGCAGCACCTGATGGATCTGGCCCACCGCTCCCACCGGGAAAACCGCTGGGTAGAGGTGCCCAACCCGCTGCCTCAGGGTCTGTCGCAGGTATAGAAATGTTCCCGATTTAGCCCCACAGCCATACCGAGACTGGGGCTAAGGGGTATCCTCAAGGGCATCCTTAACTAATGGTGGTTTGCAAACGAATCGAAGGTGGCTGCAACAGAGCCGTGGCTCAGTCTGCCAACCCGTTTTTACCACCTACCCTCTAGCCACCGCTCCGGTGATTCATGGCGTTTCAACGATATCCCCTCGCGACAGTTCAAAAGGTGAGCCAGTTTATTCGTGAGACGCTGGTGCTACCTCCCCACGAACAGCAGCCGGGCAAGCTCAGCCCCCAGGATGACGACGATGCCCCCATCCCCGACTCGCTCAACGCCCTGGGCGATCTGTTTCGGGTGGGCGATCTGCCCGAAGACAACGTGCCTGCCCCCAATGCCGAGGGCCGCTGGTTTGTCAGCACCCTTGACCCCGCTAACGCGCTCACTAAGCTGCCGGGGCTGTGGCTGCGGCCCGGCATTCGCCTGGTCACCTACCTGCGCCAGGATGGCAATGGCGGCCTAGGGGCGACCGTAGCCCTGCCGGGGCTGCTCAGCACCACGGAGTATCTAGACGACGCGATCAACGCCGTTACCGCCGCCGACCAGGTGCCCAGCCCCATGGGGGCGCTGCCCAACCTGATGGCCGGCATTGAGGGGGACGGCTCGCTGGCCTCGTTTCTGACAGCCTCAATCTTTATCCGAGAAGTGCGAGAGTTTGGCCGGTTTGGCCGCTACGCCCGCTGGGTGCACCATCGCTTTGTGTCCACCCCGCCCCAACAGATTCCGTGGCAGTGGCGCACCAAAATGCCCGAGGATTTTTCGCCTAAAGTGGTGCTGCGTCAGGATGCCGAAGTGGTTGTGGAGTTCTACTCCTGCCGGGTGCAAAAGCCCGTTGCTCTGTTTCGCCACCTCGATCGCTACCCCCCCAACAGCTACACTGCCGAAAACCAGGACCAGGTGGTGGCCGTAGCCGGAAATTAACCTCTGCCGGGGACAGACTGGGCGACACGGTACGGTAGCCAAGCGGCCCCAGAAACTTAGGCTCAGCTCGCGGCGTGGTCTAAAATTGACGGTAGCTTTCGGTATCTAAAAGAAAATCTTCTCAAAGGATAGGACGTTGGGGAGTAGGTTTGTGCTCCAATAACAGCGAGATCACCACGAAACCTGGCCCTATGGAGTTTAACCATCTGAGTTTTTATGTGGAGGCGGTAGCCCCCTGGCGCGACTGGTTTGTCAACGCCTGGGGAGGCGTTTGCTCGGAGCCAGCAGCCGAGGCCTCCGCTGAGCAAAACTCTCGGCAGGCGCTGGTGTACGTGGGCCGAGTGCCCCTGCTCATCGTGGCCGATGCCGCCGTAGTGGGCACTTATCTCCAGCAGCATCCACCGGGCATTGGCGATGTGGCGCTGCGGGTGCGGGCGCTGGAGCCAGTTTTGGAGCAGGTTGTGGCAGCCGGAGGCAGTTTGGTGCAGCCGGTTCAGCGCGATCGCTGGGGCCGGGGCCGCTGGGCCAAAATTCAGGGGTGGGGATCGCTCACCCACACGCTGATTGAGTCGCAGCAGCCGGAGAGCTGGGTGCCGGGTATCGCCCCCGACCAGGGCAGGCGCGCCGCCCCCAGAGACAGCTTGATTACCGCCGTCGACCATGCCGTCGTCAACGTGCCGAAGGGAGAGCTGCCTCAGGCGATCGCCTGGTACGCCGGCCAGCTTGGCTTTCAGCCCCGGCAGCGGTTTACCATCGATACGCCCCGCTCAGGGCTGCGCAGTCAGGTGCTGGCCCACCCCCAGGGCAATGCCCAGCTGCCCATCAACGAACCCGCCACGGCCAATTCGCAGGTGCAGGAGTTTCTCGACTACAACCGGGGGGGTGGAATTCAGCACGTGGCTCTGCACACCGCCGATATTGTGCATACGGTGGGGCAGCTGCGGGCCGGGGGCGTGGGGTTTTTGGCGGTGCCGCCCAGCTACTACGAGGCCCTGCGGCGGCGGCCCGGCTATCAAACCCAGGGCGATAGTACCTCAGAGTGGCTGCGCCAGCGCGAGGCGGCCATTGCTCAACTGCAAATTTTGGTCGACTGGGAGCCCCATCTGCCCCAGGCGCGCCTGCTGCAAACCTTTACCCAGCCGCTGCTGAGCATTCCGACGGTTTTTTTTGAGCTGATTCAGCGTCAGGTCGTACAGCTTAAAGAGGAGGCCGTGCAGGCCCAGGGGTTTGGCGAGCGCAACTTTCAGGCCCTGTTTGAGGCGATCGAGCGCGAGCAAATGAAGCGGGGCAGCTTGGCCTAGCGGAGAAAGCTGGTCACTGTCCACAGCGACAGACAGGTGACCGCCGCCGCAACGGCATCGGGGCTAGCCCAGGCAAACTGCGCTCCCTGCGGAATCAGCAGCTGACCAACGGTCAAACCGAGGGCCAAACCAGCCGCCAGCCCGCCAATGGTGAGCAGCACCGATCGCCAGAATTTATTCTCTTTGCGGTTGAGAAAGTAAATTGCGGCCCCAATGGCCACCGCCAGGGCTAGCGACGGCGCGGCAAAGCCTAGGATCGCCAAACCGCCGTAGGTGACAGCAGGCCAGAGAATGTCGTCTCGGCTGGGGGTGTCGACCAGGCCACTGAGCCATTCGGGGCGGGGGAAGGTGGGGGCAGACTTGGTCGGTGGCGGTGGCTCGGGCACGTTTTCGGCAAAGCGAATGCGGTCGGGCACTTTGATCTTGCCCTCCTGGCGCAGCCGCAGTCGCTCCATCAAAATAGCGTCGTAGGCGGCTTCTACCGCGGCCTGCTGCTTGGGCTCTTCGGCATACTGATCGACCAAGCGATCGCGGGCCTCCTGAATTTCTTCAAAGGTTGAGGCTTCGGTCAGCCCCAGCAGTTCGTACGAATTTTGGTCGCTCATCTGCAAAACCCCAAAGCCCCCAGACGACTTAACAACATTAGCTAACTTCAGCGGAGAATCAAGCTGGTGGGTTGCCCATAGCCTGACCGCGCGATCTGAAGCTGCTTCTGGCTTAACCCCAGTGTAACCAGCCACCCCGTAAATAGGGAACACCCGCCTTGACGGCTTGCTCCTTGGCCCATCTTAAGGCCTGAGCACCGCTCTGAGCGCCAACAATCGGGGAATGCGCAATTATTGTTTGTGTCTTTTGGGTATGTCAGGCAGAGGGCAAGTTCAGCCCCTAGGATAATGAGTAGTTTAAGCGTTTTAGCTTTTGTCTAGCCCCATGGGTATAACTTCAATGCTCTCCTGGCGGCTGGCCCAGGTATCTCCTGGGATAGATGTGCTGCCCACTCAACCTGCTGCAAGCAACGACGTCACCAGTTTGGTCAACACGCTGATTGTGCTGCTGCTGGTGGCCACGGTGGTCGCATTGATTACTCGGCGGCTGCGAATTCCTTACGTGGTGGGGCTGGTGCTGGCGGGGCTGACCATCACTAAATCACTGCTGCCGGGGTCGGTGGGCCTCAACCCAGAGATTATTCTCAATCTGTTTTTGCCCATTTTGATCTTCGAGGCCGCCATCAATACCGACATCAGCCGGTTGCGCAGCACCATCAAGCCGATTGCCCTGATTGCGGGGCCGGGGGTAATGCTGGCGGCCATCATTACCGCCACCTTGCTGCGATGGGGCCTGGGGCTGGCCACCATTACCGCCGCCGCGATCGGGGTGATTCTGACAATTACCGATACGGTGTCGGTGATTGCCGCCTTTAGAACGGTGCCGGTGCCCCCCCGGCTGGCCACCATTGTGGAGGGCGAAAGCCTGTTCAACGACGGCATTGCCCTGGTGCTGCTGGGCATCATCACCACCATCTACCTGCAGGGGTCGTTTACGGCCTGGGAAGGGGTGCAGCAGCTGGTGATTGCCTTTGTGGGCGGTGGAACGCTGGGGCTGGGGCTGGGCTACCTGTGCGTGGGCCTGTTTCAGCAGCTCGACGATGCCCTCAGCAACATATTGCTGACGGTGGCGGTGTCGCTGGGCACGTTTCAGATTGGTCAGGCGCTGGGGGTATCGAGCGCGATCGCCGTCGTCATTGCCGGGCTGGTGATTGGCGAACTGGGCTTTCGCCAGACCTCGGCCTCCACCAAGGTGACGCTGCTCAACTTTTGGGAGTACGCGGGCTTTGGGGTCAATACGTTTATCTTTCTGCTGGTGGGCATCGAGGTTGACCCCAGCGTGCTGCTGCAAACGATTCCGGCGGCGCTGTTTGCGATCGTGGCCTATCAGATCGGCCGCATTCTAACCACCTACCCGCTGCTGTACCTGCTGCGCTTTGTCGATCGCCCGCTGCCCCTGCGCTGGCAGCACGTGCTGATTTTGGGCAACATCAAGGGATCGCTGTCGATGGCGCTGGCGCTGAGCTTGCCCCCCGATCTGCCGGGGCGATCGCAGGTGGTCGCCCTGGTGTTTAGCACCGTGCTGCTGTCGCTGGTGGGCCAGGGGCTGAGCCTGCCCTTTCTGGTCAGGCGGCTGCGGCTGAGCAGTCCCTCGCTCACCAGGCAGCGCCTCGAAGCCCTGCAGCTCAACCTGATTGCCGCCAAAGCCGCCCAGCAGGAGCTGGCCACCCTGCTGCAGTCGGGCAGCCTGCCCAAAAACCTCTACGAAGAGCTGTTCGCCGCCTACCAGGCCCAAATTGCCGCCGCCGATCGCGACCTGCGCGACTTCTACAACCAGCGCACCCTCAGCGACGCTGCCCACTTAGAGGACCAGAGCCACCTCGACGGCCTGCGCCGTCGCCTGTATTTGGCCGAAAAAGGGGCCGTCAACGACGCCCTGCGCAAAGGGCTGCTGTCGGAGGAAACCAGCCAGGCCTACGTGCGATCGCTGAATGAAAAGCTGCTCTCCCTTAAGGACGATTGACCCCTAAAGCTGACCAGGTGCACACTATAGAGCCGGATCAATAGGCGTCATTGCCTTGGGAAGTGCATTTTTTCAGGGGAGCAGAGGGCTAATGCTTGAGGGGGAGCCGGGGGCATGGGTTTTAGACCTTTAGCAAGATGGGCGAGGGAAACGCTACTCTGCTAATCTATACGTAGTCGTTATGACTTCATTTTAATTATTTGGAGATTTAGTGATGGGTTCAGTATTCGCGCGAGGGCTGCAGGCCGTTAGAGATGCCATCAAGCGCAGCAATGATGCCGTTGCTGAAGGTCGACGTCTGACCAGGCGTTGCTAGAGCGACGGTCCAGAGATCGGGTTTCTAAGCCAGGAGGTCGTCCTTGCGGTAGCGCAACGCCGAAACACTGGTTTTTGCCGCACTGTATTGATGATTTAGCTCGTCGGTGGCTAAGCTGTTCAAGGGTATATCAGGCACAAAGCCCCATAAAATCGAGCATTTTTCGCACCAGGCCAGGTTTTGTCACCGCCAAAATGGTTGAGCCGCTCTCCAGAATCGTGCTGCCATTGGGAATGGTTAAGTCTTCGTGGGGGTGGGCCTGGTAGCCAATAATCAGCGTCCCGGCAGGGAACCGGGAGTCTTGGGCGATTTCGGCTACGGAGCGCCCCACGATCGTGCACTGCTGTGGAATCGGCAGCTTGAGCACCTCCACCTGGCCCTGCTCAAAGTGCATCATGGCCTCGACCTGAGGGTATTCAATGGCGCTCACCATCCGGTTGATGGTGAGTTCGGTAGTGCTGATGGTGTGGGTCGCCCCGGCCAGCTGGTAGGGCTCGGCAAAGTCGCGATCGCTCATCCGCACCACCGTCTGGGGCACGCCGTAGTGCTTGGAGAGGGTGACAATTGCCAGGTTGAGCGCATCTTCCGGCAGGGCCGCAATCACCGCATCGGCCTTGCGAATGCCTGCCTCTAGCAGCGTCGTGGTGTTGACGGCGCTGCCCTCAAAGGCCATCACGCCAATTTTTTCGCGGGCATACTGGCAGGCCAGCGGGTCAGTATCGACGACAGCTACGGTGTGGCCTTCATCGAGCAGGGTTTTTGCCAGCTCTAGGCCCAGCATGCCGGCACCGCCAATTAAAACGTACATGCTTAATGACTCCTTAATCAATGACGGTCAAGCTGCTCTAGGGAGTAATTAACCCCCCAGAGGGATATACCAAAGTTTTAGGCTTTAGTATGCTCACCCGAAGGGAGTTGCCTTATGACGCCTGGTTAGAAACGACCTGGCTGTCCCTCTATAGCTGACTTATCAATCGACCATCCCACGGAGCTAATCCTATGAAAGGACTGACCGGCAAAACTGCCCTCGTTACTGGTGCTTCATCGGGCATTGGTCAATCGATCGCCATTCGCCTGGCCGAAGAGGGCTGCAACGTGGTGATTAACTACCGCAGCGACAGCGATGGGGCCGAAGACACCCGCCGTCAGGCCATGGAAAAAGCTTGTAAAGATGTCGAGGCATGCGGCGTCAAAGCCTTGCTGCTGCAGGGCGATGTCTCTAAGGAAGAAGACGCGATCGCCCTGGTACAGCAAACGGTTGACCACTTTGGCCGGCTCGATATTCTGGTCAACAACGCGGGAGTGCAGATCGAAAGCCCCTCCGAGGCGATCGAGATAGATAGCTTTGATAAAGTACTGGGGGTCAACCTCCGCGGGGCCTACCTGTGCGCTCGCGAGACCATTCAGCACCTGCTGGCCCAAAACCGTCCCGGCAGCATTATCAACATTTCCAGCGTCCACGAAATCATCCCCCGGCCCCAGTACCTCAGCTATTCCATCAGCAAGGGGGGCATGGGCAACATGACTCGCACCCTGGCCCTGGAGTATGCCGCCAAGGGCATTCGGGTAAATGGCATTGGCCCCGGCGCCACCGTTACCCCCATCAACGATGCCTGGACCGAGGATCCTGAGAAACAGGCCGAGGTCGAAAGCCATATTCCCATGGGCCGAGCCGGTACCAGCGAAGAGATGGCCGCCGCCGTAGCCTTTCTGGCCTCCGACGAGGCGGCCTACATTACCGGGCAAACCCTCTACATCGACGGGGGGCTAACCCTGTATCCCGACTTCCAAGAGCCGTGGTCAGCCTAAAGAACTGTTACACTTCCTCAACAATCGGTATTACCCCCTGCTCTCGCGATGATACGATTCCCATCAAACGCCCATTAAGTGGTTGAGAGATAGGATTTCATGACTGAAACGCTTACAGGTCAAACACCTATTTTTGGAGGCAGCACCGGCGGTCTCCTCACCAAGGCCTCTGTTGAAGAAAAGTACGCCATCACCTGGACCAGCCCCAAGAAGCAGGTTTTTGAAATGCCTACCGGTGGCGCGGCCATCATGAACGAAGGGGATAACCTTCTATACCTGGCCCGCAAAGAGCAGTGCCTGGCCCTGTCCAGACAGCTGCGTACTAAATTTAAGCCTAGGATCGAAAATTACAAGATTTATCGCGTCTATGCCACTGGCGAAACCCAGTACCTGCACCCCGCTGATGGTGTCTTCCCTGAAAAGGTGAATGAAGGTCGTGGGTCAGTCAATGCCATCGGCCGCAACATCGGGGCCAACCCCGACCCCGCCACCATTAAATTTAGCGGCAAAACCCCCTACGAAGTGTAGGCTTTTCTCCACTGGTTTCAGCTTTGTGAACCAGGGATACCGCTAAATGCTGACTGTGACTGTTGTGTTGTGAGGGGCGTAGCTTAGGCTAGGCCCCTTTTGCTATCCAGGCCCGTTTGCGATTCGGGTAATGTCTTCGTACCTCCGCTAGGGCGGTAGAATAAGTGCCATGATTTTCCCCGCCTTTGAGCAGTTTCAGGCCTACGCCACCCAGGGCAACTTTGTGCCGGTCTACCAGGAGTGGCTGGCCGACTTAGATACACCTGTATCGGCCTGGTACAAAGTGTGTGCTGGGCAGCCCTATAGCTTTCTGCTGGAGTCGGTAGAGGGTGGCGAAACCCTGGGCCGCTACAGTTTTTTGGGCTGTGACCCGCTGTGGGTTTTAGAAAGCCGGGGCGACCAGTCTACCCAAACTCACCGCGATGGCAGCGTAGTCGAGCATGCGGGCAACCCCTTCGACACGCTGGCTGCCTGCCTGGCTCCATACCATCCGGTCAAGCTGCCTGCCCTGCCCGCTGGCATTGGCGGCCTGTTTGGCTTCTGGGGCTACGAGCTGATCCGCTGGATCGAGCCGACGGTGCCGATCTATCCGCTGAGCGACGGCGATCTGCCCGACGGCCTGTGGATGCAGGTCGACAGCCTGCTGATTTTTGACCAGGTGCAGCGCAAAATTTGGGCGGTGGCCTACGCCGACCTGCGCGAGCCGGAGCTGGATATACGGGCGGCCTACGAAGGAGCCTGCGATCGCGTTCAGCAGCTGCTCCACAAGCTCACGCTGCCCCTATCAACGGCCTCCGCTACACTGCCCTGGCATCCCCCTTCCAGCGGCACGCCGCCTGTGGCTTATACCAGCAACCGCACCCCCGTCGAGTTTTGCGCCAGCGTTGAGCGGGCTAAGGCTCACATCCAGGCCGGGGACATCTTTCAAGTAGTGATCTCTCAGCGGCTCAATACCACCTATGGGGGCGACCCGTTCGACCTGTACCGATCGCTGCGGCAGATCAACCCCTCCCCCTACATGTGCTACTTCAACTTCTACGACTGGCAGCTGATTGGCTCCAGCCCTGAGGTGATGGTCAAGGCCACCCTGGCCGACGACCCCGACCAGCCCCGCGTTGCCACCGTGCGCCCCATCGCCGGTACCCGCCCCCGCGGCAAAACCGCCGCCGAAGACATCGCCTATGAGCAAGACCTGCTGGCTGACCCCAAGGAGCGGGCTGAGCACGTCATGCTGGTTGACCTGGGCCGCAACGATCTGGGGCGGGTATGCCTCAGCGGCACCGTGCAGGTAGACGAGCTGATGGTAATCGAGCGCTATTCCCACGTCATGCACATCGTCAGCAATGTGGTGGGCCAGCTCAGCCCCAGCAAGACCGCCTGGGATTTGCTCAAGGCCTGTTTCCCGGCGGGTACCGTCAGCGGCGCGCCCAAAATTCGCGCCATGCAGATCATTCACGACCTGGAGCCCTGCCGCCGCGGCCCCTACTCCGGGGTCTACGGCTACTACGACTTTGAGGGGCAGCTCAACACCGCCATCACCATTCGCACGATGGTGGTGCAGGCGCTACCCGAGGGTGGGCACAGCGTTGCGGTTCAGGCCGGGGCCGGGCTTGTCGCCGACTCGGTACCTGAACTGGAGTACCAGGAAACGTTGAACAAGGCGAAAGGCATGCTGGAAGCGATTAGGTGCCTGAGTTAGCGTTTCAAAGAACCCGAATCAAACCAGGGATTCTGTGGGGGCTATTCAGTAGGGCAAACAGCCGTTTGCCCCTACTACCTTCGGGGATATGCAGTCAGAATTCGGCAAAATGGCCTACATGCAGCCCTCAGCCCAGGTCACCGAGGGAAACTGCCCGGCGCGAAACTGAGTTACTTTGCCCTGATCGTCGGTTTCAAAGACCAGACGATAGACGTCTTCGCCGGGGTCTTGGGGCGTGAAAACAACGGTTTTGCCGAGGGTGGCAGGGTTGGTGGTCGCCTCCAGCTGCTCACCATAAACTCGGACCAGGTCTCGCTCGGTCGAGCCAATTCTGATGCCGCTGCGGGTTGTCGTCAGGCTGCCTGGCCACACATCGACGCGCAGAACCTGATTGTCGATGGCCATCAGCCCAATCGGTTCGCCGTAGTCTTGAATGCGGTAGTACTGACACTGACCGTTGCTGGCCTCGGCGATGGCGACTGGGGTTAGCCCCGCTGCTTCGAGATCGTCTAGATCCATGCCAATGCGAATGGGGCCAAGGCCAGTGGTCTTCAGCTGTGCCGTCAGCAGCGCTAGAGTGGGTGCCTGCTCAACATCGACCCCGGGAGCGAGGGCGATCGCCCGCTGCATGACCCGTAGAGAGTTGAGCGGAACCAGCACGCCATTGAGCAGCGAACTGGCCTGGGGGTAGTAGTAGGGCGAAGGTTTAGCTGTAGGTGTAGCGGTGGTCTGAGCGTGAGTCGCCTGGGCCGTTGGCCGCTGGCCATAGCCAACCGCCGCCAGGCCAACAATAGACGCGGTTGCGGCGATCGCCGCAACCGCTCCCAATCGTTGTTGTCTCCCTTTGACCATTGCTCCTAATCCGATGAATGAACTCAAGCGAATGCGTGACTGACGGAGGCGCTGTTCCCCTGAGATGGGGCCGTAAACCGATGCGCCGAATCAATCACTGGCCTCAAATCTAGTCCCAAAAGGGCCTAAACCCTAGGCAAGACTTATCATAGTGGGCATCATAGTGGGCAAGCCCAGTCAATATTGTGACCGGCTGCTCTAGTTTAGCAGTAGCTGCCTAACTGCCTCCAATGCCGCCGCTATTTCGCCCATTGTTTCGCCCATCGCCCAGGTTGAAGCGCTCACCTGCATCCAGGCCTGGTGCCCGATGGCACCGGTTGGCGCCGGCTGGTCTAGCGGCGATCGCGCTGGTTTTGGCCCTGGCTGCGGCGATCGCCAGATACCCCTTCAGGGCAGCAAAGTCTACCCTGGTACCAGCTGCCACCCCGGCCCGAGCCAGGGGCTTTCAGGCTCTGTTTAACCGCAGCAGGCCGCAAAGCCCGCCGTTGACAGTACCGCTGCCGGTGCTGCCCCAGACCCTGCCGCCCCAGCAGGCCTGGCCCGATCTGCCGCTGGTGCAGGGACAGCCCGGCTTTGATGACCTCAACAGCGCACACTGGGCCTGGCCAATTCTGAATGATCTGAACCAGCGCAACGTGATCGCAGGCTTTCCAGACGGCACGTTTCGCCCCGCCGACCCTATGACTCGAGCCGAGTTTGCAACTCAGCTGGCTCAGCTGTTTAACCTGCCTCTGGAGCGATCGCGACTGGGGAAAGAAATCCTCTATACCGATATGGACCCTGGCCACTGGGCCTACGGCAACGTTCAACAGGCCGTGCAGATGGGGTTTCTCAGCGGCTACCCCGACGGCACCTTTTTGCCTGATCAACCCATCAGCCGCCTCCACGTCATCGTAGCTTTGGCCGACGGCCTGCTGCTGAAATCTAGCAGCAGCGCGACAATAGCGCTACAACCCTACAAGGACAAGAGTCAGGTGCCGCCCTGGGCTCTCGGCCCCCTGGTCGCGGCTACAGAGGCAGGGCTGGTAGTCAACTACCCCGATCGCAGTCAGCTTACTCCCAATCGGCTGGCCAGTCGGGCCGAGGTTGCGGTTATGCTGCACCGGGCGCTAGTCCACACCGGCACCCTGCAAGAGATCCCGTTCCCCTACGTGATCGGGCGATCAGCGTCTAAGGGAGAGAGCTACACCAAATAATATAGCCAGAGTCACCTGAGTTAGGACCTCAATAAAGCCTGAAAACGTTCAAACGCTCATTTGACAAGCACTCTAATCCGATCGGCTACAGGCGTATCTTTGGTGGGAGTAAACGATTGTTTGCCCCTACCCTGGGCTCAGCAGTCCCGTTTGCTTAAAAGGAAGGAAGGGAGATACCGTCTAGCCCATCCTGCTCGAGGGTAGGTAGCTCAAGACGCTGGCTGCGGCGTGTCCGCATGGCCAATCGGTAGCTCACGCTCTGGAGTTCAGCCTGAAGCTGTCGATTTTCGCGCTGAATTTCGGCGACGCGCTGCTTAACGGCGGCCATACGATCGGCAAACTTCTGCCGATAGACCGTGGGCAGCTCCTGCACCACCTGCTCCAGCATGCGGGTGCGATCGGTGAGTTCCTGCACCGTTTGTCGCAGCTGCAGCACTTCGCTGTCGCGCTCTTCGAGCTGACCCTGGTAAAAGTCAATTTGCTTTTCAACGCCGCGTAGCTGTTCGCGCAGCGCCGACATCTCGGCCTGGTGCTGCTCAGACACTTCAGGGCTGGGCACAAACCCAGCGTTGCCCTTAACCAGCCGAAACAGCTCCTGCGACAGCTGCTGCACTAGCTGGTCGCGAATGGCTAACTCCGACTCAATCCGGGCGATTTCGGCCTGATGTTCGTTCATGTCTGAATATGAAGACTGCGCCACGAGACTACTACTCCCACACCTACAACTAAACCTACTACTCGATGCCCCAAAGCCTGAATTATCAACCTCCCCTGGCTTGTTAACCGGGCACATCGACAGCCTAAATTAGCTATCGCCAGTGGTCTGAGCAGACTCAGAAACCAGGGAGGATAAGTTGCTGCTAATTTATAACACCTGTCAGAAAAGTTGGCACACCAAATTGTGGTGAAAATTAGCGCACGGCCAGAGACATGCCAGAAACTACTGCCATACCCCTCAGAAGCTGTCAATTAACTGTTGGCGCAGGAATCAGCGGCTACAGCCCCCAGGTATTCTTTGGGTCGAGCGTAGCAGCGTTGATGGGCTTCGGGTTGTGGTCAAAATTGATGACACTCCCTAATACGAAATCCTGACTGGCTATACCTGATTGGCCGAGGGCAAACCACCGTTTGCCCCTACAGGTTGGTCTGCTGGATATCAGGGGCGTGGAATTCGGATTCGGTATAAGACAATGCCGCTGGTCATTCTCACCCGGGGGCAAAATGACCAGCGGCAGGTTGTGGAAAATCGGTAGATGGTTACTCTTCTTCGCTAGCAGCAACTTCTGCCATCGGTTCTTCAACCTCAGCGGGCAGAGGTTCGTCAGACTCTTGCTTAACCGTCAAAAATCGAATGACTTCGTCGCTGAGGCGCATGGCTCGCTCCAAGGGGGCGATCGCGGCCCCAGGCCCGGTGTAGTTCATCTGAATATAGATGCCCTCGCGATTGCGGTCGATCTCGTAGGCGAGGCGGCGCTTGCCCCGGTGCTGGGTCTCTAAGATAGAAGCGCCCTGATCCTTCAGCATGGTCTGGTATTTGCCGATGGTGGCATCAATGGCCTCATCGTTGAGGTCGGGCCGCAAAATGTACATGGTTTCGTACATGTAAGCTTTCATAAACACTCCTTGTGGACATAGTGGCCTTTAGCAGCCAAAAATAGGCATAAATAAGCGCTAATGGCGATCGCCACCCCGCACTTACCCACGCCTTAGGTATTGGCGCAAAGACAAGGATCTACAATCATACCAAGAATTAGCAGGCCCAGAGTTAGAAAATCAAGAGTTAGAAAATTATGGCGCAACGCTACGTTAGGGTTCAGTCTCAGACCGGGCAACTGCACTATGGGCTGCTGCGCCCCGATCGCAGCGTGCAGGTGCTCGACGCGCCGCCGTGGCTCCAGGGGCAGCCCACCGAGGTCGAGCTACTGCCCGGTAGCTATGACCTGCTGGCTCCCTGCGCTCCGTCTAAGGTGGTGGCCGTCGGCAAAAACTACCCTGACCACGCGGCCGAGATGGGAACCGCAACCCCGCCCGAACCCCTGCTGTTTATCAAGCCCTCGACGGCGGTAACGGCAGCGGGAGCTCCCGTTTATTACCCCAACCAGTCGGCCCAGGTTGACTATGAAGGCGAACTGGCGGTGGTCATCGGCGATCGCTGCGCCCACGTGCCCCCCGACGAAGCCCGCGCCAAAATCTGGGGCTACACCATCGCCAACGACATTACCGCTCGCGACCTGCAAAAGCGCGATGGCCAGTGGACTCGGGCCAAAGGCTTCGACACCTTTTGCCCGTTGGGGCCGTGGATTGTGCGCGAACTTAGCCCTGGGGCCAGGCTGCAAACCTTTCTCAACGATCAAGACACGCCCGTGCAGTCTGCCTCAGTCGATGAAATGACCTTCAGCCCTGACTATTTGGTGGCCTACATCAGCGAGATTATGACCCTGCTGCCGGGAGACGTGATTTTAACTGGCACCCCCGCCGGAGTTGGCCCTCTGACAGTGGGTGATCAGGTCAGAGTGGCGATCGAAGGCATTGGCATGCTCGACAATACCGTAGCGCTGAGGCCCTAGGCGTGTCATCAATTCTGGCAGCAATCGATTAACCCATCAGTGCTGCCAGCCCGACCCGAAAGACAAGCTAGGGGCTGTAATCGGTGGTTTTTGGATATCAGTAGTCAATTGATGACCGCCCCTAGCGCACCTGCATGTGCACCGCATCTGAAATAGTGGGAATTTCGGCGTAGAGGCCGCGAAAAGTCTGCACGAGGGAGAAGCCCACCGAAATGAGCATGCCCAGGAACAGCACATTCGAGAGGGTGCTAAACAGCAGTTCCCCAAACACGCTGGGGTCGAGCAGGCTGAGAATCAGGCTAAACACCGCCAAAATAATGCTCAGCAGAATTGCCTGCATGGTGTTGAAGCGAATGAATCGACTGATATTTTCGTTGCGGACCACCAGTAAAATGAGGGCAAAAAATACGATTAGCCCAAAGAAGGGAATCGTGCGCTCTAGGGTGCCGTAGACCGTAATCAGCGGGGCCAGGGGCAGCAGCAGAAACCCAAACACCGGAAACTGGCTGATCAGCTGCAGTCCGTAGGGCAGTCCAGCGGTAACCGGCAAGATGTACGGTAGGGCCGCCAGAATGCGATCCAGAATAGTGGGGTTGGGGGAACTGCTCCAGGTCATGAATTTTCTCCAAACAAACTCTAAGGGCTACCGGGCTATAGCCTTACCATATCGTAAATCTATAATTTGCCGGAGTAGCCTAAGGCGTATCATCAATTCTAGCCACGATCCTTATCCCGTCAGCGCTGCCACGCTCGACCCAAAAATAGGCCAGTGGAGTTCAGAATTTGAAGTGCATGGTTTAAGCCCTGCCGTGAACCGCATACCTTAAACCCTGAACCCTAGCCCTTTCACGTCTACTCAATATCGGCGACTCGAAAGCCCATCTGGCACTCAAACTGGGTCGGCTGCGCCTGGTCTAACCCCGCCACACGCCGACCACAGCGCAGTACCCCCTGCTGCCAGCGGGGCTGACCGTGGCGATCGGCCATTAGGCAGTTGCAGCACACCGTCTGGGGTGAAATCAGTTGGTTATCCGTCATCATGACCAACATTGCGGCTACCTCCCGTGGGCCAGGGTTAACCTGTTCTTCTCTTAATCTTAGAATGCCTTATAAACCCTGCTGTGTATTGGCATACGCAATCAAACGCAAACAGATAGGGCTACCGCTTGTCAAGTAGAGGTAGCCCTATCCGTCAGGCCCAGTCGAGTGTGATTCTAAATCCGCCCTGGCTATCCCCGGCTGGGCTGGGCAAACACCGTCTGCCCGTGTGCAAGCCGCTTGTCTAAAACCGGGGTTATGCAGTTTGGATGGGGGTATGAGTCGAGGCGATTCGCAAAGCGTGTAGCCTGCGGCGTCCCAGAAACGGGAGCCGATTCGGAGCGAGTATCTTTTCAGAAATTGCCGCCCGCTATTCTTTGGCCTTGCTGACCTCTCGCGACTCAGACGCCGGACCTTTGCGCTTTTTAGGCAGCGGCACGCCCCGCTCAGACACATCTGCATCGCTGCTGTGGTGCTCCCGCTGCCAGGCGGGCACGGTCTGGTCGTAGGCCATTTGCAGCGCTGCCGCCGCTACAGTTCGCAGATCGTACTCCTCGCTGAGCTGCGACACAATGGGCAAAAACGATGCCAGCCGCTCGCTGGTGATGGCCTCACGCACCTGACTGCGCAGCCGCTCCAGGTTGCGAGCGGCGATTTCAGCCCGGGTGGGAATTTTCATCAGGGTCATGGGCTGCTTGGTGTGGCGCTCAATCTGCCGCAGCTTGTACTTCTCCAGGGGGGTAACCAGGGAAATCGCTACCCCGTGCTTACCGGCCCGCCCGGTACGACCAATGCGGTGGACGTAGTTTTCCATGGCGTCGGGCATGTCGAAGTTGATCACGTGGGTGAGGTCATCGACGTGCAGGCCGCGGGCGGCGATATCGGTGGCGACGACCAGCTTCACCTGCTGCTGGCGGAACCGCATCATTAGCCGTTCGCGCTGGGACTGGCTGAGGTCGCCGTGGTACTCGTCCACACTGTAGCCCGCCGCCTGGAGCTGGCGGGTAAGGTCGCCAGCGGTGCGACGGGTGCGCACAAAGATAATCGCGGTCTCAGGATCTTCTAGCTCCAGAATGGGCTGGAGGGCGCGCACCTTGGTCCAGCCGCGCGGCACGATGTAGCTCACCTGCTGAATTTGCTTGGGCGAGGCCTTGGGCGACTGCACCGTCACCGTCACCGGGGAGTGGAGATACTTGGTGGCCAGCTCGCGAATTTCGGGAGCCATGGTGGCGGAGAAGAAGGCGGTTTGCCGATTGGCTGGGGCCTTGCTAAGAATTTTTTCGACGTCTTGAATAAAGCCCATGTTGAGCATTTCGTCGGCTTCATCGAGCACTAGCCAGCCTAGGCTGTTGAGCGACAGGCTGCCCCGGTTGAGCAGGTCGAGCACGCGCCCTGGAGTGCCCACCACAATCTGAGTGCCCCGATTGAGCTGCTCCTGCTGACGCTCGATGGACTGCCCGCCGTAGAGAGCCAGCACCTTAGGGCGACCGCTGATGCGAAAGCCGCGCATGGCCTGGCATACCTGAATAGCTAGTTCGCGGGTAGGGGTAAGCACCAGCGCCTGCACCGCCGGGTTGCTAGGGTCAACCTGCTCCATCAGCGGCAGGGCAAAGGCGGCAGTTTTACCGGTGCCGGTTTGGGCCTGGCCAATCAGATCGCGCCCCGAGAGCAGGTGGGGAATGGCCTCCGCCTGAATGGCCGTGGGTTCTGCATAGCCCATGCTCTCTAAATGGCTAACACGGGCTTCTGACAACCCCAGGCTAGTGAACGATAAGGTCATAGTGGTTCCTCGGGACGATGGACAAAGGGTACGGGGCAAACGGGTGGGGACAGAACTTAGTGGGCTAGGCTCAGAGAAGGCTCTGGCGCTGAACCTACAGGAACAACTTCTCCAAATAGGTCATAGGTATCGGCGGCGGTGATGGTGACGGGCCCGATCGCGTCGAGGGGAGCGGCCCCCGTCACATAGACCAGGCCGTCTACCTCGGGGGCAAAGCGGGCCGATCGCCCGATCGCCATGCCTGTGGCCGGGTTTTCCTGCTCGATCAGCACATCGACTACGCGACCAATGTGAGCCCGGTTGTGCTCCCAGGCGATCGGCTGCTGGGCCAGCATCAGGATTTCGCGACGGCGATCGCGCTCGGCCTGAGGCACCTGGTTGGGCAGGTCGTAGGCGGGGGTGCCCTCCTCCGCAGAAAAGCTAAATACGCCCACGTGGTCAAATCGATGCCGCTCGACGAAGGCCAGCAGATGCTCGAAGTGAGCCTCGGTTTCGCCCGGAAACCCGACGATAAACGTCGTTCGCAGCACAGCCTCGGGCAGAGCCTCTTTGATGCGGTGAATGACGTTGTCGTTGACCTGACCCTGCCAGGGGCGGTTCATGGCCCGCAGCACCTCGGGGTGCGAGTGCTGCAGCGGCAGATCAAGGTAGGGCAGCACGTTGGGGGTTTCGCGAATGGCGGCGATTACCTCGGAGGTGAGCCCGGTGGGGTAGGCGTAGTGCATCCGAATCCAGGGCACATCCACGTCGCCCAGGGCGCGCAGCAGCTCGGCCAGGCGGGGCTTGCCGTAGATATCTAGCCCGTAGTTGGTGGTGATTTGGGAGATCAGCACCAGCTCCTGCACCCCCTCGGCGGCGAGTTGGTGGGCCTCGGCCACAATCGACTCAATGGTGCGCGATCGCTGGTTGCCGCGCAGGTGCGGAATAATGCAGAAAGCGCAGCGGTAGTCGCAGCCCTCGGCCACCCGCAGGTAGGCCACGCTGGAGGCGGTAGTGCGGTAGCGGGGCACCGTTTCGTCAGCAATATAGGTGGGCTCCGGCGAAACCAGCTTCACCCGTTCGCCCGCTTCGGCCCGCTCGATCACCTCGACAATGCGGTTGTAGTCGCCTGTCCCAACCAGGGCCACGGCTTCGGGAATTTCTTCCAGCAGTTCGTGCTGAAAGTGCTGGGCCAGGCAGCCCGTAATCACGACTTTCTTTTGGGCAGTGGCCAGCTCGACCAGGGTGCGCACCGACTCTTCCCGCGCCGCTTCGATAAAGCTACAGGTGTTGACCACCACGTAGTCGGCCAGCTCTTCGTTGGCGTCGACCTGATAGCCAGCCTGCACCAGCAGCCCCAGCATGTGCTCGGTATCGACCCGGTTCTTCTCGCAGCCCAGGTGGTTAAATGCAACCGTTGGCTTTAGCCCCATGGTGTCCTTTGTGTCTCGTATAATCTATAAACACGCCAATTCTGCCAAAAGCTTGGGGTCGGTGACTCAACCGCCCCCAGGCGATCGCGCAATACGCTAGCAAACGCTGACATTCCTAACGCCACACCCTGAACATTACAGCTCTGGCATCCATCAATCCTGTGTTGACGAATTGCCCAGCAAATCTTTTGGCCAATGGCACCAGGGGGCAATACAAATTAACACTCATAAATAATACAACACAAAAGCAGGGGGTGGCCTAAATCGGGTCCCAGGGGTTGATATGCTGATAGGGTCGGTTGGCGTTTGCCGTAGCTGGTGCTGCGGTGAGCTAAAATCACCCACTGTTCTTTACGTTCTGCGAGTCCAGGCAAAATTCACGTGGACTTAATCGAAGTCTTTAACACCCCTAACCCGGTCCTCGGGGTCCTACACCTGTTGCCCCTGCCCACCTCACCCCGCTGGCAGGGGGATTTACAGGCCGTTGTCGACCGCGCTGAGCAAGAGGCCACGGCCCTCGCCTCGGGCGGCGTAAACGGCATTATTATTGAGAACTTTTTTGATGCCCCCTTTACTAAAGGTCCTGTCGATCCGGCGGTGGTCAGCGCTATGGGGTTGGTGGTGCAGCGTCTGCAAACCCTGATTACGGTACCGCTGGGTATCAATGTGCTGCGCAATGACGCCCGCAGCGCTCTGGCGATCGCCACCTGCACCGGCGCGGCTTTCATTCGCGTCAACGTGCTGACCGGGGTGATGGCCACCGACCAGGGGCTGATCGAGGGCTGCGCCCACGACCTGCTGCGCTACCGCAAAGAGCTGGGCAGCTCGGTGCAGATTTTGGCCGACGTGCTGGTCAAGCACGCTCGCCCGCTGGGATCGCCCAACCTGACCACAGCCGTGCAGGAAACGATTCACCGGGGGTTAGCTGACGGCATTATTCTGTCGGGCTGGGCCACGGGCAGCCCCCCCAGCCTCGAAGATCTGGAGTTGGCTAAGGCCGCTGCGGGCGATCGCCCCGTTTTCATTGGCAGCGGGGCCGACATCGACAATATTGGCACCCTGATGAAAGCCGCCGACGGCGTGATTGTCGCCAGTTCTCTCAAGCGCCAGGGCGATATTAACCAGCCTATCGACCCAATTCGGGTAGGGCAGTTTGTCGAGGCGATGCAGGAAAGTTTGCAAGCTCTGGAGGGCACCCTACCCTTGCCAACGGTAATGACCTCCTAGAGCTGTCCCAGGGTCGCGCTGTCCACCCTCTGGCCTAGGCATTAAGATAGACACGGGGTAAGTCACGTTTCAGCAAGCGATTGGCTACCCTGGTTGAGAATTTAGAATTTGGGTCAATTGTTGTGGAAGAGAGACGCATCATGAGACGTCGTCGTCAGGAGAGCCGTTGGATTCATCGCTGGTCGCGCTGGCTGGTGGCGGGAATTGCCCTGATCGGGGCTCTGGGCACGGGCTATCTAACCATTGCCAAGCTCACGGGCGGTGGAGCCTGCCCCACTGAAGGGTGCGATCGCGTGCTCTCTAGCCCCTGGGGTACCGTATTTGGCCAACCCTTAACGCTATTTGGCTTTCTGGCCTACGGCACCATGCTGGTGATGGCCGTTGCCCCTCTGCTGGTCAACGCTGACCAAAACAAAACGTTGCGCCAGAAGCTCGAGACCTCGACCTGGCCGCTGATGTTTATGCTGGCCTCGGCCATGCTGGTGTTTAGCGGCTACCTGATGACGGTGCTGGCCTTTGAGCTGCAGACGGCCTGTCCCTACTGCATTGGCTCGGCGCTGTTTGCCCTCTCCATGTTCGTCATTATTTTGCTGGGCAACCGCTGGGATGATCTGGGCCAGATTGCCTTTATTGGCCTCATCGTCGGCGTGGTGACGATTGTTGCTACGCTCGCCATCTATGCCCCCATCAGCGCTGGCGATAGCCCCAGTGCTGACGTTGCCGGGCAGGCAGGGCCACCGATTACCACCGCCTCTGGCCCTGCCGAAGTCGCCCTGGCCAACCACCTCAACGACATCGGTGCCACCATGTACGGTGCCTGGTGGTGCCCCCACTGCCACGACCAAAAGCAGCTGTTTGGAGCTGAGGCTACTCAAACCTTCAACTACGTCGAGTGCGCCGAAGACGGCCAAAATCCCCAGCCCGACCTGTGCCGCGCTAAGCCCGAGATCACGGGCTTCCCCACTTGGGAAATCAACGGTGAGTTTTACTCGGGTACCCAGAGTCTGGCGCGTTTGGCCGAGCTTTCTGGCTACACCGGGCCGACTAACTTCCAGCGCTAGCCGTTTGATTTCAAATCTGAATTACCAAACCCTGACTGAAAACCGATCTGGTAGGGGCATTGCGCTGTAGTGCCCCTACCGGTGAGGGTTTACGGATAGGCTCTCTCTAAAAATAGCCGTTCCCTTCGACTTCGCTCAGGGAACGGCTATGGCTGTTTTAATTGTTGAAAGTACCGCGTTAGAGCATCGGTACAGTATCTAGAAGCTAACTGCGCTAGGCCGCTTGCCAGAGTTCGCGCACTTTGCCTTCCGGTAGCCACTGGCCCACGGCCTCAATGCGCTCTGGGGAGAGTTCATCTTTGGTGGCTGAAAATACGGCAGAGACGACAATTTCTGCGTTAACCGTTTTCGGTACGCCGGCTTCGTTGTCTACCCGCGTCAAAAACAGCTTGGAGTCAATACCGATGGGGGCTGGCCCTTTCAGCGGGGGGCGAATGCGGCTCAGCAGGCCCACGATGGGGTTTCTGTCTTTCCACAAATCAGCGACTTCCATTTGAAGCGCTTTTTCGTCGGTGGGCAGAACCGCATCGTGTAGCTCTTCCTGCACCCGGTCGGCCTCGGCTGTGGTCATCACATCGCGCATGACGCGGAAGACGGTCTCAGTGATATCGCGCGCATCGTAGATGTCGGGCAGCCCGCCCTTGACCTTGACCTTCTCTAAGAATGGGGTGTGCTCGTTAATCAACGGCACCTTTGGCCCTTGGTCGAGATCCTTGGGCGGATTTTCCTCCATATCCTTCAGCATGCTTTTCCCCTTCTCGGTCAGGGTCGCCCGCTTAAAGGTAATCAGGTGGGGCAGGGGGCCGTCTTCAGCACCAAAGGTATTGGCCACGCGGAAGCCGACCTCGTCTGAATCCACCACGCTGGGCACATCTTCCTGGTTGCCGTAGGCGTTGCCGGTGAATTCGGCGTCGATGTACTGCCGCTGGTTCAGGTAGTCTAAGTGACCCAGCAGGTCAGATTTGGTTAACCCCAGGCCAGTGAAATCGGTGGCAGAAAAGTTGATATCTCCTTGCCCGTCGCCTTGGTTGAACTCGTCAATCTTGCTGAGAATAATGAAAACTGCGTCGTCGCGAATAGAAATTGGCATAAGGCCTCCTTTGGAGTGAAGAAATTGGTTGGTCAGCGTTGCTGCCTGGCAGCCCGATCGCCTCTACTCTTCGACGTACATAGGGGGTTCAACTGGAAAGTTATCAAGTCTGCCGGCCTCATCAACGACAAACCCGTGGGATGTCGGCAGCGTGCCTTCTTCTTGAGCTGCGTAGTCTTCGATTTGCTGCTCGTTTTGCTCTACATCCACATTGGATGGAATTTTTTCATCGTCGGGGTTGACGTCGGTGGGCTGAGCGGTTTGCACAGCCCACTGGTTGCCAGGAGCGCCACGGCCGGGTTCAGCTTCTTTAGGGTCACCGACCTGTTGAGGTCGAGTATTTTCGTCAGTCATAGGGGCTAATTGTGTATACAACTGTCGCGGTGCTGAGGCGACCCATCACCCGATGCGATCGCTTGCCCTCAGCAATGACGACATTTCTCCGACAAGCTAACGTGGCTACCACAACGCACAACACTGTCGTTGGTAGCAGTTCATACCTATTCGCCTTCCGCCTTTAGCTGGATTTTGAAGTGACGGGCGATCGCCAAACTACAGCCAGAGTCCTCTGAGTTAAGACATCGATAAAGCCTGAAACCGTTCAAACGTTTGAACGCTCGTCTGACGGAGGTTCTAACCTGACTGGCTACAGCTATAACTCACCGGTCCAACGCCTGGGGCCAGATGTAGCCCAGGTCATCGATCGCAAGCGGGGTGTCGGGAAAGTCGCGCTGGGTAAACTGGCGCACCAGCATCACGCCACCGAAGTGGTCATCGAGGTAGGGCACACCGTTGCGATCGAGGGCGACGGGGATAATGCGCCCGCTGACAAAGTTGCCCTCGGCATTGAGGTTGGCCTGCAAGATCAGCGATGTGCCCAGCGGCCCCACCGTTGAGAGGCTGCGGTAGCCCAAAAAGTTGCCCAGGGAATAGGCGATCAGTTTGCCGTTGTACAGCTCAAGTGCGCGGGGAACGTGGGGGCCGTGGCCCAGCACCAGATCGGCGCCGTGGTCAATGACGGTGCGAGAGAAGCGCACCACGTTGCCGCGATTTTCGGAGTAAAACAGCTCGTCCTGATCGCGGGTGACGGTGGCATCGGTGCCTTCTTTGCCCGCGTGGAAGGAGACGACGACAATGTCGGCCTGCTGCTGGGCGGCTTCTACCAGGGCGATCGCGCCTTCGAGATCCTGCACCCGGTTGTGCTCTGGGTAGTTGCTGAAGCCGATAAAGGCCACCCGTTGCCCCTGGGCCTCGACCACTACAACCTCGCCCTTGCGGCCCACGGCCCTCATCCCCGCCGCTTCGATATGGGCAATGGTGTCTGCAAAACCCTGCTCAAAAAAATCCATCGAGTGGTTGTTGGCTACGCTCAGCACGTCAAACCCGGCGGCCCCTAACACGCTGGCGTACCAGGGCGGGGTGCGAAAAGCAAAGGTGTTGGCGCGACCCGTGTCTTTGGCGCTGCGGGGTACCTCGGTCAGGGTACTCTCGAAGTTGCCAAAGGTGATGTCGGCATCGCCCAGGTGGTACTGAATGCTGCCAAACAGGTACTGCCAGTCGTCGGGCAGCCGGTAGCGCTGGTAGTCAGTACCGGGAATGATGTCGCCGACCGCTTTGATTGTCAGGGTAGGGGGAGCGGCCAGGGTCGGCACGGCTATCGTCCGCTCGGCCAGCCGCAGCGGCTGAAGGGGAGTCGCTAGCGCCGCCGCGGGTCGATCAACGATTGAAACGGTCCCACTCTCGGCGGTATGGCTCGCCTGCTGCCGGTCGTAATGCCACTGGGTAACGCCAGCCGCTAGCCCAAACCCCAGTACGATTGCAGTCGGTAGCACCACCCACCGCCAGCGGCGATCGCGCGGCCGAACCGTATCTGGTCCTAACTTAGCGATCGGTGCGATTGCCGGAATCACAGGTTGAGCCTGATCAGCTGGGTCAGGCATCGCGGCCCGTGGTGTCACCGCAGGCGGCTTAGGCTGGAGGTCAAAGTCGTACTGCCAGCGGTTGAGCAGACGCTTCTCGGTGCCGTCGATGACCTTGAGCTGGGTAATGGTCTCCAGGCCCAGCGCGCTCGCGGCGGCGTGAATGCATTGCAGGTAGCGCTCCAGCGGCGGCTGGGCCTGGGTGAGAAAAACGTAGAGAGTGCGATCGCGGCGTGAGACCTCTACACGCACCCGGCGATCGTCGATTGCTTGACGAATTAGTTGAGCGATGGTCTGCAAAGACGGATCTCTGGAGAACGGGCCTGGAGTTTTGGCCTGAGCCTGTTCCCCAGCTGGTTCAGTCGAATTGGTAGTATTCACCAGTAAAAAGGCATCCTGCGCTCCGCTACGCTAAATAATACTGCCAGAGCCGTTTTTTTGTCTTATGCTCCATTCTTTGCCAAAAAAAGACCCCGCTAGCAAAATACCAGCGGGGCGAGAGTGGGTTTATGTGGAACGCTATTGAACGCTACGAGTGAGCGCTAGATCCGCAGAGCTACTGCCCTATCGAGACGACGTGATGTCGCGGTAGAGACCTTTGCGGCGCGATGCCTTGGTGCTTCGCGATCGCAGCGGTAGGCCAACTCCAGCTAGGCCCAGCAGCCCCAGTGCCGACTTAGCCCCTGGCCGCTGCGTCATCGCCTGGGGTTGAGCCTCCGCAGGCTGGTGAGGCTGAGTAGTCTGACGATGCTCTGCCCCAGCGATCGAAAGCAGACCTGCCACAATGAAGGCGCTGAGGTGATTTAGCGATTTATCGATCGCAGGCACCTCGTAGTGAGTTTTAAAGGTTCTAACCAAAAACCAGATGAACAACCCAACGCAAATTAACAAGAGAATAGTGTTGATAGCCGGGCTGTTGGCAAAGGTGTAGATGGCACCTCCAGTGGGGCCATCAATGGCTCCTTCAAACTCTTCAAAGGTAGAGAATGGGCTTGACATGCTACTTGCTCCTCAAAATCTTTAGCATCCTGACAAATTACACATCTAGAGCCTTATGAATGGTTGCCTCAGGCACCATGGGAGGCATTGTAGAATGACCATTTTGCTCAGGCAAAATCGAATATTCTGGATAGCCACCGATGCCAAAGTCAGCAAGATCTAGACCCGCAATTTCTTCGGCTTCAGAAACGCGCAGCATACCCAGCTTTTTGAGCACAAAGCTAACACCATACCCAGGGATAAAGCCGAGCAGGATAGAGCAGATTAAGGCCCCCACTAGCTGGGCACCAAAATTGATAGCAGGAACACCCTCAGGCTGAGGATAACCAGCGGCAACAATGCCTACCATTAGGGCTCCAAACATACCGCAGTAGCCATGTACCGCAAACGCACCAACGGCATCGTCAATGCCAGCTTTTTCGATGGCGTTGCCCACAAAAGGCATCGTGTAGGCCCCGATAAAAGCTAGCAAAATGACAACCGCAGGGCTATAGAGGTCCATGCCTGCCCCCACAGAAATAATTCCAGCCAGACCACCCGAGATAGTGTAGAAAGGATCAGCCTTTGACCCCATGTAGGCCCCTACTAGACCAGCCGACAGGGCGAGGGTAGTATTGACCCCAATGGAAGCCAGAGTCATTGGCGTGCCGTAGATGGTGATTTCCCCAGTTTGGCCCGGCACAAAGATGACGCAGGCGGCCAGGAAGGCGTAAAAGCCTACAAAAATCAGCATTAGCCCCACCATGGTGAGGGGTAAGTTGTGAGGCATGATGACGCGAGGCTTGCCCTGGGCATCAAACTTACCAATGCGGGGGCCGAGGTTGATTAGCACGCCCAGCGCGAAGAACCCTGCAACGGCGTGCAGCACAGCAGAGCAGCCGAAGTCGTGATAGCCCATTTGGGTGAAGAACCAGCCGTAGGGGTTCCAGCCCCAGGCGGCGGCTACCACCCAGGTGAACGAGCCTAGGACAATGGCCAAAATACCGTAGGCCCCAATCTTGATGCGCTCAATGACGGCACCAGAAAGAATCGAGGCGGTGGTCATGGCGAACAGCGCAAAGGCAAACCAGAACACGCCAGTCAGATTGTCGGCAATGTTTGGCCCCAGGGCTGGCGACCAGGGGTAAGACGCCTGAACAAGCCCCAAAACGTCTCCCACAACCCCATCGGCGGCCGGGTCAGTCCAGGGGCCGACGATGCCGCCCTGGAGCGGAAACAGCGGGAAAGCGTTGTAGACCCACCAGCCAAAGAAGAAAAAGGTTAACCCCACCAGCGATAGGGTCATCAGGTTTTTGACCATGGTGGCCAGAACGTTTTTGGAGCGGGCCGCGCCACCTTCATACGCTAAAAAGCCCACGTGAATTAGCACCATGAGCACAGAGGCCCAGTAGTAGTAAGACTCTGAGACAAAAGTTGCTAAAAACTCTTGTGATTCAGGAGACATAATCACTCCTAGCTGTCAACTAAGTTGTACGGAAAAAACTGACTAATCGGAACGACCAACCTGTGAAATACAAGCGGGCTAGATAGGTAGAGAAAGCTAATCAGTGCGATCGTTTCACTGTGCTAAGGGGAAGCACTGCGGTTTATCTGGGGGCCTGATTGAAGCTGGAACAAAGCCAGACATGAATAAGCCAAACTCAAGTCCGGATATGAAGTTTTGCCGATGGGAAAACTCTAGATTCAGAGCCGAACTTGGCATAACTAAGTTAGCTGAGGCAATTCAACCAACTTGTTATGTCAAGAGTTTGCAATGCAAACTAGGTAAGGGCTGTAGTGAGTGATACTGAACCGTAGTTTGAAGGTTGAATTAAAGCCCAAAACGCTTCAATTTGGGGACGAGCCAGGTGTAGTTCTAATGCAGCTCTATCCCCTAGATGATGATGCCAAATCAGCACGGCAGTCTGGGCTACCTGGACAGGTACCGCCCGGTGCAGGGGCAGGGGGGCAAGCCGGTGAGGTGCTCTAACGGTGGCCAGAGCTGCGATCGCAGGCAAACTCTCTGCCGGCAGGGCGATCGCCCCCAGCCAGTCCAACTGCTTTACCCACAGGTTGAGGCTGAAGGCCGCAACCCGCTGGTCAAAAGGCCCAGGGTAGGTGACGCGAAAGTTGCGATCGCACAGCCGCAGCACTGCACAGGGCAACCCATCCAGAGTCGTTTCCATCGACTGAAACGGTGCCAGGTGATCCACCGCTTCGCCAAACAATGCTCGGGCGGCCACTAGACCATCGGCCCCCGCCATATCCCAGGGTTGAGAAACCGTGAACTCTCTCATACCCGCACCCGACTTTTGGTGGGGTCAAAGGCTGCCAGCGGCCCCACCCTGGCCTGCACCCGGCGCTTGAGGCCATCCAGTAGGCCGACCTCAACGGTCGTTCCCGGTTCGGCATACTCAGGGACAACCTGGGCCATAGTAATGCTGGCATTGAGAACGGGCGAAAACGTGGCGCTGGTAATCTGCCCCACCCGCCACCGTTCCCCTGCCGCAAATACCGGCTGCCCGTGGGCGGCAACCTCCGGCCCCTCCAGCACCAGGCCTACAGCTACTCTGGGGGGATGACGGCGGATCGCATCCAGCGCTGCTTTGCCGATAAAGTCGGGCTTTTTCATCGCTACGGCCCAGCCAATGCCCGCCTGGTAGGGTGAGGTCAAATCATCAAATTCGTAGCCCAGCGCCAGCAACCCAGCCTCGATACGGGCGCGATCGAGTGCCTTCATGCCCAAGGGCAGCATTCCCAACGGCTGTCCCGCCGCTGAGAGAATTTCCCAAAGGGCCGCGCCATCCTGGGGATGCACAAACAGCTCGTAGCCCAGCTCCCCGGTGTAGCCCGTGCGGGAAATCAGCACCGTAATACCATGAATTTGGGATTCTATAAAGCTGAAGTAGCCAAGCTCTGCGACCTCTGGCACCAGGGTTTTGAGAACATCGCGGGAGAAGGGACCTTGGAGGGCGAGGTTGTGGAGGCGATCGCTGATCGCCTCCACCGTCACCGACCAGGCCTTCTCCTGAGCTATTTTTCGTAGCCAGTCGCCATCGGTATCGCAGTTGCCCACGTAGCGGTAGCGGGTGGAGTCAAAGCAAAACACAATGCCGTCATCCACGATGCCGCCGTGAGGGTTGAGCAGACAGCCGTAGGCCGCCTGCCCTAGTGCTAGCTTGTTCAGATTGCGGGAAAAGGCATACTGCAAGAGAGCAAAGGCGTCTTTACCGCAGACTTCAAACTTGCGCAGGGCAGAGAGATCCATCAGCGCCGCTCGCTGGCGCAAGGCCCAGTATTCGGCCTGGTCGCCCTGGTGGGCAAAGCTGCGCGGTACCCAAAAGCCGTTGTACTCAACTAAATCATCCGTGAGCTGGCGAATGCTGGGGGTAAAGGCGCTGTCTTGAGTCAGGCGCAGGGGCCAGTCTGCCGCCACTCGCCGCCCGATCGCCCGAGCAAAGGTCTGCCCCGCCGCATAGATGCGCACGTGAATAGGCGTTGGGTGCCAGCCGTTGGCCGGGTCAATGTCGTCGGGGCAGGCCGAACTGGCGCAGAGCAGATCTTGATGGGCCAGCAGCAGCACGTAGTCGCCAGGGCGCGACAGCGGTTCTTCGAAGCCAATCACCCCGTGACAATCTACGCTGGTGTTGTAGAAAAAGTTGAGCGCGGGCCAGCCGGGGCGCGGCGCAATGCCGTAGGGAGCCAGCACCCGGTTGAAGTTGTCGCTGCAGCTGGGGTGGCCGGGGTAGCCCGAGTCTTCGTAGTAGCGAGCGGTGCAGGCGAGCAAAAAACTGTCGTGGGAGCCACAGGTATCCTGCACCACCTCTACCAACGGCTGCATCGACTGAGAGAAGACTTTGCTGGGCAGCCCCGCCTGAGGTACCGCCAGCCCCGTCAGCGTACGGGTAACGGTGGCATCGAGCGGGTCGTGGTAGCGATCGCCGCCAAAGGCCAGAAAGTCGGAGCACTGAGAGCCTTCGACATCAATGATCTGAATGTGCTGGCCAGCCGTGACCGAGTAAGCAATAGCATCCCCCACCGCAATGCGGTACTCGGCCACCACCTCGCCCAGGGGCGGCGGAATGTCGGTAAAGGGTTCGGTGGTTGAAATCTTGAGTGCAGTTGTCATAACAAGATTGCAGCAAATGCCAACCGCCGCCGCAGTGGTGCAGACTACAGAACCTGATCATCGCGTCGCTATTAAAAGGTAGCTAGATGACCGGGCGCAGGGCGTAAACTTCGCAGTGCAGCCCGTTGTGGTAGTCCTAAACCTAGCTCCTGCTTTGCAGTCTGAATGGGTACCTTAATCTCGTCAGGATTTTAATTAAAACTAGTAAAACCAGGTAATGGCGGCATCTACCAGTCTCTTTGCGATAACTCCCCAATCGCGTCGGTTGTCTCAACTTTTTGACTTCCGGCGGGTTTCCCTGTGGAAACAAGCGATCGCAGCTGTTGCTTACCTCAGTCTGGCTTACCTGTCGAATGTTGCCGTAGACCCGGTATCGGGCTTTACCGCAGTCTGGGCTCCGACGGGGGTAAGTGTTGGGCTCGTTTACATCTGGGGTTATCCAATCTGGTTAGGCTTAGTCGTCGGAAGTTTTCTAACTCAAATCATCTTTTACAGCGGGTTGTCTACTCTCTCTGACGTCGTGCTGACACTTTTGATCACTGTGCTTGGCACTATGGGGCAACTACTAAGTGTGTATTGGACCGTTCATTTAACCCGTAATCGATATTTTTTAGATCGATCTAGAGACACGATTTATTTTATTATTTGTAATTGCTTTCTATGCCCTCTTGTTGCGGCAGTAGTGATGTCAGCTTTTCTCTGCTGGCTGGGAAAGTTTGTCTGGGAATTTTATCTGCCCCTGGCCCTGGCGCAGTGGATGGGGGATGCCTTTGCCATCATGGCGGTGACGCCATTAATTATTACCTGGCATCAGCGTGCCTCAAGATTTAGGCAGTTGCTGCGACAGCGCCCCACCGAAAGTATGCTCATTTTGAGCTTGATGCTGGTGGTTAGCCATATTGCGTTTATGCAAGGCTATCCTGTGGCGTATATTTTGGTGCCTTTGATTATTTGGGCAGCTTTTCGCTTAGGGGAGGTGGGCGCAACCCTGCTGACGGTGGGTGCAGCGGCGATCGCAATTGTCGGTACCATTCAAGGCCATAGTGCGTTCACCTATGGTTCTCTTAATTCGTCGTTGATACTGCTGCAATCCTTCATTGCATTTATTAGTATTACGACCCTCATGTTGAGTGCAGTTTTGAATGAGAACGATCGGGCCAAAGCGGATTTGAAGTCTGCCAATGCGATGCTGACCCAGTTTCTCAACGCTTTGCCAATTGGGATTAGTGTTTACGATCAAAGTGGTACCACGCTGTACTCTAATCCAATGGTTGAACAGCTCCTAAAGCCAGCTCGGCATGCCAAAAACGGTCAGTTGGTGTGGCATAGCTCCCTCTACCGCCCCGGTTCAAGTATGTCTTGCTCTCCAGAACATCTTCCGGCAGCCCGAGCCCTAGACGGAGAATATCTACTCGATGATGACCTGGAAATTCGTCAGGGAAATACCGTTATTCCGCTGGAAGTGCAAGGGACACCCATTTTGGACGAGCAGGGGAAGGTAACCTCCGCAATTGTGGTATGGCAGGATATCAGCGAACGAAAGCGCACCGAGGCTATCTTGGCTAACTACACCCACGAACTCGAGTTGGAAGTCGCCTGTCGGACGCGGGAACTTGCCAACACCAACGAGCAGCTGCATCGAGAAATTTGGGAACGAGCGCGCGCGCAGGAGGCTCTCGATGAAGCTATAGGAGAATTGCAGAAGTTAATTAACATTGATGGCCTCACCCAAATTGCCAACCGACGCTGTTTTGACGAACGGCTCCGCTGGGAGTGGCAAAGAGCGGCGATAGGAAGTCTACCCCTATCCCTCATTTTGTTAGATGTGGATTATTTCAAACGCTATAACGACATTTATGGCCATCAAGCAGGCGACGACTGTTTGGTAAAAGTTGCCCAGACGGCTGCCCAAACGGTAAAATGCCCAGATGACTTGGTCGCTCGCTATGGGGGAGAGGAATTTGTAATTCTGCTTCCCTACACCGACTCTAGTGGTGCAATTGCGGTAGCCCAGCGGCTGCAAAAAGCCATTCAAGCTTTAGAAATCTGCCATGAGGGATCTGATGTCAGCAAGACAGTCACTCTCAGTATGGGTATTGCCTATCTCTTGCCTGAACCTGAGAGCAGCCTAACCGCATTTATTCATCTCGCTGACCAGGCTCTATACGAGGCAAAGCGGCTAGGTCGCGATCAATATGCAGTTGCAGCATGATGTCGCTTTCGGGTGTCGCCGCAGGTGTGGGCGGGCCTTGCATCGCGCATAGTCGCAGTACCCGTTTGACAATTTTAGATTTTGGACTGGGGATTTTAGCTAATGGTCTGTGGGTGCTCTGTAACGACCATAAGTATTTCATGCCCTACGATCAATTTCCCTGGTTCAAAGATGCCCCTATCAAGCACATCTTCAATTTAGAAGAACCTCACCCTGGCCACCTCTATTGGCCTGATCTGGATATTGATCTGTCCCTTGAGATCATTCAGCACCCAAAAAGGTTTCCTCGCATAGCTAGAGCTGAAGCCTGAAGACATCAAGGACAATCTAACTACGAATGCCTACCTCATAGTCCCAAATCCTACAAGATGTGTAGACAGGGTTCCAGGGTGCCTCGGTAGCGATTACAACAAAAGATCCGTTTTCCTGTGTGAGGATCGTTGCTGTGAAGAAGCTGTTGCCGTCTGGTTTGGTAATTGGGGGATGTTTGCTTGGCCTGGCCGCCTGGATGCTAAGTGTGCCTGCGGCTCTGGCAGCCCCTTGCACGGTGAACTGTAAGTCGGGGCAGATCCAGTTTACGCCGGGCGATCGCATCACCATCCAAGTCGTCAACGTCGGCAGTCGCCCCCTCAGCCTAGAGCAGCCGCCCCTGCTTGGCCCCCGCGTGCTCTACACCGGCAGCACCATCGAAACCCAGGTGGGCTGGACAGCGCAGCCCCATCCTTCAGTATTTTTCTGGTCGCAGGAGCGGCTGCCCGTGCGGGCAAGGCTGAACCGCCCCGGCCCCAACACGCTGCGGGTAGAAGTCTACGATGCCCCAGCTGAACCGAGCGATCGCAGCATCACCATCGAAGCCGATGGCCGCGTCATCGTGAAGTAATTAATGTCTCAAACGTTCGCATCCGCAAACGTTTGAGACATCTACCTCCAGCCTGCTAGCACCAGCTTGCCAATCGTTCGCCCCGACTCAACCTGAGCATGGGCTTGGCGCAGGTTGGCGGCATTGATAGGCGACAGCGTTTGCCCCAGAGTCGTGCGCAGCTTGCCCGCATCCACCAGGGCCGCCACCTCATCTAGCAAATGGCCCTGGTCGGCCATATCGGCAGTCTGGTACATCGAGCGGGTGAACATAAACTCCCAGGCGAAGGTGGCGCTTTTGTTCTTGAGCAAATTCAGGTCGAGCGGGTCGCGGTTGCCGACGATGCCGACAATTTTGCCCTGGGGCCGAATCAGCTCGGCCATCACGCCCCAGTAGTCGTCGGTATTGTTGAAGTTGGCGATGAAATCGACCTCGCGGTGGCCGAGCTGGGTCATTGCTTCGATCAGGGCGTCGCTGTAGTCGACGGTGTGGTCGGCCCCCATCTGGGTGGCCCAGGCTTGGGACTGGGGCCGCGATGCGGTGGCGATCGCAACTAACCCTGCCAGCTTAGCCAGCTGAATCGCGATCGACCCGACCCCGCCAGCGCCGCCGATAATCAATATTGAATCGCCGCGATTGCCCCCAGCCCGGTTGATGCTCAGGCGAGTGAACAGGGCTTCCCAGGCGGTGATCGTGGTCAGGGGCATTGCCGCCGCTTCGGCAAAGGAGAGAGTTTCGGGCTTGTGGCCCACAATCCGCTCATCCACCAGCTGAAACTCCGCATTGGAGCCGGGGCGAGTGATATCGCCAGCGTAGTAGACCGCATCCCCCGGCTGAAAGCGCGTCACTTCCTCGCCCACGCTTTCGACGACTCCGGCAGCGTCGTAGCCCAGCACTTTGGGGGCGTCTTCGACGTTATCTTTGGGGGCACGCACTTTGGTATCGACCGGGTTCACCGAGACGGCTTCGACTCGCACCAGCAGATCGCGGCCTGCCGGGTGCGGCTTGGGCAGGCGAGCGTCAAAGAGCGATTCTGGATCGCTGATGGGCAAATAGTGGGTAAGGGCAACGGCTTTCATAGGCAATCTTCAGATCAATGAGCAACCGCAAAAGTGATCAAGACATGGGCTGATGTCCTGACCAAATCTGAATAGCTGCAAAACGACAGCAGGGACAGATGCGGCTATTGGTTTCTAACTACCAAATAGCTCTCTGGTTATCATAGCGAGGCCAAAGACCCCAACCGCCAAAATAAAGGCATAGGCTAATCCTTTGGCCGTACCAAGATTGAGCGTCAGGGCACCAAGGGCAACGTTTCCGCCCACCAGACCAACGACGGAGGTAACGACCAGGAGTAGACCTACCAACAGTTCCGAATTATCTATCGGTATTTGCATCCTCTTCGCCTTCGGTAAAGAAGCCTGGCTGAATTGCCAAACCACATACGATAGCCAAAAGCCGAGACTGAATTTTCGCGAATCTTCTTGAGGGCTGCACAAGGGTCGAACGCTGGCAGACAGAGCGCTGACAGTCTCACAATAGCAGGTTATGAATCAGAGCTAATTCACGGTTTCAGAAGATAATCAGCGTTTCAAAAAGCGTCCCAGGAAAGGCTGATAAAGTCTCCTGCTCCTCACGTTTTGGCTGACCTAAAGCCCAGCGAACCACTCGTAGCCCCGGTCTTCCCAGTAGCCCAGGCGGGGCCTTAGCTCATTCATAAACGTAATTTGAGTCACCCACTTGCTCTGTTTGTAGCCCAGCTTAATCGGCGAGGCCAGTCGCAGCGGGGCACCGTTATCCACCGAGAGGGGCTGCCCGTTTTTCTGGTAGACCATCAGGGTTTGGGGATGCAGCGACGAGGCCAAATCCCAGCTTTCGTAGTAGCCGTCGGCGGAGGTAAAGAAGACGTAGCGCACCCCAGCTTTGGGCTGCACCAGCTGGGCCAGGGTTTGTAGCTGCACGCCGCCCCACTGCACGATCGCCGCCCAGCCCTCCACGCAGACGTGACGAATCACCATGTCTTTGAAGGGTAGGGCCTGCAGATCGGCCAGGGAAAACTGCATCGGCTGGTTGACCTCGCCATCGACCACCAAGCGAAACTGCTCGGGGTCAAGCTGGGGCGTTTCGTCAAAGGTGTTGATCAGCAGCTGGTCGGGCTGAATGGCGCTAATAGGGAACTCGGGCACCGGGCTTTGCGACAGCAGCAGCTGCTCGATCGCCTGGTTCAAAGGCTCGGTGAGCTGGCCCACCCGGCGCGACCCTAGGCTGGTTCCGCAGCCGTTGAGCAGCAGGCCAGCCCCCGACAGACCCGCCCCAATCAGCAGGCGGCGGCGGGAGAGCGATGGCGGAAGAATGAGGCCCATAGGAAAACTCTGGGGTAACGGCTAGACGAACATTGACTTGATCAGGCGCAGGTTACCGACCTTAAGCGCCAGCAGCGAGTGAACCAGGCTGAAGGCCAGCACGATGGGCACGGTCAAAAAGTGGACGGTACGCAGGGTTTGCCAGTTGCCAAACAGGGCCGCCAGCCAGTGGAGCTGGGCGGGTTTGTACATGGCCAGGCCGCTTGCGATCGCCAGCAGCAGCACCGGCACAATGGCGGTATACACCAGCCGATGCTTGGCAAAGTTTTTGCGCTTTTCGTTCTGGCTGGCGCGCAGGGCCTTGAGATCACCGCTGCTGGCAAAGCGGTGCTGCCACCGCCGGGTGACAAAGACAAAAACGCCGTAGGCCAGCAGGTTGAGCGAATACACCCACATGATCGCAAAGTGCCAGGCCCGCCCCCCGGCCAGCCAGCCGCCCAGCAGCACCAGCTCCGGAAAATCCCACCCGGCCCGACCGCCAAAGACGGGGTTGGCGTTGTAGATTTGCAGGCCGCTCGCCATCATGAGCAGCAGGGCGATGATGTTGACCCAGTGAAAGGTTTTGGCCAGGGCAGACTGACTGGGGAACTTGGCGTTTCGCTTGGTTGCTGATGCCGTCATGGGATTACCTGGGGTGAAGCATTTTTTCTAAAGCGGCAGGGTAGGGAAGAGCGGGGCCAGCCAGAGCTGAATTTTGATATCCCAACCGAGCAGAATGGCGATCGCAGTGCCGACGATCAGCCCGCCGCCCAATCGCTGAAGCTGGGCGCTGTGGCGGCGCAGTCCCAGCAATCGCTGGCTGATAGAACGGCCGCCGTATGCGATCGCAAGCAAAGGCAGGGCGGCCCCCAGCCCATAGGCTACCAACAGGCCAAAGGCACCAGCCACCTGGCGATCGACGGCCGCCAGTACCAGAATGCTGCCCAGCACCGGCCCAGCGCAGGGGGTCCAGAGCAGGCCCAGCTGGGTGCCGAGCCAGAACTCGCCTCGCAGGCCCAGGCGAGGGGTTTCTTTCAGCGATTTGCCCAGGGGTAGGTAGCTGAGGGCGCGGTAACTCAGGGTGGGGAACAGGGCGGCGATGCCCAGGGCGAGCAGAATGGCGATCGCGCCGTAGCGCAGTCCGTTGGCAAGGCCTGTAAACCAGCTGGCGGTGAGGCCCAGCAGGCTGCCCGCTGCAGCAAAGCCCCCGACTAAACCCGTCACCAGTGCCACCGGGCCAAGGCGATGCGACTGCAGCGATCGCCCCACTACTACCGGCAGCACCGGCAAAATGCAGGGCGACAGCACGGTCAACAGCCCACCCAGCCACGCCAACCCCAGCGATGTGCCTGCCACCATAGCCTTACCCCAAAAGCGCGCGAATGGTTTGCTCGGTGGTGTCGTAGGCCCCTTCGCCAATGTGGTCGTAGCGCAAAAACCCGTCGCGATTGGCCAGAAACAGGTGGGGCCAGTAGCGGTTGCTGTAGGCCCGCCAGGTCTGAAAATCGTTGTCCAGGGGCACCGGGTAGGTAATGTCGTACTGCTCTAGCGCCCGGCGAATGTTGTTGACGTCGCGCTCGTAGGCGAACTCTGGAGTGTGCACACCGATAATTTTCAAGCCCTGGTCGGCGTAGCGCTGGTGCCAGCCCACCAGCGCAGGCAGAGTGCGCTGGCAGTTGATGCAGCCAAACGTCCAGAACTGAAGCAAGACCACGTTGCCCCTGAGGCTGGCAACGGTCAGCGGGTCAGAGTTGAGCCACTGGCTGATGCCGCGCAGTTCTGGCATGGGGTCACCGCTGGGGGCCAGCTCAGCGGCACTGATCTGGGGGTTGGTACGGGGCTTTGAGCCTGCTCCGCCCTTTTGGAAGGCCCTTTCAGAAGACTGGTGAGCGGCAATCGCGGCCCCAACGCCAACCATACCTAGCCCCGCATAGAGAAGCCGCCGTCTCTGCCATAGGGGTTTATCCATGGGCTTGTATCCAAATGCTGTGTTGGTCTTCAGGGTCTGATCAGTCTTGGTGGATGTGCTGATGAGGGCGATCGCGCCAGATCTAGCGGTAGAGTCGTCAGGATTTGGCACGACACCAAATCCTGACCGGGCGCTAGTTCGCCCCTTCCTCTTCCATGGCGTCGCCTTCTTCCTTCATGGCGTCGCCTTCTTCCATTGCGCCGCCCTCTTCTTTCATGGCGTCTCCTTCTTCCATCGCGCCTCCTTCTTCCATGGCCTCACCTTCCATCGCGCCCTCTTCCATGGCGTCGCCAGCAGGGGCCGTTTCAGTGGTGCCGGTAGACCCGCCACAGGCAACCAGGGCCGTGGTCAGGGTCAAACTTGCCGCTAAAGCTAAAAATTTCCATTTCATTGTCGCTATCTATCCTCATATTGATTGATATCGATCCCGGCCTCAGGTGAGGCCAGAGCCTGAAAGCTTGCTATATAAGATGCTGCGTAGAGCATGTCAGACAAAGCTGAAATTACCCTGAGATTGCGCCTTAGGTGACGTAAGTAATTGAGCGCTGCCGATGTAGCCCCGTAGGGCCGGTCATCATTCGGGCAAACGGTGTTTGCCCAGCCCAACCGGGGGGCAGTCAGGGCGGATTCAGTATTAGTTGGCGGCAGTTCTAAAGGAATGAGGCTAAAACCGCGATCGCCCTCAGGGCCAGTTTTTACCATCGCCCTTAAATTCAGCCTTTTGAACTCAGCCTTTAGAAGGATGGGAACATCAGCACCGGGCTGGCAGTCTGTAATTAAAACAACAAAACAAGCCCTCACGTTTTCGGTGCATTTACCCGCTTGCTCCGGTTAAACCTCATCTCCGTTTGTGGCTGGGTCTGCCTGAAATTTCGGCAGATTTGATTTTTCATTGCATTACTGCCTCCGACCTGGCTCTTTGACTTGTTCTGGAGCCAATTTTCTGCGACTGGTGTCTTTTTTTACCTTCGCGCTAAAGCTACCTTTTTAGGACCTCGTTATGATGAGCACCGTACTGAACCGATCTGCTAAAACCGCCGCCTTCGCAACCCTGGGGGCCGTGGCAGGAGCCGCGCTGACCCTACCCGCGATCGCGCAAACCACCGAATTTGAAGACGTTGGCAACAACTACTGGGCCCGCCCCTTCATCGAGAGCCTGGCCGAGGACGAGATTATTGCTGGCTTCCCCGATGGCACCTTTCGCCCCGACCAGCCGGTAACCCGCGCCCAGTTTGCCGCCATTGTGCGCAATGCCTTTCAGCAGCCCCTCGATCGCACCCCTCCCCGCTTCAGCGATGTGTCGAGCAGCTACTGGGCCAGCGCCGCGATCGACGACGCCTACAGCCAGGGCTTTCTCTCCGGCTACCCCAACGGCGCGTTTCAGCCCGAAACCCAGATTCCTCGGGTGCAGGTGCTGGTAGCCCTGGCCAACGGCCTCGACTACAGCCCCAGCGGCTCAGTCAACGAAGTGCTCAGCACCTACCGCGATGCGGGCCAAATTCCTGACTATGCTGAGAGCCCAGTTGCTGCCGCCACCCAAAACCGCCTGGTGGTCAACTACCCCAACGTCGATGTGCTGGGTCCTCAGCGCATCGCTACCCGCGCTGATGTAGCCGCCTTTATTTACCAGGCTCTGGTTGCCCAGGGCCGCATGCCTGCCCTGCAGGCTGGTTTGAGCGCCAGCAACTATATCGTGGGCTACACCCCCGGCACTGGCACCGGCACCGGCAACAATACCGGCAATAACACCGGCACCAACACTAGCTCACCCCGCCTGGTGCCCAACGGCACCCAGCTGGATGTGCGCTACCCCAACGCCGATGTGGATATTGTGGTTGCTCCCGGTCAGTCAGTCGCCACCAACCTGGAGATTGCCCAGCCCATTCGCAATAGCCAAAATCAGGTGCTGATTCCGGCGGGCAGCACGGTGCAGGGGCGGATTGTGCCCGTCGAAATTCGCGGCGCCAATGTGACGGCGGCCAAGTTTGTGGCTGACACCCTCACCGTCAACGGCCGCACCTACAACATCAACGCTGAGTCGAGCGCGATCGCGGCCACCACCAGCGTCAACAGCGGCACGCTGCAGGGAGCGTTGATCACCGGCGCGGCCGAGTCAATTTTGGCCACTATTACCGGCAACCGAAACCTGGGCAGCGTGATTGGCACCGTGATTACCGGCGAAAACCAGCCCACCTCGAACAGTGCGGTCGTGGTCATTCGCCCCAGCGATCTCGACCTCACCGTGCGCTCTGACTTCACGGTCGATGCGATCGCCAACAACTAATACGGCATCCTGGTTACATAACACCGATTGATAAGGGCAAGCGGCCGCTTGCCCCTACAGGATACTTGTTTGACTTCGGGGTTCTCGTCTGCGAGAATCCCGATTTTTTAAAGCATAGACCTGCCAAAATTCATCACGGGTTGGCTTTCTCTAGATAGTCGAGCCGCAGCTGGTGGTCGGGGCTGAGCAGGCGGCGGTAGGCCAGCAGCACCACGCCAAAAATTCCCAGGGCGGCCCCGGCGGCAATCATAAACAGAATCACAATCTGGTAGCGCACGGCGTCGATGGGGTCGGCTCCGGCCAAAATTTGACCGGTCATCATGCCCGGCAGGCTGACCAGACCCATCACCATCATCGAGTTAATGGTGGGGATCATGCCGACGCGAATGGCGTTGCGCACCTGGGCGTGGGCCGCCTCCCAGCGGGTGGCCCCCAGCGCCAGCAGGGTCTCGACCTGGTCGCGCTGGACAACTAGGCCTTCTACAAAGCGATCGAGCCCCAGAGAAATGCCGTTGAGGGTGTTGCCCAGCACCATGCCCAGCAGCGGAATCAGGTACTGCGGGTCGTACCAGGGCTGCACCCGAATAATGCCCACCATCGCAAAGCCCGTGACCAGGGCAGAGGCCGTCAGCACAGACAGCAGGCTGTGCCAGTAGATGCCCGCAAAGCGGCGCTGGGTGCGGTTGACCGCAGACACTCCGGCGATCGCGGTCATCACCAGCGCGATCGCCAGAATAATCAGGGCGTTGTCCTGGGTAAACAGCCACTCCAGCACAAAGCCAATCAGCAGTAGCTGCACCACCATCCGCAGGGCAGCAATCAGCAGCGATTTACCCAGGCCCAGCTGCAGCGCTGCCGACAGCGCCACATTCACCAAAATCAGCAGCGCCGCTAGAGCCAGCTGCCCGTAGCCAATGACAATGTAGTCGCTCTCCATCAGACAAACTCCCCCAGGTTGAGCTGCCGCTGCGTGAAGCGGTGAATTTGCTCAGCGTCGTGGCTGGTCATTAGGCAGGCCCGGTGGGGGTGCCGGAGCCAGTCGAGCAGCAGAGCTTCGACTCGGGTCGTAGTGGCGGCATCGAGCGAGGCGGTCGGTTCATCAAGCAAGAGCACCTGGGGGTTGAGCTGCAAGGCCCGCAGCAGTGCCAGAATTTGAGCTTCACCGCCCGACAGCCGCGCACCCTGCAGGTTTAAGAATTCTGCCCCTCGACCCAGCTGGCCTAACCAGGTCTGGATGATGTGGGGATCAAACTGGCGCTGGCGGTAAACCCCCAGCTCAAACACCTGCATGAGGTTGTCTTGCACGGTACCCTCAAGGGCGTTTCGCGCCGCATTCTCAATGGAAACCGCTCGCTGGGGTACGTACATCACCCGACTGCGGTAGGCGGATACTCCCCACTCGCTCGGGTTTTTGCCCGCAAACTTCACTGCTCCCTGTTGAATGGGGTCGAGCAGGACCAGGTTGCGCATGAGCAGCGTTTTGCCCGCGCCCGAAGGAGCCACCAGGCCCAGGCAATCCCCCGAGAATAGATCAAAGCTCACCCCGCGCCATAGCCAGCGATCGCCCAGCTGGCGACCTAAATTTTCAACCGCCAGCAGAGATTGGCTCGGCGCTGTAGATATGTGCAACTTTGTACAAGATTATTCAGAGCAGTCTCTCTACAATACACAGCGGAAGTCTATGAAGAGACTGTTATGGAGAACCCCCAAAGTCAGCGATCGCCAACGCTGATTAGTCCAACACTGATTGGATTTACGGCGGTGCTGATGTGGGCTACCCTGGCCCTGCTAACGGATCTCAGCGGCACCGTGCCGCCGTTTCAACTCACCGCAATGGCGTTTACGATTGCCTTTGGCATTGGGGTCGCGGCCTGGATGCGCGCCGGGGGCAACGTGCTGCGGCATCTAAGGCTGCCCTGGCGGGTTTGGGCGATCGGCATCGTTGGCTTGTTTGGCTACCATTTTTTCTATTTCATGGCCCTGCGTCACGCCCCGGCGGTAGAGGCGAGTTTAATTGCCTATCTATGGCCGTTGTTAATCGTGTTTTTTTCGGCCCTGCTGCCGGGGGAACGGCTGCGGTGGTTTCATGGGGCGGGGGCGATCGCGGGTTTTCTGGGTGCGGGTCTGCTCGTCACCCGAGGCCAGGGGTTTAGCCTTGAGGCCCAGTACACCACCGGGTACCTGGCAGCGCTGGTTTGCGCCCTTACCTGGTCGGGCTACTCGATTCTTTCGCGGCGGTTTGGCGCGATTCCCACCAGTGCTGTGGGGGGCTTTTGCGGGGCGACGGCGGTGCTAGCCTGGATCTGTCACGCTCTGTTTGAAACGACGGCAGTGCCAATCCGGTGGGAATGGATTGCTATTCTGGCCCTGGGACTGGGACCAGTTGGCCTCGCTTTCTTCACCTGGGACTATGGGGTGAAACGCGGCAATATTCGCGTGCTGGGGGCGCTCTCTTACGCAGCCCCGCTGCTCTCGACTCTGCTGCTAATTGGGTTTGGACGGGCAGAGGCCACCTGGACCGTGGCGGTAGCCTGTGGGTTGATTGTTGGCGGGGCGGTGCTGGCCACCCTCGATGTTTTGCGGCCTGGCCTTAAAAAGACTGCTGGCTAGGATCAAGGATTGCAGGTTCACCCTAGAGCATCGGTAAAAGTATGGTAAGCTCCCAGGGGTCTTGGGCTAATGGGCAGCGAATTTTTAGGCATCCAAGGACAGAACCCTAGGAGCTGAACCAGTGTTCTAGGCGGCTGAAGCATTAGCCATGCAATCCCAAGGGCTAGCTCGATTGAATCACAACAACCTCAACCTCGGTCACGGGCAACTTCAACCAGGTGCTCAGCTCATAGGCCAACCAAAATGCCTCTTGGCGAGACAGCCAAAATTGGACATTGCCAACTACTAGGTTTGTCAAATGACCCTTCACCTTGAGGTCGACATGATAGCCAGTATCGAAGCGATAACGAGCAACGATTTGCACACCTTGAATTGAGCTTCGAGGAACTTTTCTAAGATACTTTTTGGATTTCCCTTCTCTCACAATAGAAGCCTCGTCCTGGCCAACGATCAGCAAGATCTTGTCAGAGCAAAACCGATTAACTAAATATTGATCTAAACGATCATTCAAGCTTCTAAGCCTGCTTTCAATCCATGTCATAGGCCAAAGAAACCCTCGCAGCGCAGGTTCAATAAACCATCGTGCTGCAGATCTGGCAAACCTCTGCAATGCATGCCCAAGGAACCTTTGCCGTGAATGCCCAAAAGACCTTTGCAGTGTAGGCCAAAGAAAGCCTTTTACTAACGAAATCACAGGCAATAGAAGCCTAAGCAGCAATGAGAGTAAGAGCCAAAGTGATACGAAAAGTACCAACAGAGCAAGGGGTAATCCCCACATTTCAAAGAAACCAAGGGCAAACATAAAAGCAAACATTAAAATAGGGCTTGCAAAGAAAATCATCGAAAATAAAAGCAAGCCTTTAATGCTTAATACGACTGAGATTCGATTTCTTGCAGGTGCAGAAATCTCTATCGTGTTGGCTCTTTTGTTCTTGCTAATTGTGCAGTTTGCCCCTTCTGGACGCTGAATATGCTTTAGTTGAGTCTTTTGGATTAATTCATATTGCAATTCTTCCTCTGCTGATGAGTAGGCAGATTTTTGGGAAACGAAATTTTTGTTTTTAAGTATTTCTACCGCTTGCTCAGCGGTGCTAATTCGTTCTTCTAGACCAGGTTGAACCATGGACTCTAGCCAGGCGTGAAAGGGTCGGCTCACTTGAGACGTCGCATCAAACTGAATTACACCTTTTCGCTGGGGTAAATCAGCGGGATGCACTCGGGTTATTAGATAAATTAAGGTGGCCCCGAGGCTGTAAATGTCAGATGCTGGCGTTGTTCTACCGCCAAATTGCTCGGGTGGCATATAGCCATAGGTGCCCACGATAGTCGTAGTGCCGCCATGGGCAACCGTTTGCACCGAGCCAAAATCTACCAGGTATACCTGGCCGGGACTATGGCCACTGCGATCGCCCAACAGAATATTGCTGGGTTTGATATCGCGATGGATGACCGGGGGAGCCTGTCCGTGGAGGTAGACTAAAATTGTTAACAATTGCTCTGCGATTTCAACTAAATCTGCTTCAGAAAATCGTCGGCCCTGTTGAACGGCTGCGTCTAGAGGCGTGGCTTCAATGTAGCTCTGCACCAGGGCGAACCCCTGACCCAACTCCGTAGTGACATCAAAGCTGTCCAAATACGTGGGAATGGCCGGATGATCTAACGCTTTCAGCGTTTCGGCCTCGCGCTCAAAAAGTTTGAGATCTTCCCAGGCAAAATCAGGGCCAAACAGCAGGAGTTTAATGACAACGGGCGACTGGGTCCCTAGGTCAGTTGATAGAAAGGTTCTGCGACCAACCTGTCGTCCTAACAGCGTCTGAATCTGGTAGCGATCGCGAAGCGTTTGACCAATCAGGTTGTCCATGGCTGACCTGTCTTCTCAGAAATGCCGAAAGCTGACTCAAAGGGTTCATTTCAAATTTTGTGGGGGCGGCCCAGTTAAATGGCAGCTAATCACCCAAGCATTCGGAAGAGATTTTTGAAGGTTTTCCTGTTGGGTAGGGTTGGGTTGGCCATAGGTAGATAACTGCTGAATAGCCTCTGGGGAGGGTGGGCTAGAGACATGCTCTACTCCTAGGGTGTTGAAAAGAATAACCTGCTTAATTTGTAGCTGTCGGTGCTGGTGCTGACGATAGAGCTGGCGATAGGGTTGAGTAGCCTCTTGCCACTGAGCTTCTGGGCAGTAGCTGCGATCGATCAGTAGTGTTACCTGCGAGATTGGAAAGACCCAGCGAATCAGTAAGCCAGCGGTTGCAAAGGCTAGTCCACTAAATCCCAGAGTTGTAAGCAATGCTTTACGTCGCGACATGGGTTTGCCCTCTAAGTCTCCTTGTGACCCATTCACAGATTGGTTTGAAACAGATCGCTAAGCAAAACCTGAACCTTTTCGGGGGTGCCTTCGTAGACGGCGCTTTCGCGGATGGCGGCGATCGCCGCCAGTTCCCGATGGTTGACCTCGCCGTAGGCGATGGGGTACACCCTGACGCCGCTGTGTCGGATCACCGCCTCAATTTGCTTAAACGTGAGGCCGTCGGTGCGATCGCCATCGGTCAGCAGCAGCAGATAAAACTGGCCGTCGGGGTCGGTTTTTTGCTTTTCCATCAGGCTGGCCAGGGCCACCGCTACCCCGTCGTACAGGGCCGTGGCCCCGTCGGCCTGGAGCTGGTCGATGGCGGTAAACAGGCGCTTTTGCTCCAGTTCACTAAAGGGGGCCAGGGGAAAGCGGCGGATGGCGCGATCGCTAAAGGTGACCAGCCCAATCTGGTTGCCGGGGTTAATCTGCTGGCTGGCCGCCCGCAGCGCCTCCTGCACCGCCTGGAGGCGCTGGTTTTGGTACATGGAACCGCTGGTATCGACCACCAACTCCATGTAGACCGTGCGGCCTCCGTCCTTGCGCTGTTTCCAAAAGGTTTGGGCCGCCTTCAGCACCTCCCCCGAGGGCAGCGGTGGAAAGTCGCCTGTCTGGAGGTATTCGGTTTGAAGGTGGCCCTGCTGAGCCGCCAAATCCTGCATGGGGGAGGAGGAGGCAAAGGCCGCAAAGGTCTTGAGGGCTTCCCGTTCGGCGGCGGTTGTCCAGTCAAAGGCCACCAGGGGCGAGGTCTCAGGCAACCCAAAGGGAACCTCCACCAGCTGGGCAAACTCCGGCTCTTTTTTGAGGTTCACAAAGCTCTGGTGCGACATGATGATGGCCTGAAACGCAGCGGGGTCGCGCAGCCAGATCTGCTTCAGGTCGAGGTAGGTGGGGGTGGTCAGGGCAATGTGCTGCTGAAAGGCCGTAAAGACCGAATTCACCGCCGGATCGTTTAAATCTTCGATTTGCAGGGGGGCACCGGTTTGGTCGTGGCCCGCCGAACGCCACAGCAGGGTATACAAAAAGTTGAGCGCTGGCGAAGCAATGTAGGGGTTGCAAA
>PYER01000329.1 GCA_003017855.1 filamentous cyanobacterium CCT1
CGGTGATGCGGCGGGCGTAGTCGCTGTCTCCCCGGCGGCGCAGGTGCTCGGCGTGTTGAATACCCCGCAGACTGTAGAGGTATTGCTCATCGGGGTCAATCTGCTGCTCCAGTTGCTCAGCCTGCTGAAAGGCAGGCTGGGCAGCGTCGAGGTTGCCTTGCAGATGGGCGGCCCACCCCTGGTCTGCCAGAGAGTCGCGCTCCTCCCGCTTTTTCTGCTGCTCATCATCGACGCGGCGGGCGTAGGTGAGGGCAGACTCGGCGGCGGTGGCACTGGCGGAGAGATCGCCGAGAGAGGCGTAGAGCTCTGCCAGGTTTTGGTAACTGACGCTAACAGCGCTCCAATGTTCTGCGGAAACGTAGCCCGCCGCTGATCGCTCGTAAAACGGTGGGGCTTCTACCAGTCGTCCCAGGTTCATCAGGCAGAATCCGATTTCGTTGAGAACGAAGCGTTGGTGGTCCGGACTACTCACTTGAGGGGTTTGGGTGGTGTCGCCCCCTGGGAAAAAGTCTTGAATTAAATTCAGTTCTGTTTCATAGGCTCCCAAAACACTTGTAATTACCCATCGGCTGCCCTGATCAATTTGATCCCTGTAGATTCGAAAGCCTTTATCATAGTCCCCTGCCTGACAGCGATGATGCACCGCTTCAATCAGGGGGGTGAGGTCAGCCAGGGTCGGGAATCTGAGGGTGTCTCCGGCAGTAGTGAGATAAAAGTCGGCGATCTGGCGATGCAGGGCTACGGCTCGGTCTGGATGCTGCTCCAGCCGTTTCAGATAGTGATCGCGGATCAGGGGGTGGGTGGCGTAGGTCGCGGTATCCGCGTTGTAGCGCAGGATGCGGTATTTGACGAGGCAATCCACAATCTTTAGAGCGGTTGCTTCGTCTGCTGGGTTTGATGCAGCAGGTTGAGCCGTAGCGGTGGGTTGCTTGCTCTCAGACTCCCTCAGAAAGGCGGGTAACAGGGCGCGCCGCACTGTTGCCAAAAAGCCTGCTGGTTCTTGGGCAGGGGGAGCCTGTTGAGGTCGCGTATCGGCGCTGCTCTGCTTGAGAGAAGAGGGGAGGAGTAGCGTTAACGCCGTTTGCGGCATGGGCAACCGAAAGGTGCTGAACCCTTCCAGAAATTCACGCTCCGCTGGGGTCAACGCTTCATCATAGCGGCGCAGCACCCGGCTCACCCGGTCATACTTGGCCTCCTGCGCGGTGGGGGCCAGATCTGCGGGTAATTGCTGAATATCCCCGTCGCAGTGATCGACCAGGTAAGAACCGAGCAAACTCAGCACCAGGGCATAGCCGCCCCACTGCTGCACCACCTGCCGTAGTTCAGGGTCGCTCCCGCTTACGCCCAGTTTTTGCAGCAGTTCCACCCCTTCGTTTGCGCTGAGGTGTTCCACTTCCCGGTGGGTGTAGGTGCGGTAGTCGATCAGGTCGAGCAGGGGGGCGCGGGTGGTAATCAGGCAAAAGGAGCCATGGGTGGCTTCGGCAAAGTCGCGCAGCCAGTTCTTTAAATCAACGCTGGTAAATAGGCCATAGTCATCCCCCTGGGGGTGTTGCAACACTTCCAATCCATCCAGCACCAGCAGGTAGCGGTGGCGGCTGCGATGCAGGGTGGTTTGCAAGTAGGCAACTTTGGCACTGCTGGAAGGGTACTGGCTCAGGTCAAGGGTGGGTTCTAGATAGCGCAGCAGCGCCTCAAAAAACTGCTCGACATCCAGGTTTTCGTAAAAGCCCCACCAAAACACGCCATCGGGTTGGGGAGAACCCGACTGCATCAGACGATCGACCCACTGCCGGGCGAGGGAGCTTTTGCCTTCACCGCCAAAGCCGATGAGTCCGGTAATGCAGCGATCGCCACTTTCCCAGTCCTGATCTAAATTTTGCAGCAGTTCCCCCCGCCCCACCCATTCATCGAGCAGTTTGGGGGCACGTTTCAAATCAAAGGGATTGGGTGGTGGAGTGGCAGAAAGTGCCACAGGTTTGACTCCTAGTGAAGCAGCGGGGGTAGCCTCCGACCGGGTGCTTGAAGTTGGGCGATCGGGCTGAGCTAAGAATACCTCTAATGATGCCTCACTCAAATCAGGCAACATCTGTACCACGGCATAATCCACCGCAAAACTGGTATCTCGGTCTACCACAGCCCCTTGAACATCATAGGTTTCTGCAATGATACCCACAACTTTGTCCAACTGTTTGTCAAGCACAGGTGCGCCACTCATGCCGCTATCGATGTGTTGCGATTGCAACATCAAAACGTCATTTTGTAACTGACGCCCATCGGTCGGGGCACCGGCAAAATTGAGGATTGTGCCATTTGCAGGCATGCCCTGATAGCCCTTCTCTCGACGATAGCCCAGGCTATCAAACTCATGATTTTCCGCATAGCCAACAGCATTTTCGCCCACATCCCACTTTGCGGGAACAATCCCATCTGGTAGCGGCCCCTGCAGTTGCAGCAGCACCGCATCATCATCATAATCGTGAAAACAATGCTGGAGGATAGCTGTTTGTGCTCGTTCTGCAGGAATCTGCGCCCACTGAAAATAAATGGGAATGGGCGTTGGCTCATCCTGTAAGGCGTTTCCAGAAAAAAAACTGTTCCGCATCAATTCCCAATAGCTGGGAATCGGTCTTCCTAACCGGGGATTCAGCCCTGCGGCCACGACCACATGGGCACAGGTTACAATCAATCCATCATCCGACACTACAAAGCCCGTGCCGACAATTGCATTAGTCTGGATATGCCGAATCTGAACGGTAAAGTTCCGCAGGTTTTGGATTTTTCTGAGAGGCGTATTAGGTTCTGGCATATCTCAGTACTTAAAGAAAAGGTACAAATCCATCAGTTGGATTGTGTAGTCACCCTCTAAACACGAGAGCCCTTATAGAAAAACGGGACGAAGAAGGTCCATCCCAGCATAATCAATCCTGCCAGTACGGGCTCGTAGAGATTGAGCAGGGCAAACACATCCCCCATAGAGTAAATCCATACCAGGAAAGAGACACAGGCAATCAACACGGCCCCCATTTGCGGGGGTTGCGGCGGGGGTTGCGGTTGACCTTCTGGTTTATCTGGATTCGGATCTGCCGTCCCAAATATTCTGACGATGAACACGCCGACCAAGCAAACGACCGTCCAGCCGCCCCAATAGGTGATTGATGCCTGAGACACCGCCCCACCAGCGATCATGCCCTTGCCTACCAGATACAGGCTGATTACCTCTGCGGGAATCAGCTTTAGCAACCGCTCCAGGTAGCTTTTAACCTCCTTCGCTGTTTTCTCGGCGTTGGTGTCAACTGACTTTACTGCTGGACGGGTGATTCTGAACGGTGCAGACATGTCTGATAGTTCGAAGCTTCTTTGCTTTATTCAACTGCATTAGAGGAAATTCCGTGGAATTGCCCCAAAAGATTTAGACTTCTCCCGTAATTGGGAGACAGCCTAGAATAAAGACGGGCTACGGCGAATGTCACTGAAATAAGGCTGGTGGGCAGTGCCCACCCTACGGCATATCAAGGCTTCCAGCCATTTGTGAGGAGTAATTTCAATTTGTTTCAGTGAAATTTTGGGCTATAGTACCTGCTGGCAAAGTTCGAGGAGAGCGCGATGGCTGAGCTAACGATTCAAATACCCGACGAATTGGCAGAACGGCTAAAGTCCCTTCGCAACCGTTTACCCGAGCTATTGAGCCATCTGGTCAATACAGGCAGTTCCGCTGCGACATCCCTGGAATTGCCAACGGCGAACCTGCCAGAGATGCCCCAGGCTTATCTCGAGGTCCTCGACTTTCTGGTGACTCGCCCTACCCCTCAAGACATCATCGCCTTCAAAGTTTCCCTCGAAGCTCAAGATCGCCTCAGTTCCCTCCTCGACAAAAACCGTGAAGGGATCCTTACAGAGGCTGAGGTTGCCGAGCTCGATGTCTACGAACAGCTTGAGCATTTGATGATTCTCATGAAGGGTCGGGCGTTCGCTTCGGTAGACCAATGACCTCAGCTAAAATTTCTGCTGAGCTGCGCCAATTAGTCAGTCAGCGCGCCCAAGGGGCGATGTGAATGCTGCTTACTCCACCAGGATTTCTCGATCTATACCCATGAGGTAGACCACGTTATTGCCCAAAAGCACGACGGTCCAACAACGGCTGAAAACTTGGCTCTCTCCTGCCTCTCCTGCAATCGCCACAAAGGTACTGACCTGACTACATTTGATCCTACTACGGGCGAAATTACGCCTCTGTTCAATCCTCGCACTCAAATTTGGTCGGACCACTTTCTGTTAGACAACAATGCTCGGCTTAACGGCATAACGCCGATAGGTCGAGCAACGGCAAAACTCTTGATGTTCAACACGCCGACTCGTATTCTGGAGCGTCAGCTTTTGACTGCTCAAGGGCGTTATCCATAAACCTGAATTATTTGGGTTGCTGGGTAGCCAAAGCCAGAGAATTTCAGCAACTTTCTGAACCCTGCTCGCAAGCACCAATGCTCACCCAGCTAGTCGAGCCATCTTCCCAGTGCTCTTTTTTCCAGATGGGGGCGTTGTGCTTGAGGGTATCGATCGCATATTGACAGGCCGCAAACGCCTCCGCCCGGTGGGGACAACCTACGGCCACCAGCACACTGATGTCGCCCACGACGAGTTTGCCGGTGCGGTGGTGAATGACCACGCGAGTAGCATCCGGCCAGGTGGCGCGAATTTGGGCAGCAATTTGCTTGAAGACCTCCACGGCCATCGGTTCGTAGGCCTGATATTCCAGTGCCACTACCGCTTTGCCTTCGCTGTTATTGCGCACCATGCCGCTCATCATCACCACGGCCCCATTGGCGGGGTCATCGGCCAGGGCGTAGACCTCTTCTAGGGAGAGGGGAGCGAAGGTGATCTGTAGGCTATTGGCGGTGGTATCCACAGAAGGCTCGGAGGTAGCAAGCTGCATAAGGAGATTATGAAAAACGACAGAGGCGGCACCGACTTAACAAAAATTCGTCTACCGTGGTGGGTTGTTACAGCCTGCAGGTGTCTATCTCTAGAATTCTTGCCCGGAAAGAATCAGGGCATGGTCGGTGTTGGAGCCGACATCTCCTGCCGCCAATGCCTTGCATTATAGAGTGGCCCTGCGGCTAAGGTCTCAGTCGAGTCGGAGGTATACCGTGGTTGATCTATCGGCCTGCCAAATTACATCGGCGGGTGACCTAACGCGATCGCTCTGGCGATTGCTCAATCTACTCATGCAGCCGAGTATCGTGCTGCCGGTGCTAGCCGTCATGATTGCCGCCCCCTGGGTGGTGCGCCCCCGTCGGTGGAAACGCCGAATTAGCCTGGCGGGGGTCATGCTGCTGCTGTTATACAGCCTGGGACTGTCTCCCCTGGGAGTCTCGCTGGGAGGCGAGGGGCTAGCGCGACTGATTCCCCGCGATAGCGGCCAGCCAGCCGACGCCATTGTGGTGCTGGGTCGGGGGGGAGACTTTCGCCCCAGCCGGGTGCAGGTGGCTGCCAACCTGTGGCGGCAGCAGCGATCGCCCCTCATCTTCGCCAGTGGACGCGGCGATGCAATCGAAATTGGCCAAATGCTAGAGGCTGCTGGAGTACCGGCGTCGGCGATCGACGGCGAACCCTGCTCTGCTACCACTAACGAAAATGCCCTGTTTACCGCCGCCCTGCTGCAGCCCCAGGGCATCAGACGGCTTATTTTGGTGACCGACCCGCCCCATATGGCGCGATCGCTGCTTACCTTCCGCAGCCTGGGGTTTGAGGTCATCCCCCACCCCAGCCCTGTGCCCAACAGCCTAGACAACCGCAAACGCCAGTTCTTAGTGCTGCGGGAATGGGCCGGCCTGATCGGCTACGGCGTGATGGGCCGCTACTTTGTGCGCCAGGTGGATGAGCCGGGATTTGGGGTGCAAGCGGGGTAGGGA
>PYER01000330.1 GCA_003017855.1 filamentous cyanobacterium CCT1
CCAATCCCCCTCCCTAGAGCACACCTTCCACCAGTCCATGCAGGGCCTTTGGAGCAAGTACCAGGACGTCATGGCCCAGCGGTTGGAGGTTTTGGATCGTGCGGCGGATGCGGTTGAGGCGAATTCCCTCACCCCTAAGCTCCAGACTGAAGCTGCTCACGCGGCCCACAAACTGGCCGGGGTGCTGGGCATGTTCGATCGCAACGAAGGCACTGCCCTGGCCCGCCAACTCGAAACTCTGCTGGAGGGCGACACCTGGAATGAAGTCCCTCCCCTGGTCAAGCAACTAGCTGCCAGCCTCAATCTGCAACCCCAACCCGATTCCGTAGAACCGTCGGATGCCGATGTGTTGCTGCTGGTGTCCAGCGATGTCGCCCTTGGCCCCCAGATTCAGGAGATGGGTCAGGCGGCGGCCTATCGCTGGGTGCAGGTTCCTAGCCCCGACCAGGCCCAACGCCAATTGCAGAATCACCGAGTGGTTGGGGTTGTGGTTGACATTACAGCGGCCTCGGAGTGGGCGTCTAGTCTGGCGTTTTTGCAGCATCTGGCGGCGCAGCCTCGGCCCTTGCCCTCCCTGGCGCTGATTGCCACCGACAGCCTGGTCGATCGGGTGGCCCTGGCGCGCACCGGGCTGCAGCGGCTCTTGATCAAGCCCGTGACCCTGGCTCAGCTGTGGGAGGAGACTCAGCAGGTCTTGCAGCGCCATCGGGCTACTACCGCCCAGGTGCTGGTGGTCGATGACGACCCCCTGGTAACTCAAGCCCTGCGGCCCCTGCTCGAACCCTGGGGCATGGGCGTCACCGGGTTAAACAATCCCCAGCAGTTCTGGCAGGTGCTAACCGCTACCGCCCCCGACCTGCTGATTTTAGATGTCGCCATGCCTCAGTTCAACGGCATTGACCTGTGTCAAGCGGTGCGCACCGACCCCCACTGGCAAAATCTGCCGATTCTCTTTCTCACCGCCCACCGCGATGCCGACACGGTGCAGCAGGTGTTTCGGGCCGGGGCCGACGACTATATTTCTAAACCCATTGTGGGGCCAGAACTGCTGACCCGCGTGCTGAATCGGCTAGAGCGCAATCAGTTTTTGCAGGGGCTGGCCAAGCGCGATCGCGCCACTGGTCTGCCCAACTACCCGCAGTCGCAGCGGCAGCTGACTCAGCTGATTGAAAACGCGCACGCCCACAAAACACCACTCTCGCTGGCGCTAATTCACCTCAGCGACCTGCGCCCCGTAATTGTGCAGTACGGTCACGATGCCGGACAGCGGCTGCTGCAGACCTGGGGCCAGTGCTTTCAGTCGTTGCTGCGGGGTAGCGAAACCCTGGGTTACTGGGACAACGGCGACTTTGTAATTGGGCTGCCCGAGCTGACGCCGACCGAGGCGCAAGACTACCTGGGACCACTGCTGGCGGCCCTGCGGCGGCAGATTGTGGCCCTGCCCACCGGAGAGCGGATTCAGCCTGACTTTGAGCTGGCCGTCGTGAGCTATCCCGACGATGGCCTGAGCCTGCAGCGGCTTTACCAGAGCGCTGTGACTCAGGCGCAGCGATCGCGTTGGCGGAGCCTCTCTCAAGGAGAATCGCCTCTGGACGGCCCACCCGCCCGCTAATTGGGAAAGGGGCTCTTTCCTCTTCTCGATATCTTCTCGATTGAACCGTAGAGTGAAACTGATTTGGGCATCGCCCAACGCTAGGGAGGGCAGGGATTATGGGCGTTGACTTGGCCGCACGGGTTGACCAGCTACAGACCACCCTGAGCAAAATGGAGCTGGCCCTGGGGGCGATCGCCGATGCGATCGTGTGGACGGGCTGCGACAACCGGGTGCAGTGGTGCAACGCCGCCTTCGATCGCCTGGTCGATCACGATCACACCAGCATTCTGAACCAGCCTCTGCCCCAGGTGCTGCCGCTTCAGGTGCAGGGGCAGCCGCTAGTCCGCTGCGACTATCCCTCCTATCAGGTGCTGGCGGGCGACTACCAGACGGCCCAGTACGAGTTTTGCCAGGGCGAGCAGACCCGCTGCCTCGAAATTTCTGGCAGCCTGATTTACTTTGATGACGACCATTGTTCGGCGGTAATGGTGATTCGCGATATCACCGCCGCCAAGCGCCGGGGCGAGGAGCGCCAGCGCCACCTGTTTGCCCTGCAAGAGGCCGAGCACCGCTACCGATCGATGTTTGAGCACGCCCCTCTGGGCATTTACCAGACCCGGCTCGACGGCGTTTGCATTACCGTCAACCCGGCGCTGGCGCAGCGGCTGGGCTACGAGTCACCCACCCAGTTTTTGGCCGACTCGGTGGGCATGGGATGCGATCGCTACTGCCACCCCGCCGACTACCAGACCTTTCAGCAAAAGCTCCAGCAAGAGGAAGTGATTTCGGGGTTTGAGGCCGCGCTGTGGCGGCAGGATGGCTCGCCCCTTTGGGTCTCTACCAGTGCCCGCTTGGTGACGGATAGTGCAGGTCAAGCCGCCTACTACGAAGCCTTTGTGGAGGATATTAGCGATCGCAAACAGGCAGAGTCACGGCTGCGCCAGAGTGAAGAGACGTTTCGCCGCATGGTGGAGCGGGCCAATGATGTCATCTACCTGCTTAACCCTGCTGGAGAGTTTGCCTACGTGTCGCCCAATGTCGTCAAGGTGGCGGGTTTTGTGCCAGAAGAAATGGTGGGGCAACCCTTTGCACCCTTTGTGCATCCCGATGATCTGCCCGTCTGCGTGCAGGGTTTTGAGGCCGTAATCGCCCAGGAGCAAGACCAGCTAGAGATAGAATTTCGCGCCCGCCACAGGGCCGGTCACTGGGTTTGGCACAGCGCCAACCTGGCCAGCTCGGTGGATGAAGCGGGCAACCCCGCTGTGCTGGGCATTACCCGCGACATTCAGGAGCGCAAGCAGCGGGAAGAGGCTCTGCGGCTGATCGTCGAAGGTACGGCGTCCCAGACCGGCCATGCCTTTTTTGAATCCTGTGTCAGCTACATTGCCGACCTGCTGAGCGTGCAGTCGGTGATGATCACTGAGTATGTCGACAACCGCCGCGATCGCGTTCGCACCCTGGCCCTGTGGCTGGGGGGCCTGCAGCAAAACTTTGAGTTTGACCTGGCGGGCACCCCCTGCGAACCGGTGCTGCAGGGGCAGATGGTGTACTACGAAAAAGAGCTGACCACGCTGTTTCCCTGGGATGACATGCTGGTGGAGCAGGGGCTGGAGAGCTATCTGGGCATTCCCCTGGTAGGGTCGGCGGGGGAGGTGATTGGCCATATCGCCATTCTCGATACCCAACCGATGGCGGCGAACCCCAACCGAGAGTTGTTTTTGCGGATTTTTGCGGCCCGGGCCGGGGCTGAGCTAGAGCGCCAGCATGCCGAAGCCGCCCTGCGCCAGCGAGAAGCCAAGTATCGCGCGATTTTTGAAAATTCTCAGGTGGGTATTGGCCGCACCCGGCTGTCAGACGGGCTGATTTTAGAAGCCAACCAGCGGTTTGCCGATATCGTGGGCTATGGCTCGCCGACGGAGTTGATCGACCGGGTCTCGACGGCGGAGTTTTACGTGCAGCCGGGCGATCGCAATCGCATTCTCACGGTGCTCTCCCAAAAGGGCGGCGTACACCACGACTTTGAGCTGCAGCTGCGGCGGCGCGACGGTCGCGAGATCTGGGGCCTGCTGTCGCTGCGGCTGAATGAGGAGGAAGACTGCCTGGAGTTTGTGATTGCCGACATCTGCGATCGCAAGCGGGCTGAAGCCAGCCTGCAGCGCACCAACTCGCTGCTCCAGGCGCAGCAGCAGGCGGCCATCGACGGCATTCTGGTAGTCGATGAACATCGCCACATTTCCTGGTACAACCACCGCTTTCGGGAGCTGTGGGCGATCGCCCAGCCCGACCTGGAAACCGAGGACGACATGACCATTGTGGCGACGGTGCTCAACCAGCTCCAGGACCCTGACGCATTTTTGAGCAAAATTCAGCAGCTCTACGAGTCGCCCGCCGCTCGCAGCCAGGACGAAATTTTGCTCAAGGACGGGCGGGTGTTTGACCGCTACTCGGCCCCGGTGGTGTCTGACGACGGCGACTACTTTGGCCGCATCTGGTTTTTCCGCGACATCACCGAGCGCCGCCAGCTCGAAGAGAGTCTGCGCCGCTCCGAGGCCTTTCTCAACATCGTGGTCGAAAACATTCCGATCACGGTGTTTGCCAAAAATATTCAAGACGACTATCGCTACGAGCTAATTAACCCCAACTGCGATCGCATCCTCGGCTTCTCTCACTACGAGGGCCTGGGCAAAAACGACTACGACCTGCTGCCCGCTCCCCTGGCCGAGCACTACCGCCGCCAGGACGAAGAGATTATCGCCCAGGGGCAGACCGTCGAAAATTCTGAAGCTATTACTCAGCCCTATACCGGCGAAACGATCTACATTCGCAGTCTCAAGGTGCCCCTGTTTGACGACGGCGGCCAGCCCACCTACCTGCTGGGCATTGGCGAAGACATCACCGAGCGCAAACGCCAGGAAGAGGCCCTGCGGCTGATTGTCGAGGGCACCGCCGCCCAGACCGGGCAGGCCTTCTTCCGCACCTGCGTGCGCTACCTGGCCCAGGTGCTGAACGTGCGCTATGCCTTTTTGTCGGAGTTTAACGGCGGCGGCACCGCCACCACCCTGGCCTACTGGGAAGACGATGCGATCGCCGAAAACTTTACCTATGCTATCCCCGGCACCCCCTGCGCCGGGCTGACTCCCGATCAGCTGCTGATTTATCCCCGCAACGTCAAGGCTCTGTTTCCTCACTCGCCCCGCCTCCAGCAAATGGAGGCCGAGGGCTATATGGGCGCGCCGCTGATGCATTCCAGCGGTCGCATGCTGGGCCACCTGGCGGTGCTCAGCGCCACCCCCCTGACCGAAAACCCCGGCCAGGAGCTGATTCTGAAAATTTTTGCCGCCCGTGCCGGGGCCGAGCTAGAGCGCAAACAGGCCGAAGACACCTTTGCTAAAGCCTTTCGCTCTAGCCCCAGCCCGATCTCCATCACCACCCTGGCTGAGGGCCGATTTGTGGAGGTCAACTCCAGCTACCTGCGCCTCACCGGCTACCGCCGCGACGATCTGATCGGCCAGCGGGTCACCGACCTTAACCTGGGCATCGACACCCCCACCTACGACCAGGGCATCGAAGACCTGATCCAGGCAGGAGTTCTGCACAACCGCGAAGTAGAGCTGCGCATTCGCTCGGGCGAAACCCGCACCATTTTGCTCTCGGTAGAGCTCATCGAACTTCAGGGTCAGCGCTGTGCCCTCAGCATCGCCAACGACATCACCGAGCGCAAACGCCTCGAAAACGAGTTTATCTCCCTGGTCAGCCACGAGCTGCGCACCCCCATGACCGCCCTAATTGGCTCCCTCGATCTAGTGGCTACCGGCCAGCTCGGCGACCTTACCCCCCGCGGCCAGCAGATCGTCCAGGTGGCGATCAGCAATACCGAGCGCCTAATTCGCCTGGTCAACGACATCCTCGATCTGGAGCGGATGAAGTCGGGCCAGCTCACCCTGCACAAAACCCACTGCAACCTGGCTGCTCTGCTCGACCAGGCGATCGCCGCCATGCAGGCCATGTCTGACCAGGCCCAGATTGCCCTGGTAGTAGAGTCGCTGCCGCTGGAGGTATGGGTAGACGGCGATCGCATGCAGCAGTTGCTCACCAACCTGCTCAGCAACGCCATCAAGTTTTCGCCCCCCAGCGGTACCGTCTGGCTTCGCGCCCAGGTTCAAAAGAGTGGATGGGTGGATGGGTATGAGGGTGTGAGGGTAGAAACTTTGGACAACGATCCCACCGCATCCACCCATCCACCCATCCACCC
>PYER01000331.1 GCA_003017855.1 filamentous cyanobacterium CCT1
AAAGGACAGGGTGCCGGGCGGACACACCTCGGCCAGGCCCGCCAGATCAAAATTGGCTCCGGCCAGAGCCAGGGCTGTATAGCCGCCAAACGACTGACCCACCACCCCCACCCGGTCTAAGTCGAGCTGTCGACGCAGGGGCGAGGGGCTCTGGTTGAGGCGATCGAGGGTGTTGAGGGTCAGCGAGACATCGCGGGGCCGCCGCAGAAACTCCTCGGTTTGTACCACCGCATCCGACTGTCCGGTCAGCAGGGCGTAGAGCTGCTGATCGTTGCTGCCGGGGTGCTCCAGGGTCGCAACAGCGATGCCGCCGCTGGCCAGGTACTCAGCCAGGTAGGTATAGCTGTCGCGGGTGCCCCCCAGCCCGTGGGAGATGACCACCAGCGGAAACCCCTGGCTCGGTACCCCTGGGCCACCGGGTTGAGTCAGGGGCAGGTAGAGCTGTACCGGCCGCGGCAGACCCGGTACCACCACCTGAATGAGATCGAGGCCGTACTGGCGCTCGCTTTGCACCAGTTGAAACAGTGCCTCAACATCGACTGGGTTGGCCTCGGCCGCCTGCCGGGCCAGGGCCTGCACCTGCTCAAAGGCCTCCTCAGACTGCAGGATCGCCTGGTTGATCTCCTGGGCGATCGCCAGTCCCTCGGCCAGATCGATGCGAATGGCGACGGTAGGATAAGTTTTGAGCACGTTGAGCAGCGTAAAGCCCGACTCAGGATTGGCCGCCGCCAAAATCAGCGCCCCCCGCAGGGCCTGCACGTTGGCCTGGCGCACCGGGGTTTGCACCACTCGGCTAATCTGCTCTAGCAGCAGCACGCCCTGCTCGGTGTAGAGAAACTGAGCAACTCCCACTGGGCTGATGGAGGCCGGGGTAGTCAGCACCTCTCGCACCTGACTGAGCTGCTCGTCGGTGAGCTGCAGCTGCCGACTGTAGATCCTGAGCTGGGGGGTGAGCTCTCCAGTGGTGGCAAACCGCTCCAAATCGGCGATCGGGATCGATCGCTCCAAAATTCCGTAGGATACCAGCAGCGCCTCGGCCGCCGGCGCCGGTGTGGCTGCCGCCAGCGCCCCCGCCAGACCCAGCAGCCACACCAAACTACGCCGTAGCCAGGGCTGGGCAATCGGCATTGAGGCGGGGATCAGGGGGGGCCTGAAGGCCGGGCCATTTGAGGTCACAGGGCTACCAAAGATTAGCGGGAGGTCGCTACAGGGTGCTCAAGAATGTGATCGAGAAACCCTTCACAGGCGTCGAGCAAAAGCTCAATCACGTAGGTAAACCCTTCGGGGCCGCCGTAGTAGGGGTCAGGCACCTCGCGATCGGGGTGGTGGCGGCAAAAGTCGCACATCAACCGCACCTTATCGGCGTATTGCCGGGTGGGGTCGAGGGCCAAAATATCGCGATAGTTCTGGCGGTCCATGGCCAGAATGTAGTCGAAGCGTTCGAAGTCGGCGGCCTCAAACTGGCGCGCCTGCCCGACCAAATCGATGCCCCTGGCTTTGGCAGCCTGGGTCATGCGGCGATCGGGGCAATTCCCTACATGGTAGCTAGCGGTACCTGCCGAATCGCACACAACCTGATTGCCCAGCTGCCGCTGAGCAATCAGGTGATTCATGATGTTTTCAGCCGAGGGTGACCGGCAGATGTTGCCTAGGCAGACGAACAAAAGGCGGGTGGTCATAGCGCAGAGGCCTACATGCCGGGCAGGTTGAGGCCGCCCGTGAGCACCTCCATGCGATCGCGCATTGTCGCCGTCGACTTTTCGTAGGCGTCTTTCATCGCTGCCGTCACCAGGTCAGAGAGCACATCGGCCCCTTCGTTGAGGGCCTCGGGGGCGATGGTCACACCCTTGGGTTCCTGGTTGCCGCTCATCGTCACCTTGACCAGGCCACCACCGGATTCGCCCTCGATCTCCATTTGCTCTAGTTCTTCTTGAAGCTGCTTGGCCCCTTCTTGAATCTGCTGGGCTTTTTTGAAGGCTTCGGTCAGCTCCTTCATCTTGCCTAACCCAAACCCAAACCCTTGACCTTGTGACATGGAGTTTCTCTCGAACGTACAGCGTGCTGGTGGCGGCCCAGCGGGTAGCGTCAATCAGCTCTACGATTCTAACCCCCAGCGACAAAATCGAAGAGATTAAGTAGGGTTATCTACCCTTGGCCGGGAGCTAAGCTGAACCTTACGCTTTTAGTATTAGACGATTCGCTACACCACCAGATTGGGATTGCCTGCCGGATGTAGCGAGGTCAACCACAATAGCTCTCGGCATAAACCGCGTAGAACCATGGGATTTTTTGATTCAGAAATCGTTCAGCAAGAGGCTATGCAGCTGTTTCAGGATTATCAATCGCTGGTGCAGCTTGGGGGCAACTACGGCAAGTTCGACCGGGAGGGCAAGAAGATGTACATTGCCCAGATGGAAGCGATGATGGACCGTTACCACATCTTTATGAAGCGGTTTGAGCTCTCAGAAGACTTCCAGGCCCAAATGACCGTAGAGCAGCTCAAAACCCAGCTGGGCCAGTTTGGCATGACTCCCGATATGATGTTTCAGCAGATGCACCAGACCCTGGAGCGCATGAAGGCTGAAATTGAGGCGTAGAGATTTTGCCCAGTAATGGCATGCCAGAGATAGCCGCCGCCCAGGGCGAAGTGCAGCGCTACCGCCAGCGCCTCGACAGTCTGTTGCTCTATGGCGGTGCGTTTCAGACCTCTGTAGGAGAAGCATTTGAGGCTCTGCTGGAAGCGTTGCAATCGGGGAATGCGGCACTTAGCCTGAGATGCTACGCCGCCTGGTTTCAGGCGCTGGCCCAGACAGGCGGCAGCTGGAGTGCCTACCTACTGCGGCAAATTGCTTACGCAGAAAACCCTTTTACAACCCAGGCTCAGCACCGGGACTATGGCGACTTGCCCCCGGCCCTCGTCGCTGCCGCCGCCCACGACCTGGAGCAGCTCCAGGCTCTGCACCAGCTCAGCGGTGACCAGGTAGCCGGATGGGTGCAGGCGATCGCGCGCCTTCTCGAACCCCCAGTGGCTTGGTCTATAACCGAAAATTCCTCGCCGTCGCCGTCGCTGCCACTGTCCACAGAGGCTCCCTGGGCTGAGGCCGTCGCCGCGCTGGCCGCGCACTACCGCCGCCACGGTGCAGGGGTATTTGCCCAGTACCGCGCTTTTAGCTGGCGGGGTGGGTCGCTCTGTGGCATTGCTGAGCCCGACCCGATTCGCCTCGATCAGCTCACCGCCTATGACCACCCGCGTCAGCAGCTCATTCAAAATACCCTCGCCCTGCTGAAAGGCTATTCGGCCCTCAATGTGCTGCTCTACGGCAGCCGGGGCTCGGGCAAATCGTCGCTGGTGAAGGCGCTGGTGAATGAGTATGCGCCCCAGGGGCTGCGGCTGGTGGAGGTGGCCAAGGGCGATCTGCAGGCCCTGCCCGAGATCGTGGCAGATTTGCGATCGCGCCCCCAGCGGTTCATTATCTTTGTCGACGACCTCTCCTTTGAGGAGGACGACGACACGTTTAAAGCGCTCAAGGTCGTGCTGGAGGGCAGCACGACCGCCCGCCCCGCCAATGTAGTGGTCTACGCCACCTCCAACCGTCGCCACCTAGTGCGGGAGTTCTTTAGCGATCGCCCCCGCCCCAGTGACCAGGACGACGTGCAGGCCTGGGATACGATGCAGGAAAAGCTGTCGTTTAGCGATCGCTTTGGCCTCACCCTCACCTTTGAGCCCGCTGACCAGCCCACCTACCTGACCATCGTCCGGCACCTGGCGCAGCAGGCCAGCATTCCCCTGTCCGACGACGACCTCACCGCCCGCGCCTTACAGTGGGCCACCCGCCATAACGGGCGATCCGGCCGCGCCGCGCGTCAGTTTATCGACTGGCTGACGGCGGAACTGGGCCTGACCGCAGGGCCATTATAGGGGCATGAAAAAAGCGATCGCATCGACTGCGATCGCTTCAAAACACCACTACCAGTTAAGCTTCTAGGCAGCTAGGGTTTTAGCGCTTTTCAGTGCCTTGGTTAGGAGCGCCTTCTACACCAGTGTTGCTGCTGCCGCCTTCGGGCTGCGCTTCGTCTTTACCATCACCCGCTTCGTACATGCCGGTGTGGCGCTGCATTGGGTCGATGGGAGTGTTATACCCATCTTGCTCTTCGGCGCTGCTCTTAGCCTTGCTTTTATCTTCTGACATAATAGTTGACCTCTAATTAAGGTTTCTTTCATTACATTAGGGCGATCGCCGATTCGCTCAATCCCTCTCTAGAAAGGACTGCCCCTAACCCAAAAGGCAGACGTTTTCTTTTCTCCTCTATCTCAGGCACCAGAGGTTAGGGCATCAGAATCGAGGCCTAGAGGGGCAACCTATCCCATCCCTTATCCTTAGCGCTCCTAGACTCGAATCTAGATTTGATTGCACTCTGTGGAGCAAAGTCGAGCGCAATCGGGAAGATTGATTATCTAGCTCCAGCGCTTTTTCATCGCTAGGGTGAGGCCGTCGGCAATGGGCACCAGGCTGGCTACGACGCGATCGTCGTTATAAATGGCCTCGTTGAAGGTGCGCAGTATGGCGGTGCGGCTATCGGTTACATCGGGATCGGCGACTCGGCCCGACCACAGCACGTTGTCGACGGCGATCAGCCCACCGGGGCGCACCAGATGCAGCGCCTTTTCATAGTAGTTGGGGTAGCCGCTCTTATCGGCGTCGATGAAGGCAAAATCAAAGCTATTGGTTTCTCCGGCGGCGATGAGTTGATCTAGGGTGTCGGCGGCGGGGGCAAGGCGCAGGTCAATTTTGTCGGCGACTCCGGCCTGTTCCCAGTAGCGACGGGCAATCGCGGTATATTCCTCACTCACGTCGCAGGCTACCAGCTTGCCCTCAGGCGGCAGGGCAAGCGCTACCCGCAGGGCGCTGTAGCCGGTAAACACGCCAACTTCGAGCGCCTTGGTCACCCCCAAAAGCTGCACCAGCAGCGCCATAAACTGCCCCTGCTCGGGGGCAATCTGCATTTGCGCCATCGGGTGCTGAGCGGTTTCGTGGCGCAGGGCGACTAACACCTCGGGCTCGTGCACCGAGTGGCTGACCAGGTAACGGTACAGGCGATCGTCGAGGTTGAGGGTTTGGTTGCTCATGGCCGCAGGCGTAGGGACAAGGCCGGGGCAAATAGGAAGAAAGTTAGCGGTTTTGCCAGGGCTAAACTAGACCTGCCTTACCATAACATTGCAGGCGTTGAACCTGACTCGGCCACTTGACTCAGCCAGCTTGGGGGCCTGGGTGAGGCTAAGTCTTAGGCCCAGGGGGGAGTACGGCCATGGACACAGACTCAGTAGTGCAAATCTCGGCCATGACCGGATGGATTATTGGCGTCAGCCACAGTAAAGAGCGCGGCTACCAGTGCTGGATCGTCAACCCCGATCTGGATGTGCTGAGCGACGGCACGTATTACACCACCAGCAGTGCCGCCATGTCGGCGGGTCGGGCCTTTGTAGAGCGCTATAGCTGAGAGCTGGCGACTCAGCCGAGCAGCAGGCCCTCTGGCAGCCGCAAAACTTTGAAATAGACCAGTCCTGCCGCGATCGCCGTATACACCGTAGAACTGGCCAGCCCAATCAGCAGATCTCGTCGCCAGTTCGACTCGCGATCGCTCATCACCACGTCGGTGGCGCCCCACTGCATCATTACCATACCCAGAACGTTGGAGAGCCAGTAGCCAACCACCGTAGCGGGCAAAAACCACTGCCGCTGCCCTAAAGTAACCAGGTAGGCAAACCCATAGGCGATCGGTAGGTTAAACACCACATCATTCCACCAGGAGAGGGGCGACAGCAGGTACCC
>PYER01000040.1 GCA_003017855.1 filamentous cyanobacterium CCT1
GGCGATCGGGGGTCAGGGGGCCAGAAAACGTCTGGGGGTCGGCATTGGCCGCAGCCGTCTGCGCGATCGCGATCGCAATTCTAGGAGCCGTTGCCACCCCAGCCAGCCAGCAGCTGTGGCTACCGCTGCTGGCCCTTGCCTACGTCAGCAGCCTCAGCACCAAACTTTCCGACACCACTGCCAGCGAAGTGGGCAAAGCCTACGGGCGGCACACCTTTCTCCTTACCTCCCTCAAACCAGTGCCTGCCGGTACCGAAGGGGCTGTTAGCCTTGAGGGCACCCTGGCTGGCGTGGGCGGGTCAGCGGTTATAGCGCTGGTTGGCTGGGGCGTTGGGCTAATTAGTCCCTGGGCAATCGGCCTTTGCCTGGTGGCTGCTTTTCTCGCCACCACCCTAGAAAGCCTGATTGGCGCTACTCTTCAGCCCAAATTCACCTGGCTGACTAACGAGATTGTTAACGGTATTAACACGTCAATCGGCGCTGCCCTGGGGCTGTTACTGGGTCTAGCCTTTGGTCAGTTCAGCTGATGCCAGGCCACTAAGCTCCAAAATCCGTAGATTTACGGATGATTCGGCTCAGGGTTTACCTAGAGCATTGAGTCAATCAGCGGTGGTTGTGGCTGCGTTCGCCAACGTCCGGAAAGTTTCGGCAAAATTCACAAAATCATTACAGTTCCTCTCCGAATGTAACTGGAGGTTCCGTAAATTCCCGTAACACAAAGTTCCGTGGGTCCCCTGTCGATGGTCTTGATCAGCTTCAGCCTTAATGGATATAGGCTTCTCTGGTTAAACCCTTGGTCAGCACCTCAGCTAAGGTCAGAGAATGCCTGAACATAACTGTTGTTTAGGGAGCGTCTACCCTCAGGCTTGACTCATTCAATCTTGAGGCCACAACGATACATCTTATGCAAACTCCGCTGGGGCATACTGCTCGTTCCTACTCTTTGGTTTTCGCCATTGGAACGCTATCGCTAACGGTAATGATAATTTTTCAAGCGTTTGGTATAGAATCTGCTGCCAGCGCCAAGAGCCGAGACGAGTTTCCAGGCCGCCGCCAAGGCGGCGGTACGCACTGGGTGATGCCCAACCCGGCGACGGCACAGTAGCGGTATTGCCCCTCTCCTAGTTTAGAAAATAGGGGTGAATGACTGATCAGAACAATCAAAACTCAGCACAGTGGCGGCAGATTCGGGTCTAGAGTCTGCCGCCACTGTTTTTAAGCAGTACTAGTTGTGGAAATGACCTGAGCCCAATAAGAAAGCTATCACCCTGGCAAACGGATCGTTCATCTGGGCATGCTTAACAGCAGTCCTCATCCTTAGCATTCCTAAAGTGCTGTAGGGATAGAGGATACTGGGTGTGCTACCTGAGACATTCTCCGTCGTTTAATTTTCTGTCTTTCAAAGGCCCAGCAATCGTGAAAGCGGCGATGATTAGCAGAGTAAGCCACCGACTGCGCCGTGGTGTAATCCCTCAGGTGCTCCACTGGTGGGGGGCTACTCCCCTCAACACTGGCGGCAAGATTGTGTTACTGGCAAGTTTGCTAGCTAGCACCATGGTTACGGGTGTGAAGCTACTGAATGTTCTGGAGCCAGCAGAACTGTTTTTATTTGATCAGCTGGTGCGATCGCGCCCCAGTCAGGGCCTTGACCCCCGGATGACCATTGTGGGCATTACCGAGGCCGATATTCGTCAGTACGGGTGGCCCCTTACCGACGAACTGCTGGCCGAGGTGATTCAAACTCTCCAGGCCCAAAACCCCGAGGTAGTTGGCCTGGACATCTATCGCAGCACGCTGCGTCCACCGGGTTCGACCGACTTGATTGAGGCCCTTGCCGCGCCAAACCTGGTCGCCATTATGAACGTGGGCAGCACCCAGGGCCAGGGCGAGGTGCCTGCTCCCCCTACGGTTGAACCAGAGCGAGTAGGGTTCAACGATTTTCCGACCGATTCCGATGGCGTGATTCGGCGCAACTTACTCTTTGTGCGCAGCCCTGAGGGGGGCTACTACTCCTTTGCCCTGCGAGTAGTCATGGCCTACCAGGACTATCTATCTAGTGCCCTAAGAGCAGAGGATAATCACTTATTTCTGGGCGATCGCGCCATTCGGGTACTTTCGGCCCGCGATGGTGGCTATCAGAAGGTTGACAGCCGCGGTTATCAAATTTTGCTGCGCTACCACACCGATCAAATGCCCGCCCGCCATCTCTCCATCAGCCAGGTGCTAAGTCGTCAATTCGACCCCGCCTGGGTCAATGGCAAAATTGTCCTGATCGGCACCACCGCGGCCAGTCTTAAAGACCGCTTTTACACGCCCTTCAGCTTCAACCAGGACGACGAGCTAACCATGCCTGGGGTCGTCATTCACGGGCAAATGATTCGACAGCTGCTAGATATCGTCACCGGGCAGCCTGCTTACTACAGGTTTTTGCCTCCCTGGGCCGAGGGGCTCTGGCTCTGGGGCTGGTGTCTGGCGGCTAGTAGCCTGGTCTGGACCGTCAAAGGCCCCAGCGGCCTGCTGCTGTCCAGCGGCCTGCTGCTGGGGGGGCTGGGGGCAGGCGGTTGGCTGGCCGTCAATGGGCTGGTGTGGTTACCCCTGGCTGAGCCTGCCACCGGCATTGTGGCCGCGATGGCGGTAGTGCTGGCCTACAAGCTGCTTTACCGCACCACCCACGATTCCCTGACTGGCCTGCCCAACCGCGAAGCGTTCATTGGCACGATTCAGCAGGCCCTCTACCATCGCCAGAGCACTGAGCGGTCTGTGATTGTGGCGTTCATGGGCATCGATCGCTTTAAGGTGATCAACGAAAGTCTGGGTCACCAGGTGGGCGACGAAGTGCTACAGCTGATGGCCCGGCGGCTGGTCCATCACATGCCGCCCGACGCTCAGGTGGCAAGAGTTGGGGGCGACGAGTTTGCCCTCCTGCTGCCCCATCTCGACAGTACCGCCGCCGGAGAGCTGATGGATCGGCTGCAGTATGCCCTCTCAGAACCGCTCACCCTGCACGGCCAAAAGCTGCCCAGCACCCTCAGCATTGGCATGGCTATTAGCCAACCTGGCCTAGAGCACAAGCCCGCCGACCTGTTGCGCGATGCCCATACGGCTATGTACCGGGCAAAAGCCTTGGGCAAAACCCGCTTTGAAGTATTTGCTGCCGGCATGCTTACCGAGGCCGTCAATCGGCTGCAGCTCGAAAGCGACTTAATCAATGCCCTCGACAACCAGGAATTTTTGCTGTACTACCAGCCCATTATTAACCTCAAAACCGGAGAACTGGCTGGATTTGAGGCCCTGGTGCGCTGGCACCAGAAAGACCGGGGGTTCGTGCTACCCAGCGCCTTTATTCCGGCGGCGGAAGAAACTGGGCTGATCATGGCTTTGGGACAGTGGATTTTTCGCGAGGCCTGTCGGCAGCTGCAGCACTGGCACAATCAGTTTCCCCACTACCGCCACCTGACCATGAGCATTAACCTGTCTAACCGACAGTTTGGGCAAACCGACTTGATCCACCAGATCGAGGCGGCCCTGCGAGAAACCCAAGTAGACGGTCACTGTGTGCGGCTGGAAATCACCGAGAGCATGGTGATGGGCGATGTCGATGCCGCTATCGATTTGATGCTGAAGCTAAAGTCTCTTGACCTGAAGCTGGCCATCGATGACTTTGGTACCGGCTACTCCTCTCTTAGCTACTTGCACCGCTTTCCAATGGATACGCTGAAGGTGGACAAATCCTTTGTGGGCCGCCTGGAGAAAAGCAATGAAGACCGGGCCATCATCAACACCATTTTGACCCTGGGGCAAAAGCTGGGGATGGAAGTGGTGGCAGAGGGGGTAGAAACCGCCACCCAAGTGTCTATTCTGCGGCAGGAGGGGTGCGACTATGGCCAGGGCTATTTCTTCGCCAAACCGCTGCCTGCCGCTAGTGCTCTAGAACTACTCCAGCAGCATCAGCCGTTGGGATGTTGAGTCTGGGCGGGCGATCGCTGAGGGGCGTATCCCATAGCTAACCGCTGCTGTGAGCCTGCCTTACCAGAGGCCGTGTTAGGGATCTGGCACAATCCTTGATCCTGCCCATTAACTTCCATTCTCACCTGGTCTACAATGATCCCAATAGCAACCACGAATATTTTCGAACTCCCTTCAAACGTTAAAGTTATCTGGAGTGTCCCCAAAACAATCCAGATGGTTAGTTAAACTCTTTTTGATATAGTCAATGTCAATGTCTGTTGGCGAAGCTACCTTTAGAGCAGCTGTACTTGAGTCTGAACTGCCTGTGCTAGTTCATTTTTGGGCTCCTTGGTGTGGGCTCTGCAAAATGATCACTCCGGTTCTACAGAGCTTTCAAAGCGAATGGAAAGATCACGTGCGGCTGATCGATATCAATGCCGATGAAAACCTGCGGTTGGCCAATACCTACCGCCTCTCCAACCTGCCCACCCTGCTGCTGTTTGACCAGGGTGAGGTTTATCAGCGAATCGAGTCCTTTCGCGGTAAAGATGACCTGCGGCTGGCGCTAGACGCCTTCATGCGAAACCGAGAGCTTATTTACGATATCCCTCGACTAGTGCGCATTTACCCCTAGAGGTTTATATAACGGTGGTCAGTTCACTTAGAGCATCGGTTAATCGCCATTGCCGAAAACTCGGGCGGCGAACTAGCGTATAGCCATCGTCCGAGAAACTCAGGAACGTCCTAACTCTCCTGGCGATGGCATACACCCACCCTGGTCAAACAGCTGTCATGGCGAAGACGGCAGCTAAGCGGCGACGACATCTTCCCTGCAATAGAGCGCTAGAGCGAGACTGGAGGACACAGGTAGGCTTCTAGCAGCAGGTCATTCCCTAGGGTCCGCCAGGTAGTACGCTCAAGGGTCAGAGCCTGGTCCATACGCTCAATGCCCAGGTCGCCAACCGGGCCGGGAGCATTGGTGCCACCGACGAGCTTGGGCGCTACAAATGCCCATAGCTTGTCAATAACGCCATCCTTGATGGCCTCAGCCGCCAGCAGTCCTCCGCACTCCCACAGCACGGCGGCGCAACCCCGTTGATAAAGCTGTTCGGTGACGAGTCTGGGAGTCAACGCAGGCAGCACGACCACGTCTACCCCTTGAGCTGACAGCAGCTGCTGTCGCTCTGGGTCAGCCTCAGAGGTGGTAAAAACTACGGTTGTGGCATCTTTGGTCTGCCACAGGTTGGCTGAGGATGGAAGATCGAGGCGGCGACTCATCACGACCCGCAGCGGATTATGGGAACTGTACCCGTGGCTAGTCAGCCGGGGGTTGTCACGACGAACGGTGTTGCCGCCAACGACTACAGCATCGCAGGTGGCTCGCAGTTGGTGTACAGCAGCCCGAGCCGTCGGACCCGTGACCCAGGCACTATGGCCGCTGGTAGCCGCGATTTTGCCGTCTAGGGTCATAGCGTATTTCAGCAGCCCGAGGGGGCGTTGGTGGGTAACTCGCTGCACAAACGCTTCATTCAGGCGCTGGCAGGCGGATTCTTCTACCCCAACCTCTACCTCAATACCAGCCTGGCGCAGGCGCTCAATGCCCGATCCTGAAACCCTGGGGTCAGGATCAACCATGCCCACTACCACTTGGCTGACGCCAGCCCGAATTACCGCTTCGGTACAGGGAGGGGTGCGTCCGGTGTGGTTACAGGGTTCTAGGTTGACGTAGAGGGTTGCCCCGCTGGCGCGATCGCCCGCCTGGGCCAGGGCAAATACCTCGGCATGGGGCTGCCCAGCCCCTGGGTGAAAGCCTTCGCCAACCACAATGCCTGCCTTTAGTACCACGCAGCCAACCATCGGGTTTGGAGCCGTTTGACCAGCCGCCAGGCCAGCCAGTTCTAAACAGCGATGCATCCAGCGGGTATGGTCGTTTGGGGAGAAAACGTCTGGGGAGGGCGAGGCTTGGGGAGCACCCAGGGGGCTAGGAAAACCGGGCAGATGAGTCAAGGAAGTCTCCTGGGCCAGCGAGGCCATGGTTAGAGGCAGGGGGCAGCGATGACCCTGATGCCATCCTGGGGTAGGCTAAACTAGGCCTATCCACTAGGTGAGTGTGAGCGAGTGAGTGTAATTCCTCCTGTTGATCTTACGGAGCAATTTCGAACAATTCAATCCGATGTCAATGCTGCCGTGGCCGAGGTGCTGGCCTCGGGCAAATACATCAATGGGCCAATTGTCGAAACCTTTGCCCAGGCTTTTGGCAACTATGTGGGCTCAGAGCAGTGCGTTGTGTGTAATTCTGGCACCGATGCGCTTTATCTAGCCCTGCGGGCTTTAAATATTGGCTCTGGCGATGAGGTTATTACCTCACCCTTTACGTTCATTGCGACGGCAGAGGCGATTAGCGCGGTGGGGGCCACGCCGGTTTTTGTCGATATTGACTCCAGCACGTTTAACCTGGACGTGACCAAGATTGAAGCGGCCATTGGCGATCGCACCCGAGCGATTATGCCCGTGCACCTGTTTGGTCGGCCCGTCGATATGGGGCCAGTCATGGATCTGGCCGCCCGCTACGACCTGGCAGTCATCGAAGACTGCGCCCAGGCGACTGGGGCCGAGTGGATGGGGCAGCAGGTAGGCAGCATTGGGCACGTCGGCTGCTTCAGCTTTTTCCCCACTAAAAACCTGGGGGGCTGCGGCGATGGGGGAGCGCTAACCACCAACGACGAAACCCTTGCCGCCACCGCCCGCATGCTGTCAGAGCACGGCAGTCGGGTCAAGTATCACCACGAAGCGATCGGTGTCAACAGCCGCCTAGATTCGGTACAGGCCGCCATTTTAGCGATTAAGCTTCGCCACCTCGACACCTGGAACCAGCAGCGTCAACAGGTTGCCGATCGCTATCACACCCTTCTGGCTCCGGTAGCCGAGGTCGTGCGTCCGCTGCCGGTGACCTTTGGGCGCTCAGTCTGGAACCAGTACACGCTGCGCCTGCCTCAGGCCACCGCCGAGGGGCAGGAGCGCAACCAGATACAGCAGCTGATGCGCGAAGCAGGTGTGATCTGCATGGTCTACTACCCCCTGCCCCTGCATCTGCAGCCGGTCTACAGCCATCTGGGCTATCAGCCTGGGGATCTACCTCAAGCTGATGCCACAGCCCACCAGGTCCTGTCGCTGCCGATGTTTCCAGAACTGGGAGAAGCCGCCCAGGTTCAGGTCGTACAAACGCTGAAGGATTGCCTGGCTCAGGTGGGGCTCAAAATGACGCAGTATTGCTAACTTTCTTGCAGCAGGCTGAGTCGGAGGCCAGGCGAAACCTCCACTGGAAAACCTGGCTCAGCGGCGCCCAAAATTACGTCAGCATTGTTTGTAGTTTTCTATACTATATTTAAGGTAGATTAACCCGATGTAGGGGTTTTCGATCGCCGCTTGCCGTCACGCCCTCCTGACCTGTTGCTGGGCCTGTTGCCGGTAGCTGTTGGCCAGCGATAGCCCCACCGATTAGGGCAGCACCGCACAGTGACGTAACCGTGACGTAAGGGGCAATTGGCGCAGTGGCAGCGATAGATCCAGCTTTATTGGGCACCTACGACGCAGCAGCGATCGCCCGCTATTTCCGCTGGCGGCTAGGCAGCTTAGGTTGGCGAGTTTTGCAGATTTTGTGGTGGTTAGGCACCTTTGTGCTGGGCCTGCAGAGCGATCGCTGGTTGGGTAAAGAAGCCCAAAACCGCCCCCATCGGGCCACCCAGCTGCGTCAGGTGCTGACCAATTTGGGGCCAACCTTTATCAAAGTGGGCCAGGCCCTTTCAACCCGGCCTGACCTGGTGCGGCAAGATTTTCTCGATGAGCTGACCAAGCTGCAGGACCAGCTGCCGCCCTTTCCCACCGCCGAGGCGATGGCGATTATCGAGGCAGAGCTAGACTATAGCCCTCAAGAGATTTTTAGCAATTTGTCGCCTTTGCCAGTAGCGGCGGCGAGCCTGGGGCAGGTGTACCGGGGACGGCTGTTTACCGGTGAAGAGGTGGCCGTTAAGGTGCAGCGGCCTAACCTGCGCCCGGTGCTGTGCCGCGACCTGTATCTGATGCGCTGGGCGGCGGGCTGGCTGGGCCGGTTTTTGCCCCTCAACCTGGGACATGACCTCACCCTGATTGTGGATGAGTTTGGCACCAAGCTGTTTGAGGAAATTGACTACCTCAACGAGGGCCGCAATGCCGAGCGCTTTGCCGCTAACTTCAAAGACGATAGCACCGTCAAGGTACCCGTAATCTACTGGCCCTACTGTAGCCAGCGGGTGCTCACCCTCGAGTGGATTGACGGCTGCAAGCTCACCGACACGGCGTCGCTGCAGAGAGACAATCTTGACCCCGATCAGCTGATTGAGATTGGCGTCACTGCCGGGCTGCGACAGCTGCTAGAGTTCGGTTTCTTCCACGCTGACCCCCACCCTGGCAACCTGTTTGCCCTGGCCGATGGTCGAATGGCTTACATCGACTTTGGCATGATGGATCAGCTCGATCAGGTGACTAAAGAAACCCTGGTCGATGCCGTAGTACATCTGATTAACCAGGATTTTGACAATCTGGGACGAGACTTCGTCAAGCTGGGCTTTTTGACCCCTGACACCGATCTCGGCCCGATTGTGCCCGCCCTGAACCGGGTGCTGGGCGATGCCCTGGGGTCAAAAGTTAGTGACTTCAACTTTAAAACCGTTACCGACCAGTTTTCGGAGTTGATGTATGAGTACCCGTTTCGGGTACCGGCTAAGTTTGCCCTGATCATTCGCTCCCTTGTGACCCAGGAGGGTCTGGCCCTGAGCCTCAACCCCAACTTCAAGATCATTAATGTAGCCTACCCCTACGTCGCCCGTCGGCTGCTGCTGGGCGAAACCCCGGCCCTCAGACAGCGGCTGCTTGAGGTGCTGTTTCAGGACGGGCAGCTGCAGTGGGATCGGCTGGAGAACATGCTGGCGATCGCCCGTGGTGATGCCGGATTCGACCTGTTGCCAACGGCTGGCTTGGGTATCCGCTATCTGATGTCTGAGGAGGGTGCTCACCTCCGCGAGATGATAGTGCTGGCCCTGACCGAGGACGACCGCCTGCACACCCAGGAGGTGCAGCGCCTGTGGGCCCTGGTTAAAGACGAGATCACGTTTGAGCGGATGTTGGGGGTAGCCTGGGGCGCCCTGACCAACTATTCCCTGGAGCGGGCCGAACAGCTTGTCCCAGTGGTTGGCGACTTGCGCCAGGTTCTGCAATCTCAGGCGTCCGGTTGATTCGGGTTTAGGCTGGGGACCTGTCGGTTTGGGGGCAGCTCTCCCCTATAATCAGGGGAAGTAAATTATTGTTTCGTTTTTTAAGCCTGTGTACCCACAACCGCCCTACGTTTTGTTTTTAGCTGGATTTTTGGCTGCGGTGACGTCGGGCTATGCCTTTAGCACCGCTCTACAGCAGTCCGTCGCTGAATGGAACAGCAAGCGCTCTACCCGTATTCTGGCTACTATGCGGGGGCCACAGCTACAGATTCCCTTTTTGGGCATCTGTGCTGGCGTCTGTGTGTTTTTGGCCTCTGGCATTCAGCTGTTCGGTTTTTCGGGCAAAGCCGCCTACGCCATGGGAGTGCCGATGACCCTGCTCAGCGGCCTGCTGATCTGGTCACAGCTGGGCAAGATTTTGCTGCTGATTGAAGAAGGTGGCTCTAAAGCACTCGACTTGGACGCTTTTTAGTTCTTTTAAGTGTGGCCTTTGAGCCCATTTGAGGCTGTGGCTAGTCCTACGCGTCTAGCTTGCTACTGCTGGCGGGCCTAGTCGCGCTAGGACGCGCTGGCCAGGGGCAAGGTTACCGTGACCTCGGTGCCACTGGCGTTGGAAGTAATCACCAGCTGCCCCTGGTGCGCTTCTACAATGCGTTTCGTGATAGCCAGCCCCAGACCGTTGCCTGATGCTCTGGTGGTAAAAAAAGGCTGGGTCAGCTTGGGCAGCAGCTCGGGCGCGATCGGTTCACCGTCGTTGTGAATGCTAATCGACACCTGTCCAGCGACGGGGGGCTGCACAGCCCAGGTGATGGTGCCGGTGGCAGGACAGGCGTCGCGGGCGTTGGTCAGCAGGTTGATAAAGACCTGCTTGAGCTTGTCGCGATCGCCCCTGACGTTGACAGCGTAGGGCAGAGTTCGTAAGGCCAAAGGTGGCGACTGAGCGATCGCCTCGGGCTCTAGCGTCGTGACCAAATGCTGCACCAGGGCATTGATCTCAATCTGTTCTGGCACCAGGGCAGGGTCACGAGAGTACAGGAGAATGCTGTTGAGCAGCTTCTGCAGTCGCTCGGACTCTTCTAGGGCTAGCTCAAGGCGGGTTTGAAAGCGCTCGGGAAGCTCGAGCGATCGAAACGAGTTGAGCCCCAGTAATACCGTAGTCAGCGGGCTGCGCACCTCGTGGACAATCATGGCGGCCAGTTCGCCAATCTCGGCCAGGCGGGCCTGGGCCGCTTCGGAGGCCCTGCGATCGCGAATGTCGCGGGCCAGGGCCAGCCCGTAGCGATCGCCGCCCAAATCCAGCAGTCCCAGGCGCACCTCGACCGGAAAGCCGCTGCCGTCTTTGCGCTGGTGCCAGACTTCAATCGTCTGGGGCACGCCCGGCTTGAGCTGCTGCCAGATGGCTTCAAAGTCGGCCTGGCTATGGGTGGTTTGAATGTCGGTGACCGATAGAGTCAGCAGCTCATCGCGGCTGTAGCCCAGGCTGTCGCAGGCATTTTGGTTGACATCGCGCACCTGGCCAGCGGCATCTACGACAAAAAAAGCATCCACAGCCTGCTCGACTAGGGTGCGAAATCGAGTTTCGCTCTGCTTGCGGGTTGCCACTGCGGCGGTAATCTGGCAAAACATCTGCTCAAAGGCCGCAATCACATCCCCTAGTTCGTCGGCGCGGGCATAGGGCAGCGAGGCAAAGGCCAGGGTTTGAGTATCGCAGTCGTCGCCGATGGCCTGACCGGCAGTAATTAAATCCTGCCGCAGCAGCATAATCGGCTGAATCAGCAGTCGCCGCAGCACCACTAGGGTAGCCCCGGTCACAAACACCGAAATAATCACGATCAGACCAGCAATGCGACCGATGAACGCGAAGAACTCTCGCTGCACGCCGCTGGCATCGTGGCGCACAATCAGCACGTAGCGATCGCGCAGCGGTGGCATGTCCCAGGGGGCGTCGTAACGCCGCTGGCGACGGTAGTAGCGATCGGGCGTCCAGCCCTGCTGGCTTTCGGCCAGAGTAAGCTGAGGCGCTTCGCCAAAGCGGCCTACCTGATTGCCGCTCTGGTCATAGATGGCCCCGCCTAAAATTACCTGGTTGGTCTGTAGCCCCTGGAGATAGTCGATCAGCATCTCGTCCTGGAGATTGGCCAGGATAGAGGCATCGAGCCGACCCAGGGCCTGAGCAGTAGACAGCGATCGCAGGTAGTTCAGCAGCTCCCGTTCGCGCCGCATCACCGAGGGTACTAAGATGACAATCTCGATCACGACAATGCTCAAAAATACCCAGTAGGCAATGCGCTTGGAGAGCCTGGCCGTTAAAAATTCACTTATGGATTGCAGCTTCAACCTTGGCCTGACCATCCTAAATGTGGCTCTACTAGAGATCTTTTTGGATTTTTTGAGCACAATACTAGCATTCACGACGGCGCGGCCCTGCCGCCACCCACCGTCGGAGTCGATGATGCATCTGAGAGACAGACACCCATGGGGCCCTCTGACCATCTACCTGATTCCTCTGCTCCCCAGCCCGCTCCACCCTCAGCGGAGGATGTCTTGCGGGTTCTGAGCCACGACCTGGAGGCCCTGCGTCATCAAGTGACCGGCTATCTATCGGACGACATCACCCATCTTCAGGCCAAAAAGCAGCGGTTGATGGCCGATATTGAGGCCCTTGAGGGCGACTATGAAGCCCTCCGAAGCCAGCACCAGCAGCTTCAAACCACCTATGCAGAAGGTCTTTCCCAGCAGCAGATTGCCCAGCAGCAGGCCTGGGCCAAGCGCCTGGCGGTAGCCCTAGCTACCCACCTGCAGGGACGTCTAGAGGCCGCTCTAGCCAACGCCCATTCCCATGCCCTGCTGGCTGAGGCTCCTCGAACAGATGCGATCGCCCCCTCCACAACAGCCATCCAGGGGTTGGCCGCACTGGATGCGTCGCTTCAGAACACCCTGATGTCGCTACAGCAAGATTTGACCAGCTACCACAGCAGCCTCTCCCAGCAAATTAACCGCATGCAGAGCGTTGAACAGCAGGGAGAAGCCATTCTAGAAGCCCTCGTGGCCCGCCTCAGCCAGCAGCTGCAGGGCCAGATGGTTGCCCCGCCGCCGCGTAACAGCACCGAGGCTTCACCCTCTGCCAGTAGCCCTGGATTGGGACCAACCCTGCCGCCGAGTGCTTACCGCGGCCCTCAGTCTGGCCAGGGGGCAGAGGCCTCTGAGGCTTACCCCAATCCATCGCTGCCGCCCGCCGCTAGTCTCCGCCCGCCTCGGACTCACGCACCCAGTCAGCCCCAGGCTCGGCCCTCAACAACCAGTTCTACCCGGGCTGTCATCCCTGAAACAGGCAGTTTCCCTACTCAGGCCCAGCTGCAGATCGGTCTGCTGATGGTAGTGCTCTCGACTCTGGCCCTATCGCTACACAACGTCATCGTCGGCATTATTGGCTACGGCGGCCAAATCTTGGGGCGCTTTCCCATTGGTGAGGTGCTGCCGCTAACGATTCCTAACTCGCTGCTGCTGCTGTGGTTGCGAATGGTAGTGGTCGTGCCCCTGCTGGCTCTGGTGGCACCGCGTCTCTACCCTCGCGTAGGCCATGATCTGCAGCAGCTCTTTCAAAGCGCTGACCGCCGACCGCTGGCGCAGGTGTTGGCCAGCGGTGGCTTTTTGTTTTTATCGCAGGTGTTGATTTACAAAGCTATTGCCGATGTTGGCCCTGGGGTCGCGGTAACGCTGCTGTTTATGTACCCGCTGATTACGGTCCCCCTGGCCTGGTTTTTGTTCGGCGATCGCCCTACCCCTCTGCGGCTGGTGGTGATGTTTGCCATTAGCATGGGCATCGTGTTTACGGCCCTTCCCCGGATCTACAGCGACATTACCGGCAGCGGTGTTTCGCTGTGGGGAGTTGGGGCCGCGCTGCTGGCTAGCGTTGCCTTTGCGCTGTTCTTAATCGCTATGCAGCTGAGCTTTAAGCGGCTGCATCCGGTTTCGGTGAGCCTGCTGCAGTTTTCGACCATTTTCATTCTCACCAGCCTGATTTTGATTGTGGGCTCATTCTTTGGACTTGACCCCGGTGAAACCAGCCAGCCAGCCAGGCTTTACATTGGGGCCGGGCTGCTCGGGCTGCTGACTCTGCTGGGGTACCTGTTTAATAACTACGGCGTCAAGCTGCTGGGAGCCTCCCAGGCTTCGATTGTGGCGGCCAGCGGGCCAGTGGTTACGGCGCTCTTAGCCTATTTCATTACCCCAGGCGAAAAATCGACTCTGCTGTTTATTCAGTGGATGGGGGTGATTTTGGTCACCCTGGGGGTAATTTCGCTCAGCCTGGAGCGCTTGGCCAATAAGCGCCGCCAGGCTCGACGCAGCGCAGTACCTGCCAACACCGGCCAGTGGCACTAGCCCAAGACCAGGGCTAGACTGCAGGTTCTAGTCTGCGCAGCCTGCTAAAGAATCGGGAACGGAGAGAGAGGGATTCGAACCCTCGTTAGAGTCACCCCTAAACAGCATTTCCAGTGCTGCGCCTTCAACCGCTCGGCCATCTCTCCAGGGGGCGGTTCATCACCGCTGAGAGGCTATCGTAGCAAACAATGGGGCGCGATGACAGAGGCAGGGCCGGATTCTCGGATTTGGCTGGACACATTTGCCCAGGGGCATTTTTTCATGCGAGCATGGAAAAGCAGGTTGAGGGGCGATCGCCCCTTAACCTCTGTCGTTCCCACACCGGTTCCCACACCGCCACTGCTAACTCCTATGGCTCGCACCCACACCGTCACCGTTCACCACCGCCAGACCGGTCGTATCTACACCGTGGAGGTGCCCGAAGATCGCTACATTCTCCAATCGGCTGAGAGCCAGGGGGTAGAGCTGCCCTTCGCTTGCCGTAACGGGGCCTGCACCACCTGCGCTGTGCGACTGCTGGAAGGCGAGGTCGATCAACCCGAGGCCATGGGGCTGTCTCCCGACTTGCGCCGTCAGGGCTATGCCCTACTGTGCGTTAGCTATCCCCGCAGCGCCATTCAGGCCGAAACCCAGGACGAAGACGAAGTGTACGAACTGCAGTTTGGCCGCTATTTTGGCAAGGGCAAAGTACGCATGGGTCTCCCCCTGGAAGACGACTAGTTCTCTGCCCGATCGCGCCTAATATTGGTATTGGCTAAAACCTCTTCATCATTCTGCTATGCCCCTGCCCTCTGAGTCTGATTTACAGCGGTGGCTCGACAGCGCCACCGAAGCCGCCCTGGCCGCCGGAGCCGTGCTCCAGCACTACTGGGGCAACCTGAGCCGCATCGATGAAAAGGGGCGATCGGGCGACCTGGTCACCGAGGCCGATCGTGGGGCCGAGGCGGCCGTCATGGCCGTACTGGAGCGTCACCTGCCCGCCAGCCACGGCGTCTTAGCCGAAGAATCTGGGGTGATCAGGGAGCGCGAGGCCAGTCTGCTGTGGGCGATCGACCCTCTCGATGGCACCACCAACTATACTCACCAGTACCCCTTCTGCGCGGTTTCTATTGGTCTACTGGCCGAGGGAGAGCCCGTGCTGGGCGTTGTCTATGACCCCATCCACAACGATTTATTTCGGGCGGCAACGGGGCTCGGGGCTAGCCTTAACCGTCGCCCCATTCATGTCTCAAAGACCGATCGCCTGGCCCAGAGCCTGCTGGTGACGGGGTTTGCCTACGATCGCCGGGAGACCCCCGACAATAACTATGCTGAATTTTGCCACTTCACCCACCTGACCCAGGGCGTACGCCGCGGCGGGGCCGCGGCCATTGACCTCGCCTACGTGGCCTGTGGGCGGCTCGATGGCTATTGGGAGCGAGGGCTGGCCCCGTGGGATATTGCGGCAGGGATTGTGCTGGTTCGAGAAGCTGGCGGCAGAGTGACGGCCTACGATGGTAGCCCGATGGATGTCATGGCCGGGCGGCTGCTGGCCACCAACGGTCACCTGCACCAGGCCATGAGTCACACCCTGGGGCAAATTAAACCCCTGGGGCTGCCGCCGCTGGCCTAGGTGAGGCTGTCTTGATCCACAGTTTGGCCAGACCTCTGCCAATAAAAACCGCCGGGGCTGGTTAAACTTAGGTTGGCTGGGTAGAGTGAAGAGTATTTCACCCGTGAGCACACAGTTCCTAAGCCGTCCCTCCAGTAGATGACCATGAAACCAGATCAAGGGCTGTTTCAATCTGACTTTGACGACCATCACGCGGTGCTGGGGGTGCCTATTAGCGCCGATGCTAAAGCCGTGCGCAAACGCTACTTAGCCATTGCTCGCAAGCTCCACCCAGACAGTGTGTCAGGGGCTTCTGTCGCTGAGGCCCAGCGGGCCAGCGAGATTCTCTCCAAGCTGGTTAATCCCGCCTACGAAACGCTGAGCCAGGAGAAGTCAAGCACCGAGCACGGGCTCATTCTCAAGCTCAAAGGCCAGACCCTGCGCCGTACAGGAACGGCGCCAGCGGTGACCTCAACGGCAGCCCAAGACTTGCTTAAGGCACCGCACCTGGATGCCGCCTATCGCCAGGCAGTCAACGCTCTGGCTGCGGAGCAGTTTGACCAGCTAGAGGCCATTTCTGAGGTGATCGGGGCCCTCAGCGAGCTGAATCTGGTTTATCTCTACCGCAGCACCACTAGCGATCGCACCTCCACCAGTGCTCCTGCTACCTCAGCTCGCACCGCCCCCCGGTCTCAGCCGAACTCGACGCAACCGGCTCCCCCTCCCTCGCCTCGCCAGAACCAGGCTGCTATCTTAGGTAGCTACGTCAATCGGGCTCAGGAGTACGAGATCAACAAAGACTACAGCCGCGCCATTTTAGAACTGCGAGAGGCCCTCAAGACCTACCCCAATGACGGCACCTGCCACAGCTATCTGTCGCTGCTGTACCTGAAGGCTGGTCAGGGCACCATGGCCCGTATCCATGCCAAACGGGCCCTTGAGATTGACCCCAACGACGAACGGGCAAAGGCGGTTCAGGCCCGAGTCGATAGAACCTCTGGGGCGACGGCCAGCGGCGCTAACACCGCCAATGCAAAAGCTAACCCCAAGTCGGCTGACAAGGGGGCCTCTGACAAAGGGGGCGGTTTCTTTGGTCTGTTTGGAGGCAAGAAAAAGTGATCACCTACCAACCCCCAGCCGGGGCGCGAGACCTGCTGCCCCTGGATGTCGCCCAAAAGCACTGGATTGAAAATCGTCTGGAGCAGGTCTTTCAGCGCTGGGGCTACCACCGCATCATTACCTCTACCGTAGAGCAGATGGATACGCTGATGGCCGGCGGCGCCATTGATCAAGCTGCCGTGATTGAGCTGCAGCCCTTAGCCGGCAAGCGTTTAGGACTACGGCCTGAGCTTACCGCATCGATCGCTCGTACCGCCGTTACCCGACTGGCCAGGGTGACCTATCCCCAGCGGTTGTACTACAACGCCAACGTCTTTCGCCAGGCTACCCAGTCCAGCCACGGCGGTCAGCAAGAATTCTACCAGGCGGGTGTAGAATTGCTGGGAGCCGGGGCTACGGTGGCCGATGCCGAGATCGTGCTGCTGCTGCTAGACTGTCTCCGCAACCTGCATCTCGACTCCTGGTGCTTAATTTTGGGCGACGCGCAGCTGACCCAGGCGCTGCTGGCTCCCTTTGCCCCCGAGCAGCGCCAGGCCGTACGTCAGGCCCTCGCTGCCCTCGACCGGGTGGCCCTGGAGGCGCTAGATCTGCCTCCAGAGCTGCACCAGCATGCGCTCAATCTACTAGACCTGCGGGGCCACCCCGAAGACGTCCTGCAGGCGCTTGGGCAGCTTGACCTAGGCCTTGATACTCAAACCGCAGTGGAGCGACTCAAGTCGCTGGTAGCCCTGGTGCGCGAGGTCACGCAGGCCGAGGAAGATAGCCAACGATTAGCCCCAGGCGGCCAGCGCTCCGCTCCTGCCCTGACCCTGGATTTGAGCCTGATTCAACCCTTCGACTACTACACAGGCCTGGTGTTTGAAGTTGTTACTGGTCCTGAGCAAGGGTGCCAGGTGTTGGGGCAGGGGGGCCGCTACGACAATCTATTAGGGGTGTTTCACGGCCAGGGCCAGGGGTTTCCGGGCATTGGTTTTGTGCTCAACATTGAGGCTCTGCACCAGACGCTGCTGCCCACAGGGCATTTACCTCAAGATACGCCCCCCAGCGACTGGCTAGTGGTGCCCACAGTGCCCCAGGCGGCAGCAGCGGCCTTTACCTACGCCCAAACCCTGCGTGCCTCGGCCAGCCTGGTGCGAGCTGAGGTACACCTGGCCGTTGACGAAGCGCCCGCCGCCACCCGCAACCTGGCCCGCCAGCGCCGGATTAGCCGCATCGCCTGGATTGGCCCCAGCGGGTTGCCAGATATTGAAGCCCTGAACTAACGTAGGGGATGGCTGCCACCCTCACCCAATTCCTGACGGGAAAAGGGTTACAGGCTGTGGTGGTCAAATCGTCCGCCTGGGAAAAGCGTCAATTCCCGGTGCGCTGTTTTGTGTCCGTTATTTTGTGCCCGTAAGGAGAAGCTGTGGCTCACACCATTGTGACTAATGTCTGTGAAGGGGTAGCCGACTGTGTCGATGCTTGCCCAGTCGCCTGTATTCACGAGGGGCCGGGCAAAAATGCTAAGGGCACCGACTGGTACTGGATTGACTTCTCTACCTGCATCGACTGCGGCATTTGCCTTCAGGTCTGTCCGGTAGAGGGGGCGATTTTGCCCGAGGAACAGCCCGATTTGCAGAACACGCCTGCCTGAGAGGATTTTCTGCGAAAACCGTTCTGGTCAAGGGTACAGCCTCAACCCGGTATATCGGTCGCGGTGAGACTCTGGACGGGTATTTGGTCGGAACACGCCAACCTGGTCTAGCCTGTAGGTCTGATCGACCCATGTCCTAGACTCAGCCCTGAGTTTTTTGTTATGGCCAAAGTTAGCCTGCGCAGTCGCCTGTTTCTCTCGCACCTGGTGGTGATGGGAATTGGCATTTTAACTCTGGCCGTCATTGGCCGCCTCTACACGCCCCGGCTGTTTGTCATTTCGCTAGAGCGCTACGAGAATGGGGTGCTGAGCGTACAGCGGCGGACCCAGCTGGTCAAAGGGTTTGAGGCAGCCTGGAGTCGAGGAATGCTGTGGGCTATTTTAGTCGGCGGCGGCACGGCGGGGGGGTTGAGCTACTGGGTGTCACGGCGAATTATTCGACCACTTGACCAAATGACTGAGGTGACGCGATCGTTCGCATCGGGCCGTTTAGACTCCCGCGTGCCGCCGTCAGAAATTTTAGAAATTCAGCGTTTGGCCAGCAGCTTTAACCGTATGGCCGCCGATCTGGAAGGGGTCGAAGAACACCGCCGCGAGCTGATCGGCGACCTGACCCATGAGCTGCGCACGCCCCTAACTATTATCCACGGCTATCTGGAAGGACTGGCCGACGGCACCGTCACCCCTGAGCCCGAGCTTTACCAGCGATTGGCGGGAGAAACAACGCGCCTTCAGCGCCTGGTGAATGACCTCCAGGAGCTTTCTAAACTAGAGGCGGGCTATCTACCCATTCAGGCCCAGACCGTGGCCCTGTGCCCGCTGCTGAAGGCGGTGGTGCATCCCTTTAGCGATCAGTTTGTCAGTACCGACCGGGTCGCCATTACCCTCCAGTGCCCGCCCGACCTGCCGCTGGTTTACGCCGACCCCAGCCGCATTGAGCAAATCGTGATCAATCTGCTGGGCAATGCGGTGCGCTATACCGAGAAGGGGTCGGTAACCGTAAATGCCTGGGCCCAGCCAGGGCGCGTTTATGTAAGCGTCGCCGACACCGGCATTGGCATTGCTGAGGAAGATGTGCCCTACGTGTTTGAGCGGTTTTGGCGAGCCGATCGCTCCCGCAATCGCAGCTCTGGGGGAACTGGTCTAGGTTTGACCATCTGTCGCCGCCTAGTGGAGGTGCAGGGGGGCAAGATTGAGGTGAAGAGCGAGCTGGGTCAGGGGAGTGAGTTTACGTTTTGGCTGCCTCAGGCGAAGGGGAGTTGAGGGGTGGATGGGTAGGCGGGTGGATGGGTGGATGGGTGGATGGGTAGGTAGGGGCTGGAGGCTTCAGGGTTCAAAGTCTAGAGTCAGCAGGGTTTTGGGGGGAGTGAGGAGCTGTTGGCGCAGGGCGTGGGACTGCTTGCGATCGCACTCTACCTCCAGCAGGCGCACCCCTCGTTCGGGCAGGTAGCTAAGGCTGGTCTCTAGCTGACTCCAGGTGGTGAACCGCTCATAGTTGATGCCGTAGGCGGCGCAGAGATGGTTAATGTCAACGGTTTGGGGGGTAGCGAAAAAATCTTCAAACCATGTTTCGGCGGCGGTGGGTACGGTGGCAATGGGCAACCGTTCAAAAATGCCGCCGCCCCGATTGTTAATGACTACTACAGTTAGGTGACCGCGCAGGCGGGGCAGGCTGAGCCAGCCGTTGGTGTCGTGCAGCAGCGCCAAATCGCCGGTTAGCAGCACCGTGGGCGGGCCGCCGTGGGCAATGCCCAGGGCCGTGGACAGGGTGCCGTCGATGCCGTTGGCTCCTCGGTTGCAGTAGGGGCGCAGGCCGCGATCGCCGGGCGGCCAAAACCATTCCACATCGCGAATGGGCATGCTGTTGGCGATCACTAGGGGGGTCTCCGGTGGCAAACAGCGGGCCAGCAGCCAGGGTACTTTGCCCTCAAAGCTGTCCTTCAAATCTGCCAACGCGGTATCTAGGTGGTGGCGCAGCCTGCGCTCCAGGGTCAGCCACTGCTCCAAGTAGGGCGGGTGATTTCTAGGGCTCTGCCCAGGAGGAATCGCCAGCGCCAGCGTTTCCGGGGTCATGGGCACCGCCGTAGCCGGACCGTGAAGTGGATCCAGGTTGGTCCCCAGGGGGTTGATCATCCAGCGGCGAGGCTGAGTTGTTTGCAGCCACTCGCGCAGGCGTTTGCTGGTTGGCAATGGACCTATCTGGATGACCTGGTCGGGGACCAGCGCTGCGCTCACCGCGTCCGATTCCTCGTCAGACTGCCCTAGGGCTAGATCATAGGTGCTCACTAGATGGGGATTGAGGGCGGCGGCATTGCGCAAGGGCGACAGTCCTTCGGCGAGCACCGGCCAGCCTAAGTAGGAGGCCAGAGCCGCGATCGCTTTACAGTAGGCCAGCGGGTCTGTGGGCTGGGCAGGACCAGCGACAATCAGGCCACGATTGCACCGTTGCCAAATTTCTAGCAGCGGCGCAGCGGCGGTGGCCGCGGTCGGGTGTAGCCCCTCTAGCGCGATCGCTGCCTCCGGTGCTGCAACGGCGGCTAAAAAATGCTCATCTAGCACCTCCTTCAGGCCAACCACCGAATCGTCAGCCACCGGAGCCAGGGGATCGCGAAAGGGACAGTTGAGATGCACGGGCCCTGCCACGGGGTAGAGCGATCGCCCCCAGGCCTGCCCCAGGGTTTGCCGCAGGTAGCGCAGCATATCCACTGTTGCTGCCGGCACCGCCAGCTCGGCATACCAGTTGGGAAACGCCCCAAACAGCCGCTGCTGATCGATGGTTTGGCCTGAAGCACAGTCGCGCAGCTCCGGCGGGCGATCGGCGGTCAGCACCAGCAGGGGAATGCGGCTTTCTTTGGCCTCGATCACAGCGGGGTAGTAGTTGGCCCCAGCCGTACCCGAGGTACATAGCAGCGCCACCGGCAGCCCCGTACGCCGGGCAACTCCCAGGGCAAAAAAGGCCGCCGAGCGCTCATCCAGCACTGGCACTGCTTCGATCTCAGGCTGGCAGGCCAGCGCCACAGCCAGGGGGGCTGAGCGCGAACCGGGAGAAATCACCGCCGTTTTTAACCCCAGCCGGGCCAGGGTTGCCGCCAGCACCGAGGCCCACAGCGTGTTGGTGTTGCGAAAGTCAAAGGTCATGGATCAGGATCAAACGGCTACACCAGCGACTCGCCCAGGGCGCGCAGCTTGAGCTTAATCTCGGCCCACTCGCGATCGGCGTCAGACCCTGCCACAATACCAGCCCCAGCGTACAGCCGTACCCAGGTATCGGCTACCAGCGCCGAGCGAATACCCACAATAAACTCGCTGTCGCCATTCGCCCCTACCCATCCCAAGGGAGCGGCATACAGGCTGCGGTCAAAGTCCTCAAACCGCAAAATTTGGTCGCAGGCCTCACGGGTGGGAACTCCGGCCACCGCAGGGGTAGGGTGCAGCGCCGCCACAATTTGCAGCGGGTGAATATGACGAGGCACTCTGGCCCGCATCGGCGTATGCAGATGCTGAATGTTGGAGAGCCGCCGCACCCCAGGCCAGGGCTGGTACTGAGGGCACAGCCCCACCCCCTGCAATTGCCGCGCTAAAAACTCCACCACCAGGCGGTGCTCGCCCCGCTCTTTTGGATTGTGCAGCAGCCCCTGGGCCAGGCAATCATCCTGCGGCGCGGCCGCGCCCCGAGGCGCCGATCCGGCCAGCGCATCGGTGACCAGCTGCCCCTGAGCCAGACTCAGTAGCCGTTCGGGGCTGGCCCCTATGAAGGTTGGACCATCGCCCTGACCCACCGAAAAGATATGGCAGTCGGGGTAGCGCTGCCGCAGGCGGCCTAGCGCATCCAGAGGCTGAATGGGTTCAGCACTGACCCAGTCAAGGGCGTGGGCCAGCACAATTTTCTGCACCGGATGCTGGGCCATATAGCCCAGGGCGCGGTTGACCGCCGCCTTGAACCGCTGTCCGGCGTCAGAGGTGGGCTGTACGGGTAGTCTGGCTGGGGGCCGCAGGTCTCGCCAGCGACTGGTGCCCAGGCGATCCACCGCCCGTAGCTGGTCGGCTAGGCTGTCTAGAAGAGTCCCCACATTGGTCGTTGCGGTCATCAGGTAGTTGAGAGTCAACACCCCCTGATGGCCCTGGCGTACTAGCTGCAACTGGGGCAGCATCACCATAGCGGCCGGAAACGTGGCCTCAGCGCCGCCCGGAGCGGAAAAGAAGGTAAATGCGCAAAAAAATCGGGCCCAGTCGGCCCCGCTGACGGAAGCAGATAGGCCTGCTTCGCTGTAGCGGTGAATTTTGCCCCGCCATTGATCGATAAACTGGCGCGCCTGGGCAAACCGATGAACCCCAGCCGTTTCGTACACCAGTGCCGTACCAAAGCCCACCAAGGAGGTCTGGGCTACGGGATTTTCCAGGTACAGGTGGCGATCGCCGCTGGGGGCGAACCGGGCCAGCACCAGCAGCGGGTCTACCGGGGGAATATCAAAACTCAGGGTCACCAGCTGGGGCTGATGGCTCTGCCTCGCCTGAGCGAGCCGACGATCTAAAAATCGGTAGACCGACTGCAGCGTCTGGCCGCGATCGGAGCAGTGAGAAACAACGGGCATACACTTTGGAACTTTAAAGCGGTTTGCTAAAGCGGTTTGCTAAACGTCGCAGTCGGCGGTATGGCCAAATCGTGCCAAACCACCGTGGTGCTCCAGGCTTAAAAAGCCCAAACCACCAGCGCCACGACCACGCCTACCCTGACCCACCGGACCTGCGATCGAGACCCCATAGCAGGCTGAAACCTGCTCCAGCTAAGCCGCTCAGCCCTTCGGCCAGTATTCTTACTCGTAGCATATTCAGTTATGGCGTAGTCAATTCAGCGCCAGTCGTTCACGCAGCTTAATAGTGCGTGCCGGTATTGCGGTAGTGAACGGCAGTTTTACCCTCGCCGTCTAACACGCGACCGGCCTGTACGGTGGCATAGACCAGCCAGTGGTCGCCGCACTCCATGCGCTGGTCTACAGTGCACTCCAGGTAGGCGATCGCATCGGTTAAAATTGGCGCACCGTTATCAGCAACGTCGGTGTCTATATTTGCAAACCGGTCTTCGCCAGGGGCAAAGGGCTTGAGAAAATGCTTCATTGGCCCCAGGTGCCGCCCCTCGGCCAGAATATTGAGCACAAAGGAGCTGCCAGGGTACAGCAGCGACTCGATTGCCCGATCTTTGGCCACCGCCACGGTAAACCCCGGTGGGGCAAAGGACGCCTGCGATACCCAGGAGGCCAGCATGGCGCTCGATACCTCTCCCTGGCGCGCCGTCACAATGCACAGCGACCCGACAATGCGTCCCACCGCCTGCTCTACTGCCGAGGCGGGGGGACGGGGCTGCTTGGCCCGCTTAGCTTTTTTGAGCGACTGAGCAAAGTCAGTCCCTACCTCTTCACAGTACTTAAGGGTGACATCGGTAGGCTTAAACTTGACTCGAATCGGGTCAAAGGCCAGGCTGTAGCCGCCGTCTTTGAGCTTGCCCTCCAGCAGATCGATCGCCTCACCACTCCAGCCAAAGGACCCGAACACCCCAGCCGGTTGCGCCTTCGAGGCCGTAGACAGCACGATGCCCAGGGCGGTCTGCATCGGGGTAGGGGCATGGCCGCCCAGGGTGGGCGACCCCATCAAAAATCCGGCCGAGGTTTCGACGGCGGCCTTAATATCGTCGGGGCTGGCCTGCTCGGCGTTAATCGACTCGACCGACACCCCCGCCTTGGTGATGCCCCGCGCCAGCGCCTGAGCAATGGTCGCGGTATTGCCGTAGGCCGAGGCGTAGATCAGCGCCACCGAGAGCTCCTGGCTGGTTTGGGCCTGGGCCCAGTCGCGGTAGCTCTGCACCAGCTCTCGAGGCCCGTAGCGCACTACCGGCCCGTGGCCTGGAGCCAAAATTTGGTAAGGCAGCGAGGTCATTCGGCCCAGGGCCGACAGCACCTGGCGGGCGCTAGCGGCAAACAGACAGTCAAAATAGTAGCGTCGGTCTTCTAGCAAATCCTGCCAGCTGAGGTCAAAGACGGCATCGTCGCAGCGGTGTGCCCCAAAAAACTTGTCTGAGTAAAGCACCCCAGAGTAAGGGTCGAAGGTCGCCAGACCGCCAGGATACCGTGGAGTGGGTATGAGCTCAAACTGGAGATGATGCCCCTGGCCCAGATCGAGGCGATCGTCACCGCTGCGAATGATTCGCAGTCGGGGCGATATATCGGGCAGCAGATCCTTGAGGGCGAGCGCTGCAGGGTTTGAGCACACTACCGTCACATCTGGCAACCGCTTCAGCAGAATCTTTAAAGTTTCGGCGCGGTTTGGGTTGATGTGCCCTAAGACAATGTAATTAAGCTGGTAGAGGTCAATATGCCGCTCTAGCGCCGCCAGAAATATTTCGCTAAACGACTCACCGGGGGGGTCAATCAGCGCCACGCGATCGGCCTGGATGAGGTAACTATTCGCCGTGGTTCCTCGCTCTAAAGCGTACTCAATCTCAAATCGCAGGCGGTTCCAACTGCGGCAGCGCAGGACCGTAGTGCCGGCTGCCATAGCGTAAAGCTGAACATCGCGAGGAGGAGAAGTCATGGGCAACAGGTAATGGCAGGTTTAGCGGTCACTGTGGGTAAGCTGTTCTTGGCATGACATCACCAGGCCGCTGACCCATAGAATATGAACTGCTACAACTTTAAAGGATTTGGGAGCTGCATCCCGAATCTATGGGATGTATGCTCCTTGGATCTGAGTTGGGGCGAGTTCAAGAATTGTTTACGAAAGGTGTTTGAGTTTACAGAAATATTCAGCCTTCATAAACCGACTATGAACTGAGCTGAGAACAGCCACACTTGCTTCCCCCCCAACCCTAGTATGAATAAGCCATCTGCAACCGCTCACAATTTACTTAAACAAAGTCGACGGAGGTTTTCCCTAAAAATACCCCCTAGCTCAGTGAGCATACTTTATGAACACCTCAATTCTGCTGAGATGACTGGTTGTTCTTATAACATTCTTATGTCACCGAGTTAGCGTGCAGCAATGGTCGCATCTGCCCACGATGAATGGACCATGGATGGTAGGTTATGGGAGAAGTCAACTTGAAATGGAGCTGACATGGATCCCAGCACTATGGTTGATGATTATCCCTGTGGTCCCTAAACGTTGGATAATTTTATGGAGTTAAAGCGTAATAAGCTTGTTTCTACGTCAACTTCAGCTGTTGATGTCGCCGCGCTCAATAACGATGTCGAAAATGCCATCGAGCAGGAGTTAGAGATCAAGGAGTTGCCGTTAACTGCCGCCGATTCCTCCACAACCATAGCCGCAGCAGTACAGGATAAGAAGCCTGTTCCAGCCTCCGATGTCAAGCAGCTTTACCGTCAGTTTCGGAAGGCAGCCCTGGAGTCTACGGCTCGAGAACTGCGCAAGCAGCAGTACGACCACCTCCAGACTCAGGTCGAGATTCTGAGCATTCCCATTGACAACATCTCGGTCAACGACTTTTTGAGTCAGCTCAAACGGGGTGTGGTATTTACGCCAAACGTCGACCACCTGATGAAGCTGCAAAAAGACATCGATTTTGTCAAGGCCTACAGAACGGCCGACTATCGCGTTTGCGATAGCCAGGTGCTGATGTTCGCCTTGAAGTTTTTGGGTACGCCCCTGAAGGCAAAAATTTCGGGTTCCGATCTGTTCCCGATGTTTTGTGAGCACCACCGCCACAACGAAGCGATTAAGATCTTCTTAATGGGAGGCGCCGAGGGCATTGCAGCCAAGGCTATGGAGCGCATCAACGCCCGCATTGGCCGGCAGATTGTTGTGCAGGCTCACTCACCGACGTTTGGGTTTGAAAAAGACGAGGCTGAATGCGATCGCATTCTAGACATGATTCGTCAATCGTCCGCCAACGTGTTGGTCGTAGGGGTAGGGGCGCCTAAACAGGAAAAATGGATTGCCAAGTACCGTGACCAGCTGCCCAACATTGATATCTTTCTAGCCGTAGGGGCCGCCATTGACTTTGAGGCTGGCAATAAGCCTCGCGCCCCAGAACTGCTGAGCAGGCTGGGTTTAGAGTGGCTCTACCGCCTTAGCACTGAGCCAGGCCGGCTATGGAAGCGCTACCTGATCGACGATTTTCCGTTTCTATGGCTGGTGATTAAGGAGCGCTTTGCCCGCCTCCGCCGTAAGCCTGCGTCTAAAGATACCTGACCCTGCGGACCGGGCCAGGTTAGGGGCGGCTACAGCACCGCCAACGAAAAGTCAGAGGCGGTGACGGCTTTCACGTCCAACCCAGGCAGGGATCTATGGCATTTTGCGGCCTGAGAGGGTTGGTTGTGAGCAAAATGTGGCACCTTAGGAGGGTTCCCTGCGGTAGTTGCACTATGGTTCCTGTATCGGTGGGCAGCATTGCGCAGACTGCGCTCTTTACGGACCAGCTGTTGGCCTACTACCGCCAGTTGCCCAAGGCCATGCTCACGGTGGTAGATGTCGAAACTACGGGGTCACGCCCCCCGGAGGCCAGGGTAATTGAAATTGCGGTAGTGCAGGGGTCGCTGGAGGACGGAATTACCCACGAAGCGACTTTTTTAGTCAATGCCCAGGTGCGAGTGCCGGCCACCATTACCCGACTGACGGGCATTACTACGGCCATGGTCGAGCAGGGTACGGCCACCGATACCGTGTGGCAGGCGCTGCGAACGCCCCTCGACCGAGGGGTGCTTACCGGCCACAACCTGGCCTTTGACTACAGCTTTATTCAGGCCGAGTACCAGCGGCTGGGACAGAGGTTTAAGCGCCCCGAGGCTCAGCAGTTTTGCACCGTGATTTTATCGCGGCTGCTGCTGGCTGACCTGCCCTCCCGCAGTTTGCCTCAGCTGGTGCAGCATTTTGGCTTTGACGTGGGGCGATCGCACCGGGCTATGGCCGATACCAAGGCCTGCTGGCTGCTGGCCAACCTGCTGCTTGAGCGCCTGGACAACACCTCGGACGAGGCCCTGCGGCAGCAGTTTGATGCCCAGTGGGTGCCACTGCGGGAGGCCGCCAAAGCCTTTGGCCACCCTCGCGTTGAGCTGCAGCAAAGGCTGGATGCCCAGGGCTGTGAGCGGCGCACGTCGCGGCGGGGCAACCGCCACCTGTATCGCCGCCGCGATCTGGAGGCGCTCTACCATGAGCTTCACCCGCCGCAGCTGTCGTTAAACCTGGGCGATTAACCGAGCCGAAGCGCAGGCCGGTGCGCTCTGTTTTCCTCGTCTGTGGATAGATTTTGACGCCCTAACCTGAGCTTTTCTTAAAATTTCTCCACGATGGCAAAAAGATCCGTCATGGTAGCAACAGGGGAAGCAGCCTGGCAGGGCTGCTCTGCTTGAAGAGTTTGGCTAGGGCAAAGGGGAGCTGTGGCGCGATCGCACGGGGCCTGGCGCTGGCAGCGCAGGAGTTGGGCCGGGCTAGGGCTACTGGCCCTGGCCGCCTGTGCCCCTTTGTCTGAAGGGTTCGATCGCCCGTCGCAGCAGGCCACGACAATGCTACAGTTCATAAATCCTCAGCCCGTTGCCCTGGCCAGCGCCATGACTAGCCCCCTGCTCTTTGACACGGTGTCAGATTTTGCCGAAGGGGTGGCCCTGGTCCGTTCGAAATCACGCCTGGGCTACATCGATCGCGAGGGCAGGCTCAATATTCAAATTGCCGATGATAACGTCACTGTGGCCGCTGACTACGCCGAGGGGCTGGCGGTAGCCCAGGTGGGAGCCTTCTTTGGCTACCTTGACCGACAGGGAGAGTGGGCTATACCGGTGCAGTTTCGCCAGGCTAAGTCCTTTTCAGAAGGGCTGGCAGCAGTGCAGGGGGGCACCAAATACGGCTACATCAACCCCCAGGGCGATTGGGTTATTGAGCCCCAGTTTGACCTGGCCGAGCGGTTTGTCAGCGGTCGCGCCCTGGTCAAACTGGGAGATGCCTACGGCTATATCGACACTGACGGTCGCCCCGCCATCCCGCCGACGCTTAAGGATGCCTGGAGTTTTTCTGAGTCGCTGGCAGTGGCCAGGCTAGATCGGCTCTACGGCTATATTGACCCGAACGGCACTATGGCTATTGCCCCCAGCTACGATGGCGCCTTTAGCTTTTCTGAGGGGCTGGCTCGGGTGCGCCAGGGCCGCAACTTTGGCTTTGTCGACGCCACTGGAGCCACGGTAATTGAGCCAAGGTTTCCCTTTGCCTCTGATTTTGCTGAGGGGCTGGCTGCCGTGCTGATCGACAGCCAGTGGGGATACGTGGACCGCACAGGTGAGGTGGCTATTGCGCCTCAATTTGCCTACGCGGCTGACTTTTCAGAGGGTTTGGCTGCTGTGCAGCAAGCCGGGCGCTACGGCTACATTAACCCCGAGGGAGACTGGGTCGTAGAACCTCAATACAGCAACGCCGGGCCATTTTCTGAGGGGCGGGCACGGGTGCAGGTTGACAACGGCTGGGGGTTTATTGATACCGAGGGCAACCTGCTCACCGGGGCGGGGTTTCAGCCTGTGGAGTAATCCTTCTCAAGCAGCCAGGCCCTATGCGGTCAGGTCGCTCAGATACTGCTGAATTAAACCAATCGTGACCCCAGGCTGCTCAAGCTGAGGGGTGAGCCCGACTCCAGGCAGTACCTCAAAGCGACGAATGGCGGCGGGGTTGAGAGCAGCCAGACGACGGCCAGTTTCCACAGGGGTGAGCTGGGCCATTTCGCCCCAGATCAGGGCGGTGGGAGTTGTGAGCCGAGACAGATAGGGGGCCAGATCAAAGCTCAGATCGCCCCGCACAAAGGCCAGGGCGGCGACATCGGCATTAGGCTGCTGAGCCGAGGCCAGGTAGGCCGCCACTATCTCGTCGGCAATTTTGCTGGGATCGGCAAACTGGCGCTGGACCAAAAACAACCGAATGCCCTCGCTGGTGGCGATCGCCCCCCGGTAGAGCAACTGATCAACTACGGGCAGCTTGACGATCTGGTTGACGACCGAGCCGCTGGGGTCCTGACCAAAGTCGGCCAGCCCCGCCGGAGCCACCAAGACTAGCCCTCGCAGGCGATCGGGGTAGTCAACGGCGACCCGCACCACCATGGCGGCACTGAGGGAAGAGGCAATTACAACAGGCGGAGCCGGGCAGAGCCTGTCGATCAGCTGACTCAGCAGGGCGAGGTAGTCGGCGGTGGTGCAGGGACGATCGGGGTGGTCAGAGTAACCCCAGCCAATGAGATCTGGGGCCAGTATCGGGTGCTCGGTCGCAAAGGCTGGGTACACCTTCGACCATTCGTAGCTGGATGACCCGCCGCCAAACCCATGAATAAACAGCAGCGGCACCGAGTTGGGCGGTGGCCCAGGCCAAAAGTCAGGATCGGCCTCAACATAGGCCACTGTGCCCTGGTCGAGAACCAGCGATCGCTGTAAAAAACCGGGAGGAATGAGCATAACACCACGCCGTTACTGCCTTTTGATTACCACGAAGCCCTGTCGCTTGCCCACTCGATCAGGGCCGATGGTGCCAGTTTGGAAGGGCGATTTGCACCGCGCCCCTTGCGCAAATTGCGGCAACCATTACAAAGCCCTAGCGTCTTACATTCTGTTTGAGTGTTACCTACAGCGATGGGAATTGGGCACCTCATTTGGGAAAACGGCGGCCTGCCCTAGCCCATTGGGGAATCTCAATCCCAGATCGTGTCGGTTCGGCTGGGTGAGGCTTTAGCGCAAGTTTGAGGTTAATGGTTATGGGGCAACGTCTTCAGCGGCTTTCTTGGATCAGCTTTGGGGGGTTGGTACTGGTTTCGGCGGGGCTGGCCGTGCTTATTCACTGGGCGTCGCCCCTGCGAGACCCTAGCTTCGAAGTCAACAGCGCTAACGCGGGTACTCTGGTGCCCTGGCTGCAATGGGTATCGGAAACCGCCTGGCTCCGGGCCAGCTTTACCCTGGCCGTGCTGCTGGCGGTGAGTTTGACCTGGGTACTGACCCAGTGGGACCAATCGCCGCAGCGGTCTGGCCATGGAGAAGCAGGGCGGTGGGTTGCCACTGCCGCCGTTTTTGCTCTAGCAGTGGGGTTCAGCGGTTTTGTGATAGCCTCCATGAGGGTTGGCTACGGCATGATTAGCCCGCTCACAGCAGCTGTTTTAGCCCTGCTAGTAGGGTTGCTGACGGCTAATTTTGTCGGCATGATGAGGTTTTTGCAGGGTACAAAAACGGCGCTAGCCCAGATACCTGAGCCAGCGCCGTTTTTGCTGTGGTGGGGCCGCCTATACACCGCCCTTTACTGGACTGGGTTTGCGGCCTGCCTGTTCACGGCCCTGCAAATTTTATTTTTGAGCTACCTATTTAGCCAGCACATGGTGGATTAGATGGCCCGTTCTGGCTAACGAAAGGCGTCGGGGTCGAGGGACCGACCGGCGGGGCTGCCGCCGTTGAGACGAGCGCCAGTGCCACCATCGGCAGGGTCGAGAAAAGGTTTGAGGTTGATGCCGTTGGTGGGGCTGCTAGAGGAAGCTGCGCCGGGCAGCCCCAGGACGCTGCCGATTTGGCCCAGTATGTCGCTGTTGCCACCCGCAAAGGTGGTTACCCCCTGGGTTTGGTCGCCCCGATCGGCAATGGTCAGGTTGTCAAACACGCGATCGCGGGTGACGGCCGCATCCTGCCCAGGCGGGACGGTGAAGACGATGCGGCAGCCCGGCACGTTTTCGGTGGTGACACAAACGGTGTTGTAACCATTTTCAACGGCGGTCTCCAGGGCCAGCAGGCCGTCTGGGCGGTACTGCTCTAAGCGATCGCTAATAGTGGCACAGCGGCGCTCGGCTGGCCAGGTGCTACCCATGTCCTCGGGCACGGCCCAGGGGTAGGCCTGCCCCGGCTGACTGGTGGGCGAATACATGACGGTGTACCGTCCATCCTGGATCTGACAGGTAAAGCGAGGCGCAGTATCGGCCTCGGCAGGTTCGGCTGGAGCGTTCTCAGGCGTTCCCTCAGTTTCTGTCTGAGCCTCGCTTGGTGCCCCCAGCGGCCCCAGAAATAGCGTGGTGGCTAACCCACCCATAAGTAACGTTGCGAACGTGCCGGTCGTAGAACGGGCCATGGTGTGCTGCCTCCAGTCGATAGCGTGTGTGAGTACGTCTTTGCCCAGGGTGCCCTATCGGCTGGCCAGTAGACCAGACCTCAACGGTGCTTAGCCCAGAGCGAGCGATTCTCTAGTCTCCCGCGACGCGATCGCTAACTCGCAAGTTCCCAGCCCATACCTCTGCACATTCTCGAAGATCTGATATTCCCGTGCCTCTTGCAATTTTCAAGATTGTGCGTATCCTTAGTTAGGCTTTGGGTTCACGCTGTATTTAGGCGGTTTAGGGACGCTCGTTACGCTGCATCTAGCGTTAGCTGTCCGTAAAGTTATCGCCAGGTTCACTTCACCTTCGCAAACTCCAACTCACACACGGCATCAGAGGGAGACACAACCCATGGAACATTTAACCCAACTGTTTGCGTTCTCGCGCCCGGGGGCGATCGGCCATCGCCTGGGGGGCTGGGCCGGAAGCGGTCTGATCATGTCTACTCTGCTGATGATCAGCCCTGCTGCGCGGGCAGATACCCTGACGACCTGGCAGTTTGACCCATCTACCCAACAGCTGACCCTGACGCTGCCCAGCGGCATTACGCCTCAGTACAGGGTCGAGAACAATCCGGCCCGCATTGTTCTCACGCTGCCCCAGACCCAGCTGGGGGAGGTGGCGACTCAGCAAACCTACAGCGGCGCCGTCAGCCAGGTGAGCCTCAGTCAGGTCAACGACGCCACGGTGGTCGTACTCGATCTGGCCGCCGGTACGGCGCTGGCGGCAGACGGGGCCAGCCTGGTATCGATCGCGGCTAGCGAGCAAACCCGCTGGGTGCTCACCGCCCTCGCCACTCCAGGTGCCCCGACGGTGGCGGTACCCAGCCAGGCTCCGGCTTCCGGCAGCGGTCAAATGATTGTAGAACTGCCGGTGATTCCAGGAAATAGCCCTCAGCTGGGCTTTCCAGCGGCCGGGACAGGGCGGCTCAGCACCTCGGCCGCTAACCTGATGCTGCCCAGCGATATCGACAGTTTGACGAACCTGCCCGAGACCCTGCCTGTCGATCCGTTTAATCTGGGGCAGCCAGGGGAGCAGGTCTCGGTACCCAGCCTGGCCGAACTCGATGCCGCCGTTGGCCCGGTGGCGGTTGCGCCCCAGGCAACGAACTCCCCCTCGCTAGAACCCCCTACCGCTGAGACTGCCCAATCGGGTGCGATCGCCACGGCACCCGCCATCCCCAGCGCTGCGGGAGCCAGCCCGGTGCTGACTCAAGAGCCACCCGCTGCCCCCGGTACGGCGACAACCCCTGCGCCCGCCGCTACCCCGCCACAACCTGAGGCGGTAGCCACTGTACCCGCC
>PYER01000332.1 GCA_003017855.1 filamentous cyanobacterium CCT1
CCCCCAATGCATCTGCTGGCGCACCGACAGAGGTATCCCCAGCGTTACCCGTAGACGCATCTCTAGCGATCGACCTGCACCAGATTCTGCAGGAGAATCAGCGGCTGCGCCAGGAAAACGCCGATTTGCGCATTGCTCTATCGACCACCGCTGAGCACGGCGATCTGATCGAAGCCGACCTGCACAGCACCAACCAGCGCCTCCAGGCCGAAATGGCCGAGCGACTGCGGGCCGAGGCCACCCTCAAAACCCTGGTCGACCTGATCTCGCGACAGAAGGCCGATCTGGAAATCATCATGCACACCATCATGGAGCACGGCGATACCCTCGACACCCAGTGGCACCAGAAGTTTTGCGCCGCCATGGTGCGGGCCGACATCGACGGGTTGACCCAAATTCCCAACCGCCGCCGCTTTGACGAGTACCTGGAGCAGCAGTGGCAGGATATGGCGCGCGAGCAGAGCCCCCTGGCCGTCATTCTCTGTGACCTCGACGCCTTCAAAATTTATAACGACACCTACGGTCACCTGGCGGGCGATACCTGCCTGGTGCAGGTGGCCACCGTGCTGCGCCACTGCCTGCACCACGCCAACGACCTGGTGGCCCGCTACGGCGGCGAAGAGTTTGTGGCCATTTTGCCCCGCACTACCCTGGCCGAAGCCCAGGTGGTAGCCCAGCGTATTCAGCGGGAAGTCTTAGGATTGCGCATTCCGCACCAGTACTCCACGGTGGCCCCGGTGGTCACGGTGAGCATTGGGGTGGCGGGTACCATTCCCCAGGCCAGCGCCACTGGGGCCGACCTGCTGCAACGGGCCGATGAGCAGTTGTATCAGGCCAAGCGCCTGGGTAAAAACCAGATTTTTGCAGCCGCTGTTTAGCCGCCCAGGCTGAGCCGGCTCAATCCGACGTTTGTGGCTTACTGCGGGTGATTATTGCTATGCTCTCTCTCTCTATGCCTAATCAGTTTGGTCGCTTCGCCACCTGCTTGGACAACAGCAAAGAATACCTCACCATTTGTTTCTCACCCTCTGCCTCAGCGCGTCAGCAGCGGTGGCGTAACTATGGGCTGTCGGCTGATTTTTTGGGTGACTATTTCGCCACCTTTTTTCCGGGCAATCCGCAAAAAAATGGGGCAGCAGACGATTTGATGCAGCGCGATACCGTCAAGGCTGCCATTAGCTACATCGCCAATGAGCTGCTCGAAAATGCCATCAAATACCACACCGATCGCTCCCCAGAGCCGATCAGTATTTCGCTATTTTTGTACGAAGACTACATTGTTTTTCAGTCGCTTAACCTGGTCGAGCCGCTGGCGGCGGATCAGTTTCAAGCCTTTATTCAAGAGATTTTGACCGCCGCCGACCTCGACGATCTGTTTGCCCAACAGCTGGAAAAGGCCGCCACAGGCCATGGCGAATCGCACATGGGCTTTTTGACGATGATATGTGACTACGGCGTAGAATTTGGCTGGGGGTTTAGCCCCCAGCCCCAGCTGCCAGACCTGACTCAAGTCGATGTGCAGGCTTATCTCAGCCTAAAGACGGCTTTTTGATCGAATGTCGCTACTTTAGGGTGAAGCGAGCGCACCCTAGCGGGTAGAGCCCTGGGCTCAGTTTTTATCGCCTGTCTGCTATGCCTAACTCGATTCCGATCTCTGCCATGATGCCTGAATCCGCCATGCCCGAATCCGCCATCATTGAAACCGAAGACTACCGCGTCTACTACCAGGCAGATACGGCTACCGTCGTCATTGAGGGATTTTTGCGCCTAGACGGCATCGAGGCCTACCAGCCCGTGATGGATCTGCTGCTAACGGCCGCCGCCCACGACACCTGCACCGTTGACCTGCATCAGCTGGAATTTCTCAACAGCTCGGGCATCAGCATGCTGTCGATGTTTGTGGTCAAGGTGCGCGATCGCGGCACTACCCGCCTCAGCTTTCGCGGTTCTGAGGGCATTCTCTGGCAGACGCGATCGCTCAAAAACCTGAAGCGGCTGATGCCGGAACTGCACATCGAAATGCTGGCCACCCCGAGCAGCGCTCCCGACGGAGGCAACAGCTGAAATGGCAAAAAAAGGGCGCGGCAGCCTGCCGCGCCCTCTGCATCAACTCCGCTCAGAAACGGGAGCGGAGCCGGGTAGATGCATTATTGGTTGGGGAGATTGCCGGGCCGCACCGTAACGGTCTGCTCACGGCCGTCGCGCTGCAGGGTGAGCCTGAGGTTTTGCCCCACCCGAGAGCCCTCTACGGCCTGCTGGACAGCCGTGCTTTCAGTCACGGGCTGGCCTTCAATGGCCACGATCACATCTCCCTCTCGCAGCCCGCTCTGAGCCGCCGGAGAGTTGGGCAAAACGCGGCCAATCAGCACGCCCGAATCGACGTTGACCGAGAACGGCCGGTTGGGATCGCTGTTGATGTTTTGTCTCAGCTCTGGCGTCAGGTTCACCATTTGAATGCCCAGGTAGGCATGCTCAACCCGACCGTTTTCAATCAGCTCAGAGCTGATCCGCTGCACAGTGTTGATCGGAATGGCAAAGCCCAGACCCTGCGCCCCCTGGATAATGGCGGTATTGACGCCAATCACTTCGCCGTTGAGGTTGAGCAGTGGCCCGCCAGAGTTGCCGGGGTTGATGGCGGCATCGGTTTGAATGAAGTTAACTCGCTTGTCGGGCACGCCCACCTGGCGGCTGGAGCGACCCGTGGCGCTGATAATACCGGCGGTTACGGTGCTGTCGAGGCCCAGGGGGTTGCCAATGGCGATCGCCCACTCGCCGGGCTGGATTTGGTCTGAGTTGCTGATGGCGACGGCAGGCAGGTTTTGGGCGTCGATTTTAATTACCGCAATGTCGGTCACCGAGTCGGCCCCCATGACCTGGCCGCTAAAGCTGCGCCCGTCAGAAAGCGTCACCTGCACCTCGTCAGCTCCGGCGACTACGTGAGCATTGGTAATAATGCGCCCGTCAGCGGAGGTGATAAAGCCCGAGCCGACGCCCCGCTGCACCTGCTGCTGCTGGGGTGCAGGAATGTTGTTGCCAAAGAACTGGCGGAAGAACGGGTCCTGGAACATGGGCGGCAGGTTGGTCTGCACCGTGCGGGACGCATCGATGCGCACCACCGAAGGCTCCACCTGGCGCACAATGTCGGCAATCAGGTTGGGGCTAGACACCGAGGGAGCTACGGCCAAGTTGTTTTGAACTCCGTTGGGCTCAGGCGCTTGGGCCTCGGCGTCAGGGGTGGGCTGCTCGTCGTTGTTCCAGAAGCCGTTGTCCCAAAAGACATCGGTGGCGACTGGAGCATCGACACCGGCAGGCTGCATTAGGGTAGTCAAGGCCTGGCCGCTAGCGGTAGCGATGCCTGCGCCCATAAGCACCAGGGCCAGTGACTTAGCGGCGGGTCGAAGATTGCGCCCAGAACCGCGCTCAGCATTCTGCCTAGAGCCCTGTCCAGAACCATCCCTGTTCATTGCTGTTACCTCGTTTGAATCTCGCATGATGTTTACAACAATAAAGTCATGGTATTGCGCAGGGGTGGCAGGTCCATGGCGAAGCTGTGACACTTTGCCGCGATTCGCTGTGACAATTTGGCGACGAAACCGGCGGCCAGGGTTTAGGGGTAGGTGTACGGTCTACGGAGTACGGTTTACGGTCAACCCTGAACCAAAGCCTTCTACACCCTTGGCTTGGCAGCCTTCTCACCTTCGACGGCTAGTATTTGATGCGATCGCGGTCTTTGTCGGGGGCAGCGTGCTTGACCACAAAGTCGATGATTTTGCCCGCCACATCGATATCGGTGGCTTTTTCGATTCCCTCTAGCCCTGGCGACGAGTTGACCTCCATTACCACCGGGCCGTGGTTGGAGCGCAGTAGATCGACCCCGGCCACCCGCAGGCCCATCGCTTTGGCGGCCCGAATGGCGGTGCTGCGCTCCTCGGGGGTAAGGCGCACCCGGCTGGCCGAGCCGCCCCGGTGCAGGTTGGAGCGAAACTCACCGGGGGCGCCCTGACGCTTCATGGCGGCGACCACCTTGTCGCCAATCACAAAGCAGCGAATGTCCATGCCGCCCGCTTCTTTGATAAACTCCTGCACCAGAATGTTGGCGTCGAGGCCGCGAAAGGCTTCGATTACCGACTTGGCCGCCTGCTGGGTTTCGGCCAGCACCACGCCAATACCCTGGGTGCCTTCGAGCAGCTTGATCACCAGGGGGGCCCCGCCGACGATATCGACCAGGCCGTCGATGTCTTTGGTGGAGTGGGCAAAGCCCGTCACCGGCAAGCCAATGCCCCGACGGGCCATGATCTGGAGCGACCTGAGCTTGTCGCGCGATCGCGAAATAGCCATCGAGGTATTGGCCGTAAACACCCCCATAATTTCAAACTGGCGCACCACCGCCGTGCCGTAGAAGGTGTTCGATGCCCCAATCCGGGGGATCACCGCGTCGATGTCGACCATCGGCTGGCTTTGGTACATGACCTTGGGCTGATGGGAGGTGATGTTCATGTAGCAGCGCAGGTGGTCGATCACCTGCATGTCGTGGCCACGCTCTTCCCCCGCCTGCATCAATCGCCGGGTCGAGTAGAGGGTGGCATCCCTGGATAAAATCGCGATCTTCATGGGCCTCAGGAGTCATCCTCGGGGGTTAGTTTAGCGGTAATTAGGGGCTAAGCGGGCAGTTTGGGCAGGGGTTGCAGGTACGATCGCCCCGGATCTACCAGGTAGCGCCGCCGCACCGCCTGCCGCCCCAGCAGCATGCGAAAGCCCATCTCATCGCGATTGGTCAGGGTCAGCTCAATGGTCCATAGGGCGCGGCCTACCTGCACCTGGGTTTCGATTACCGGGCGCAGCTCCGCCTGCCCCCCCGAGTTGCGTACCTCGCGCTCCTCTAAGAGGACCGCTTCGGCGGTGACCACAACGTCGTCGTTGCGCTGGAGGGGGTGAGCCTGAAAGCGCACCATCGCTCGACCGCCCTGCTCAAACCGTTCCACCGCGAAGGCATGGAGCGCCGACGATCGCGCCCCGGTATCAATCTTAGCCTTGATGGCCTGAACCCCCAGACCGGGAAGGGCTACCCATTCTCGCCAGCCAATGATCGCAGCCGATGCAGCACCAGAACTCATACCACGTTTGAGACTATAGCCGGCTCTGACACCATACCAGGGAGCAGACCGGGGTGAAAGAGGGTTTGATCCTAGGGGGACAGGGGATCGCTGAGCCCGGCGTCGACCGGGGCGGGCGTCGGTTCAGGCGCGGCGTCAGGGGCAGCATCGGGGCTGATGTCAGCGCTGGGGGAGCTGAGCAGGCTGAGCAGGTAGGGATCGACCCCCAGCGCGGCGGCAAAGGCGGGCTGCAGAGCCGGTTGAAATCGCTGGTCACCCTCCAGGGTGAGCTTAAAATAGGCCAGCCCAAGGATCTGCATGTAGTTCCACACTAGCTCGGGGCGCAGCCCAATCAGCTCTGGCGGAATGGGCAGGGGCTGGTCGCCCGTCGCGATATCGCCAATGGCGGAGAAATGGGTGCCCTGGCTGATCAACAGCAGGTAGCGATCGGGCGTGGTGAGCCAGGTAAAGGGCATGATCTGCTCTGGATAGGCGGGGGCAATGGTGTCAGCCGTGCCCGCTACCACCATTACCGGCAGGTCAATCTGGCCGTAGCCAACGGGCCCAAACAGGACGCTGCCCACCGGATTCATAACAAATACCGACTTCACCCGGCGATCGCTCAGATCGGTGGGAGTAACCAGGTTGAGGGCCTGACAC
>PYER01000333.1 GCA_003017855.1 filamentous cyanobacterium CCT1
CCCGCATTCGCGCAGGCTATGCCCCCCACAACATGGCCGTCATTCGGCATATGGCCCTCAACCTGCTCTCACGAGAATCCTCAGCCAAGGTTGGCAAGAAGGCGAAACGCCTTAAAGCTGGCTGGGATAACACTTATCTCACCAAAGTCCTCGCTGGGGCTGGGTGAGTATGCGTTTGCCCTGCCCCCAGAGCGAGAACAAAACGTTACCAATAGGTAGAGTCTGATGCCGCTGGGTATATGTCGACTGGTGCAGGTAGTGGTGAGGCGCGATCGCCACCCTTTTTACCTTTTCTGTGTTGGCCCAATAGCTGGAAACATCTGCCAACAGCTGCCCTTAAAAGGCCTGGCGTAGACGGGCCAGCAGCCCCCGCAGGGTTTCTAGCTCTGTTGGGGTCAGCTGCTCAAAGCACTCCTTTATATGGGCAATGTGCGCAGGAAACGCCTCTTCGAACACCGCTTGGCCAGCCGCTGTGAGCTGCACCACAACGCTGCGGCGGTTGTCGGCAGGGGTTTCGCGCTGCACCAGCTGCTTCTGCACCAGGCGATCGACCACCCCAGTCAGAGTGCCCTTAGTAATCAGGGTCTTTTCGCCAATATCGCCCATGGTCATGCCCTGGGTGTTGCCCAGGGTGGCGATCACATCGAATTGGGCGGGGGTGAGGTCAAACTGCCGCACGTGAGCGTCAGAATAGGCCGAAAACGCCTGGTACGTTCGCGCTAGCTCCCGCATGACCGGAATAAATGGCTCCTGAGCCGCCTGAACGGGTGAAGCAGAGGGCATAGGCACCAGCCCGTATAGTTCTAGTTAGATTAATTCTAACCTTGAGCGTCCTGGGAGCTAGCTTCTGGCCCAAAGTATTGGCTCACAAAGCTGCCGTGCAGGCCGTAGGGCACATGGTGGGGCAGCTTTAAGCGGGCCACGGGGCCAGCCTCAATGTCTTGGCCCTCTAAAATGACCAGATCAGAGCACTGGCGCTCAGCGTTGTACATCAGCACCAGCACCCAGCCGTCGTCCTCGCCCTGACCCTGAGGACGGGGCACAAACAAGGGCTCGCCCATAAACCCGCGTGGGGCAGCGCTCCACACCTGGGTCTCGCCTGTGTGAGTATCGAGCTTGAGCAGGGCCTGTAGTGGGGCGTTGCCCTGAGGCGCGTGGGCGGTGCCAATAAATAGATGACGGTAGGGCCGCCCCAGGTAGTCGGGGTGCAGGGTAGGAAACTCCACGCAACGGGTCACCTGTTTACTGACCTCAGCCGTACCCGCCTCTAGATCGAGGCTAAAGCGCCACAGTTCCCCCGCCGGCACGCTGTCGAAATCGACGTCGCGGAAGTCGCTGCTGCCGTCTAGGGAAGGGAAACTGCCGTAACAAACAGAGTCGATGATGATCTGACCCTCTTGCTCGAAGGCATTGGCGTGGTGAAATACAAAGCAGGGGTCAGTCTCGATCACCTGCATGGGGTCACCATTGCGGGGAACGATCAGAATTTTGGTTGGTTCTTTAGGGTTGAAGCTAATGCATTCTGCCGCGCCCTTGAACCCTAGCAAAAAGGGAATTGGGCCAAAACTGACGGGGTTTTGGAAGAAGATGGCGTAGTTGGGGGTAAGGGCAAAGTCATGAATGAAGGCAAAGCCAGGAATCGAGTGGCTTTGCTGGCGGATACCATTGCCCTGGGCGTCGATTTCGTAGAGCGTGATCTTGCTGGACAGCCCGGTCTTGAGCGAAAAGCCTACTAGACGCTGGTCGCCGTGGTGTCCAGCGTCGATTTTAGGGTGAGCAGTGAAGGAGCCGCCGGGCGCAATCAGCCCGTTCAGATAGTCTAGCCCCAGGGTTTCTAGGGTAGATGGATCCAGGCGATGGGGTTCGGCTGCTTCCCATAGGGCCAGCAGCTTGTCGGCCCAGTAGACGATGTGGGTGTTGGCAATATTCTTGAGGTTGAGGTCAAAGGCGTTGGTCAGAGGACCGCCGGGCTTTTGAGTGCCAAACACGCCGCGAAACAGGGGCTTGTCAGCCTGCTGCTCGGCTACATAGCCCTCTGTGCGCACAAAGCGGTTGCGAAAAAATGCTTTCCCATCCCTAATGGCGAGGCTGCTGATCATGCCGTCTCCATCAAACGGATGCTTGACCGGGTAGCCATTCACATCGAGCAGGCCGGGGCCATTGCGAAACAGAGTGCCCTCGAGATCTGCCGGAATGTGGCCATCGATATCGGTGACCCAGTAGCTGTACTCGTTGGGCTGAGAGCGGTAGCCGCTGCTCCAGTCTTCGACGGAAAAGGCGGCGTTAGACCCAGCCTCAGCGGCGGTCATGGTGGGGGAGTTGATGATGGGGTAGGTAGGCATCTCGATTGGAAAGATAAAAGAATAGAAGGATTACAAAGACAGGGTGCATAACCCGAGGCGGTAGTGCCATCCGTCGGCCTGCCTGTTTCGGGCGCGATCGCCGGCTTTGGGCTAATCGGGGTCACCCACGGCGACGGGGTGCTCGGTTGAGACAGCGGCAAAGAGAGCGGTAGATACCCCAGCTGTTTCAGCCGGAGGTAGCGCTTCGGTGTGGCTGTCGCCAACGCTCTGCGACGACGATGAGGGCAGCAAAAACAGCAGCGGCAGGGGCAGCAGGGTGGTGAGGTTAGTAATCAGCACCAGTTCCCACAGGTTGTCGAAGTTGGTTTCGGTCACGCTGAGCCAGTGGGTGAGCACGGCCCCCAGCTCGTGGGAGAGCAGCCCAGCTAAATTCACCACCGACATCAGCAGGGCAAACAGGGTGGCCTCTACGCCGGGGGGGCAGAGGCGAGCCGAGAGCACCAGCACCGGCATAAAGGCGATTTCGCCCATGACGGTGAGCACCAAACTGTCGCCCAGGCTAAACCACTCATCGCCAATGCCCAGGGTGCGGTTGACGTGGGTAACCAGCAGCAGCATGCTCATACCGAGCAGGCTGGAAAGCACCGTTGACCAGGCAAAAATGGTGCGAAAGGGCACCGTGCGCAAAAATCGCTGAAACACCCATATCCCCAGCAGCGCCGCCAGGCTGGTCACCAGCCGCACCCGACCCAAAAACTCGGGCTGAAAGCCTAAATCGTTGGTGGTAAAGAAAAAGAAGGCGGCGTCGGCGGTGGGAGTGGCCTGCCACAGAAATAGAAACAGGGCGGGCATCCAGATCGCCCGCTGGCGAACGGCCTGCCACAGCTGCTTAACCTGATTGCCCACCACCGTCCAGCTGGGAGAATCTACCGGGTCTTCGGTAATTAGCACCGCGACCAGGGAGACAATCAGCGGAAAGGTGGCGGTAATGCCAAATACCGCACGAGTGCTAATGTGCTGGAGCAGCGCCCCGCCCAGGTAGGCGGTGAGCACGCCACCCACCGCTGAGGTACCCCAGGCCAGCGACTGCAGGGTGCCAGCTTTGCCGAGAGATTCACCCCGGGCGCGTTCAACTACCAGCGAGTCAACGATGACATCGCTGACGGCGACCGATAGCGAGCTGAGGGTGATAGCCGCGATCGCAGCCCAGCCCGTCTGCACCACCGTCGCCAGCGCCAGCCACGCGCCAGCCCCTAAAATTCCCGACAGGATCAGGTAGGGTCGCCGCCGGTAGCCAAAAATGGGTAGACCATCCGACAGGAGGCCAAAGACGGGTTTGACCGTCCAGGGCAGCGTAGCAATACCGCTGAGGGCAGCTACTTCCGCCGGGGTTAGCCCCAGATCGTCTTTGAGAAAGAAACTCACCGCCAGCCGGGCCAGGCCCAAAATGCCCTGCACAAAGTACACCAGCAAAATGGCGGCCAGTTCTGAGGTCAGGGGCTGGCCCAGGAGAATGCGATTCTCCACAAAGCCTTTGATGCCGCTGGTCGAGGAGGAGGAAGCCGTCATGAATAAATCAGTCTTGCTAATTGGCTAAGGGTTCGATCTAAACGCGCTCTCGGATTTGTTAAGAAATGTCAATGGTCTCCCCATGATAACCCGCTGTCACAAGTGGGTGGGGTGCAGCCCTAGCGGGTTGGTCTACCGTGGGGCAGAAAATTTTAGAGTCAAAAACCTTGAACATCGCGGAATCGGGCGTTCCTGAATCGACTTAAAAACTCTTCCATCGGATCAATGGCACAAGTTGAAATTAGAGGTCGGGGCCTGGGGTGGTTGGGGGTAGGGCAGCCCTGCCCCAGGTCGGACCTTGAACGCGGCGGGCTAGAATTTTGTCGCAGCGTTACCCACTGCGCCTCACGGGAGGAGCGAGGCGGCTGGCAGAGTTAGCCAGGCTCTGGTCAATTTTGGCACGGCAGAATAGCTTGTTTTTGGGAATATCTGACCGTTTAGGGGCGAGATTGCCCCTAATGGCTGCCAGGGTTTTCGTATTGACTCCCCTGGCGAATACTGCAATAGTTGAGCGTAATTCTCGGGTACGCACCAAATCTGGGTCAATCAACGGGTTTTGCGCCTCAGCATATTCCTGTTTTGCCTGTGGACTTGGTATATTTGCCTAGCCTTCAGTTCTTTGCCGCCCCGTCACAACGATGCAGTATTCAGTCAAGCTTCTGGTTGCCGCGCTGCTCGCCCTTAGTCCGGCAGCCCATCCTGCTCTGAGAGAGTTTGCCCTGGCTCAGGTTGCCCCCGTATTTTCGCTGCCTGAAACGGTACCTTCGGGAACCGAGCTGTCGATCCAGAGTTCCCCAAATCTGGGTTTTGCGGCCGAGGCCCTGAAGCAGGAGTTTGAGGCGGCCTACGAAGGTACCGAGGTCGGAGTAGAGGTGACCAACAGCGATGAGGCGATCGCGGCCCTGGTCGACGGCGATGTTGACCTGGCGGCGATCGGACGGCCGCTCACGGAAGAAGAGCAGGCCCAAAACCTAAATACGGTGGCTTTAGAGCGGGCCAAAATCGCAATCATCATCGGCCCCGACAACCCCTTCGAGGGCAATCTCACCTTTGAGCAGTTTGCCCGTATGTTTCGCGGTGAAATTACCGACTGGTCTGAGGTTGGTGGTGAGCCTGGCCCAATTCGGTTTGTCGATCGCCCCGAAGACAGCGATACCCGCCGTTCGCTCAGCCAGTACGAAGTCTTTCGCGGCGCTCCCTTTGAGACGGGGGCGACCGCCGACCCGGTGGCTGAAGATGACACCGCAGCGGTCATTCAGGCGCTGAACGACGATGGCATTAGCTATGCGATCGCGCCCCACGTGATCGACCAGCCAGCGGTCACCATCGTGCCCATGCACCAGACCCTGCCCGACGACCCCCGCTACCCCTACTCTCAGCCCCGCTATTTTGTCTACAGCGGTGAGCCTAGCCCTGCGGTAGCGGCCTTTTTGGGCTATGCAACCTCCCCAGAGGGGCTGGCTGCGTTCACGGCGGCGCAGGTGGCTGAGGTCGCGGACGTGACTGAGGGGGTAACTGCCCCAGAAGACCCGGTAGCTGAGGAAACCCCGGCATCGGCGGCGCCGGCCGATGCCGGGGCGGAGGCCGACCCAGGGGCGGTGGCCCCAGTACCGGCCGAAACAGACCCGGTTGTAGCTGACAACGACGGCGGATTTGCCTGGTGGTGGCTGCTGCTGCCCCTCGCGGCCTTGGGCGGATTGGCCTGGCTGCTGGGTCGCGGCAGAAGAACCATGTCTCCTGATGCCGAGACCGCTGTTATTCCCCCTTCCAGCGCCGAACCGATCGTCCCCCCTCCCACCGCTGAACACCCTGTACCGCCTGCGGTTGAGCCCACCGTAGCGGCGACCCCTGCCGTTGCTCCGCCGCCCCTGCTGGT
>PYER01000334.1 GCA_003017855.1 filamentous cyanobacterium CCT1
ACCACGGCCCCAGCCAGCCACTGCCCCACCCGCACGTGCTCTTTGCCTACAACGGGGGCAATGGTGGATTTGGTTTTGTTGGCAACCGCCAGTCGACGCTGGCGAGTCTGCACAGCAAAGTAAACGGCTATACCAATCAGCGGCATCACCACCGTAACGGCCAAAAACGGGTGCAGCAGTCTCAGTAAGTCTGGGGTGTCTAGCATGGGTTTTCCTGGGGGCAAACTCGCTTAGGGCAGAATTTTCCTTACTTTAAGCCATCAGCCAGACTCACGCCGTGATCCGCTTAACAGCAGCAGTGTTCAGCGGCTCTGAGTGGGTGGCTCTTGCTGGTTCTACAGTAGCGATCGCCCCAGGGTCAAAGATTAAAGCGAGATAAGTGTTGCTCCAGCGCCTTGGGCAGCTGCTTACCCAGGTCGCCCTTGGTCTTGAAGGTGAATCGGTTTTGGGCGGGCAGGTCAAAGGGGTACTGCCCAACGATATCGGGGCGCTCCATCTGGGCCAGCAGAATTTGCTCGGCGGGCTTAGCCTGCAGAGCGTATCCCATCTCCACGCACACGTTGGGGCTGGGCACCAGCAGCGTCGTATTGCCCTCTACCGAGGTAATCGGGGTGCCGTCGGCGACGAACAGCAGCGACTTGCGAATTTTGCGGGTCAGGGCGCTGTTCAGCCGGGCCGGGCCGTCGCTGAGGCGATTCGACACCTCCAGCGTGAGGGTAACGCGGGATTTTTTGTTCAAACTTTCGACGGCATCGGTGAGCGCCTGGTGCAGCACCTCCGCCGACTCACCGTACTCCTGCTGGTAGCAGAAGTAGATGATGGGCTCCAGATGGGCCATCACATCTAGCTTGGTGAAGTAGATCTCGTGGCTGGTCAGGTCGATATTGGCGATCGCGTAGCCGCCGCTGCCCTCAATGTAAAACTCCACCGTTTCGCCATCGAGGTAGCGCTGAAACCAGGCTGACTGCTTCACATCGTCGCTGTCGTCTAAAAAATCGGCCCGCAGCGCCGACTTCAGCAGGCTATTTTTGCTCAGCCGCAGGTCGTGGGGGCGCTTCTCCAGATCCCGCACCGGCTCGTAAGCTTCGAGATACCAGGCTTTAAGAGCAATAATGGCCATAAAAAGTCATCCTCTGAGGCTGAACGTGGCCTGTCTGGGCCAGGCTATGGGGCACGGGGCAGAAATTATCGCTTGATTCTAAGCCCAGATTGCAATTTCCAAAGGAACAAAATCGAAAGAAATGTTGCGTTCCCCTGAGCAAGCTCTAGCAGCCCGTATGAGAACGCCACAGGTCAGCGCAGGTCGGCCACCACCATCGCCTTTTGCTAGATACTACCTTTTAGTATAACGCCTCAATAGATCAAATGTACTACATTTGAGGTTCCACAAGGCTAGCAGACTCGGTTAGGCTTATTTGCATTGCCCCCGCGCTCTGGCTTTAAGGACAAATTTCCATGATCGACCTGTACTATTGGACGACCCCCAACGGCCACAAGATCACCATTTTTCTTGAAGAGGCTGGTGTCGACTACACCATCAAGCCCATTCACATTGGCAAAGGCGAGCAGTTCGCCCCCGATTTTCTCAAAATTGCGCCCAACAACCGCATTCCCGCCATTGTGGATCACGAGCCTATTGATGGCGGCGCCCCCCTGAGCCTGTTTGAGTCCGGGGCGATTTTGCAGTACCTGGCGGAGAAAACTGAGCAGTTTTTACCTGCGGGGTTACGCGATCGCGCCAGCGTCATGCAGTGGTTGTTCTGGCAAATGGGCGGGCTGGGGCCAATGCTGGGCCAAAACCACCACTTCGGCAGCTACGCCCCCGAAAAAATCCCCTACGCTATCAATCGCTACGTCAAAGAAACCGAGCGCCTCTACGGCGTGCTCGACACCCAGCTTGAAGGGCGTGAGTTCATTGCCGATGACTACTCGATCGCCGATATGGCCTGCTACCCGTGGATTGTGCCCTACCAGACCCAGCAGCAAAACCTGGAGGATTTTCCCAATCTAAAGCGCTGGTTCGAAGCAATCCAGGCGCGACCAGCCGTGCAGCGAGCCTACGACATCGCTAAAACCATCAGCACCGAGTCGACTATGACGGAAGAGGCGAAGCAGATCTTATTCGGCCAGGGCAGACGGTAGGGGATTTTGGATTGGCGATTAAGGCACCCTATCGCTTCGCTTTGGCCTCCAGAGTTTCTAAACGGCTCTTGAGTTCCTGATTAGATTTTTTCAGATCGTCAACTTCCTGGCGCAGCTTTTCGACTGCTTTGTCTTTGCCGATCGCTTTCTGAACCTGCTGCACGGCCTCCTCAGCGCGGCGGCGCACCCGGCCATCGGGGGTGTGCTCAGCGAGGCTTTGCAGCACGCTGATGGCGCGCCCGGTCTCGATGCTGCTGAGGGCCGACACCGCAGACACCTGGGTGAGGAAGAAGCTCTCGTGGGCGATCGCATCCAGCCGATCCAGTATGCGCTCCAGGTTGGGCTTGCTCTGGGCCTTAGAGATCGCTCCCAGGGCGCGAATCGCCGCCAGCCGCAGGGCCTGGGGGGTGCCGGGTTCGGTGTACTGCAGCACCAGCTCCAGCGCCGCTTCGGACGATTTGAACTGGCTGAGGGCCGCGATCGCCCCCGATCGCACCACTTCATTCCAGCCCTGGCGCTCCTTGAGAATGGTCTCCAGAAGCTTCAGGGTTTTCTTATCCTTGGCTTTGCCCTCTAGGTCGGCTGCGCCCACTTTGCCGAAGGAACGAATGGCGGCGGCTTCGACGTAGTAACTGGGGTCGCCTTTTTCGGCAATTTCCTTTAGCGCTTTGTAGCTCTCGGCGGTTTTGATGTCGCCCAGCGATTCCACCACGGCACGGCGAACGCGGGCTTCAGAATCCTTAAGACCTTGCAACAGTCCCGCAATAGCCTGGTCGAGCTTGACGGAGGCTAACTGTTCCGCCACTTCAACCCGCACGCCCCAGAAGGGTTCGTCGCTGAGGGCGGCGGTCAGGGCCTGGACGGCTTCGAGATTGCCTTTTTTAGCCAGGGCGATCGCCGCTTCAATCCGCGACAGCGGGTCGGGGTCGTGCTGGAGCTGGGCCTTGAGTTCCGCCATCGGGTACTCCAGCTCCACGGTTTTGAGATAGTGGTTGCCCACGTCAAAGCTGACAAAGTCGGGCTTTTTGTCGAGCGGAAAGAACATCGCCTGCTCGCGCTCGTGGATGCGCACGACGAAGGGCTTGATCTCGACCTTGGCGGCTTTGCCCTTGCCCACAAAGCCAAAACCGATGGGAATGCGCAGGTCAAACAGGCCGCTGGTGCTGCTGCTGTCGCCGTCTTTGGCCTGGGTTTGGGTGACGGTGAGCTTGGCCAGGTTGCTGTCGCCGTCCCAGCTGTAGGCGACTTTGTAGTCGGGGTGGCCGCCGCGCAGCACGTACTGGTCAAACAGGGGTCGCAGGTTGCGGCCCGTGGCCCGGTCGATCGCCCGCAGCAGGTCGATGGTTTCGACGGTCTGGTGGGCGTTGCTCTGCACAAAGGTTTGAATCGCCTTCCAGAACAGGGCGTCGCCCAGCTCGGCGCGCACCATGTGGTAGACGCAGGCCCCTTTCTCGTAGATGTGGCGATCGTACAGCTCGATCGCCTCCCGATACACGTGGGTGACCATGGGGCGGCGGTAGCGGCTCTTGTCTTCGTTCAGGTAGCTGCGGGCCTCACCCAGGCGGTAGTAGGCGGCCTCGTCGGGGCCGTACTCCTGCTCGGTCCACATCACTTCGGAGTAGGTGGCCATGCCCTCTTTCACCCAGGCGTGGCTCCAGTGGTTGATCACGAGCAGGTCGCCAAACCACTGGTGGGCCAGCTCGTGCACCACCAGAGCTTCAGAGTTGCGGTTGTCGATCGCGGCGCGTTCGTCCAAAAGGCAGCGATCGGTCAAGATCGTCACCGAGGTATTTTCCATGCCGCCAAAGATAAAGTCGGCGGCGCAGACCTGGGCGTATTTAGGGAAGGCGTATTTATAGCCGTACTTGTCGCTCAAAAATTCCACCATGCGCGGCGTCTTGCCCATGGTGATCTGGCCCTGGTCTTGGCGGCCTTTTTCGACGTAGTAGGTGACGGGAATATCTTGCCACTGGTCTTGAATGACGTCGAACTCGCCCACGGCCAGAGCCATCAGGTAGGTGGGGTGCACCTGCTTTTGATACCAGTGGAAAATCTTGCGCTCGCCGTCTTCTTTAGTTTCTACCAGCTCGCCGTTGGAGACCACCTGGTACTGGGCGGGCACCCGCACCTTAATCTCCGAGGTGGAGAGCTGACCGGGATAGTCGAAGCAGGGAAACCAGAAGCGCGAGTCTTCGTCTTCGCCCTGGGTCCATACCTGCACGGGTTTGTCGGGGTAGTGCTGGTCGGGGCCAATGAAGTAGAGGCCGCGCTCGGGCTGCACCAGGCGGTAGGCGATCGCCACGGTAAAGCGTTCTTCGGCCACGGTGGGCTTTTTGAGCCGCACGTGCAGGCGCTCGCCGTCGTAGTCAAAGTCTTGCCTGGCGTTGCCCACCTTGACCGACTCAATCTGCTGATTAACGGCGTCGAGCACCAGGCTGTCGAGGCCGTCGCGCACGGGGTTAATGCGGATTTTGCAGGTGCCCTCGCAGATTTGCTGCTCTAGATCGAGGTTTAGCTCCAGGGCAATGTGTTCGACCTGGCCGGGGCGATCGGGGTTGTAGTGGGGTTTGGCTCCCGGCATTTCAAACGACTTGTAGCCGTTGTTGTCATCTAAAAATTCCATTTGAAAAGCGCGGTGGGCGTTGGGCATGGGACCAGTAAACCTTTGCGTGACGTTATCGCTCCAAGACCGGGGGCAGCGGTGCTGTACCACCCCCAGGCTACACAGTCTATCCTGACTGGCATAGAGCCATCGTACTGCGAATTCTCTTAGTCCGTAGTCAGAGTGACATTGCTTAAGCTGCGAAGTGCTTATAAACAACGCCCCCTATTAGGGTCTCAACTTTCGTCAGCACCGTAGGGTGGGCACTGCCCACCTTCCCACCCCGCTATCACCACCCCATCGGGAGCACTACTTTAAAGCATCTTCCCCTACTCCCAAATGCCCAATTATCGACGCGCTTACACTCTCGACGGGGCAATTTTTCTCACCCTAGGCGATGGGCAGTGCCCACCCTAATGGCTTTAATTCAGGATTAATGGCTCTAAAATGGTAATCAATCATCCACTACAGCGCTAGCAACGATGACTGATAATGAGCTTTTAGACCGAATTACTACTGATCCAAAAATTATGGTTGGCAAACCCGTGATTCAAGGGACTCGCCTTACGGTCGAATATATTCTGAATCTTCTGGTCCATGGGGCGACGATAGCTGAAATTCTAGAAGAATACGAAGGTTTAGCTAGAGATGATATTCTGGCCTGTCTTTTGTTTGCCTCACGGTCTTTAGAAAGTGCAAGTTTTATGCCTCTAGAGAAGAAGATCGCTTAGTTGCGCTTTTTGGTTGATGAGAATACGGGAGTTGTCGTTTTTGCAAAGTGAATGACTGCACGACAACCTGATGAAGCATGGATTCGTGGAGTGCCCCCATCAGTGGGAGTTTTCGAGTTTTCGGCGGTTTGTCAGGGAGGGTTTTTATGGAGAGAAGTGGGGATGCCGGTGCGGAGGGAAGACTGTCTCTTATACACATCT
>PYER01000041.1 GCA_003017855.1 filamentous cyanobacterium CCT1
AACTATTTGGCACTCCTTCAGTTCGCCAGCGCAGTCATCACGTTCCGGTCCGCTGAGGTTTTCGGATAGGCTCTAAGTACCGTATAAAATGCGGGATACCTTTTTATTTTTTACTAGTATGGATGTAGTTATCCAGCTCATTACAAAGATCAGGGTAGTAGCCGAAATTAAGGAAAGGGTACTAACGTTGTTAACGTAACCAGGATATAGGCGAACTAAAATAGATTGAATAGCTTCTATGAAAAATACATGAATACAATAGATGCCAAATGAACAAAGGCTAATACTTTTAATAGCAGGATTTTCTTTAACAGAATTGGATATTGCGATCGCAGCAATGAATGCAGTATAACCCCTAGCAATTTCTTCAACAGCGTTCGGCAACATCCATGAACCAAAGATATTAATAAATAAAAATACTAAAACCCAAAAAACAGGGTTATTACCAATTAACGTTAAGCTAAATTTGTTTGTTTTCGGGTGTGCCAGAAGCATGGCAAACATCACATAGGGTAAACACCTTAAAGCCCAAAAAAGCTCAACCAGAAGAAGTCTTAATAAAGGATTAGCGTTGCCCTCTGGGAAAATAGTGGCTAGAAGTGATTCAAATGCAATATTATCTGGTCTCTTTAAACCATTTCCAGAGCTAAGAATCACCTGGTAAACCAATAGGCTGACAAACGCGATCAGTGCTGCTCCTTTCCAGGAAATCTTCTTTTCTATTAGAACCTCTACAAAACGGATTAGCAAAGTGCCCATTATTAGTAGAGGCAGAAAGTAAAGATGATAAGAGGCTTCGCCAAAGAAAACCAAAGACAGCGGATCTTGAAAAAGCTGGAATAATCTATTTGGTTCACCAGCCACCATAAATTTGGCAGCTTTATAAAGCAAATACAGAACAGACCATGTCCCGTAGGGAATTAATAAACGGAGCAATCTCGATTTAAGGGGGTATCGCTTCTGAGAAGTGTAGAGTTTATTAATTGCAAAGTAAAAAGCTGCTGCGAGAAAGAACGGAACAGAAAAGGATGCAAAATTAGTGATACTGAGCCAGCCAGGAGGGAAGACTTTGACTCCTTCATCAATATGTACGATGATGACACCATACATTGCAAAGCCACGAAATACATCAATACCAGTTAGCTGTTGCGACTCTTTCACCTCTCACATCCTCAAGTTACAGTTTTGACGCTTAACTTCAACTGCCCCATTGAAAGTCATATTCCTCGAGCAAGTTGTTAACAAGCAATCTAGACAAACCCCTTTAGAAATTTTACCCGTCTAAACAGCATCGTTAGACTAATAGAACCCAGCAGCGTAACTCCAAACTGAAACAAAATAACCAAGTTTAGAGAACTTTGCGATGCAGGATTAAAGGCAGAAAAAATAGGATTCTCAAACAAGCCATTAGTGAAGAAAAGATGCAGTGTATAGATACCTAAAGAACAACCTGAGATGAATCGAATAATTTTAGGCACCGTGCGGGTCGATAAGAGAGCCAAGTACAAAAGAATCCACGAGCCAAAAACTAGAGACAGCCTTGAGTAGTGAAGAAGATCTTGGGAAAAAAACCACTCTAATATTGTTAAGGCTAGGAACAAGACTGTAAGGATCAGAAGTTTAAGCCGCATCTTTGAGTTTCCTTCCCTTAGTAAGCCTAACTTATACTCTCGAACTGTGATCGCAGTTACAAAGATGTAAGGCAGGAAATTTAGTGGGTTGTAATCCCATTGAGAAAAGTCAGATAGAGATTCTACTAAACCAGGCTCTTGAAGTAATGAGGCTTGTGGCGATCGCAGAAATGAAAATACAACCAATAATAAACAAGAAATAACTAGAAGACTATAAAGAATACTATTCTTCAGAACACCTTTTCTGATTCTTCCAAGACTTATGACTACCGCCTCAGCAAGTACTGTAATAAATGCTAAAGAGAAAAAGAAGTACAAAGGTGAATTGCCACCACTGACAATAAATTCGATAAGAGCTTTTATGGATGAGACACTATGTTGAAGGGATTCAAGTTTTCCATTCAATAGCATATTAAAAACAATTAGTAAGCCAACCCAAAATACATATAACGATGTAAGTTTAGGGAGACGTTTTTGAAATAAGTAGAGAGGACCTACTTTTTCGCTCTTAATATAAAACAGAAACAACGAAATCTGAAAAAAAGCCGGAACTGCAAGATAGGCTACGTTGGCACGGAGAATGTCCCCAATCGATATTGTACCGATCTTCAAGCTACCTGGGAAAAACGCATAACAGTGAAGTGCGACAATCGAAACAGCAAAAACAGCCCGTAAAAAATCAAACCCTTCAAACGTTGAATTCTGGTTCTGATGAGAATGAGGATTAGTTTGTGCCAGGAAGTTAGAACTATTTGAAGATACAGTCATGTTGGTTTTAGGTAGATGTTAATTTCCGAGTCTTTTTTGTCTAGATGTTGCTACTTTCGAGTGTCAGAATTAGAAAAAACCTTGTGTGGGAGAGTGCGACGACGGTAGTACCAAACTGAGCTGATAACTAGCAGAGTAAGTAGTGATAAAGCAAACAGAAGGGGAAGAAACTCTCCAGTTTTGATAGCTTTCAAGCCAAAGCTACCTAGCAGTACAAACGGAAATATGCCCGGAACTGTACCCAAAGCAGTACCAATGAGAAAATCTTTAAACCGGATAGAGGTTAAGGCAGCGACAATATTCACTAGTCCGTAGGGAATGACTGGCTGAAGCCGAACAGCAAACATGTAGAACGAACCGCCTATCTGAATTTCAGCATCTAAAGCTTGCCAACGACCAGCGATACGTTTGGAAACTATGTCGCGACCGATTGTACGCGTGAAAATAAAGGCAATTACAGCAGCGACGACAGCGGCTATACTTGTCCAAAGCGTTCCCAACCACGGACCAAAAATTGCCCCACCAGCAAGATTCAGTGGTGTTGAAGGTAGTATTAGAACAGTTGCTGCAACATAAGTTGCCATGTAAGCGATCGGTGCCCAAACTCCTGCTTCTTGTAGCATTAGCTCAAGTTGCTCCGGTTGAATTGCTCCAACAAGGTAGATTCCTATAGCTGTTGCAAGCAAGCATAAACTGATGAGCAGACGAATCATTGGAGTTCTCCAATTTCAATTAGACGAGTGCCCTCTAACTCTCTATTGCTTACGAAATTCATTTCAGGTTCACTACCCGCTGCCGCTATGGGCGCAGTAATTCCATAGAGATCTCTAACGAGATACAGTGGGCGACCTTTGACCTCTTCATATACTCGCCCCAAGTATTCCCCAATAACACCGAGCGTAATTAACTGAATGCCGCCTAAAAAAAGAATACTAACCATAATGGAGGCATAACCAGCCAGATCTACACCATAAATCAATGTCCGAAAAATCAAAAGACTTGCATAAATTAGAGCTAGGAGCGATAAACTTAGCCCTACGTAACTCCAAACCTTTAAAGGAGCAAGGCTGAAAGAGGTAATGCCATCAATGGCAAAGTTCCATAGTTTCCAATAATTCCACTTCGTTTGACCTTTATAGCGAGGAGCACGGTCGTAGTAAATTGCAGTCTGTTTAAACCCAACCCAGGCAAATAATCCCTTCATAAAACGGCTGCGTTCTGGCAGCTGTTTCAAGGCATCAACAACCTTTCGATCCATCAGTCGAAAATCACCTGTATTGCGTGGAATTGATACTCGGCTCATCCTACCAATGACACGATAGAAGCTATCAGCCGTAATTTTTTTCAGCCAACTTTCACCCTGACGCGATCGCCTTACTGCATAAACAACATCATACCCTTGCCGCCATTTCTCCAACATTTCTGCAATTAGTTCTGGTGGATCTTGTAAATCAGCATCGATTGGAATAATTGTTTGCCCAATTGCGTGATCAAGTCCTGCTGTTAAGGCTATCTCCTTACCAAAATTACGAGATAAATTGATAATCCTAATCAAAGGATTTTGATGATGATACGAGATTAAGTAAGAAAGTGTTTCATCTAAGCTGCCATCATTAACGCAAATGATTTCGTAGCTTAAATTAAGCTTTTCACAAACAGATTGGAGTCGCCCGATCAAGTAGTCAACATTAGGTGCCTCGTTGTAAAGCGGTACAACAATTGAAACATCCATAACATTTGGCATAGAAGAAATACGTAACATAAGCTAATTAAGATAGTTTTATATAGAGACTACTCCGCCACAATCAGTTGCTGCATTACAATTTTTCATTCAGTGCAGTTTGAACTATCCATTCCCTTGATTCTTAAAACATTCTACAATTATTCTTCCGTCCTAGTATGAAGCAGCTATTGCTCTGTAAGTGGTGGAACACCCGAACGTGCATCAATGGTTGGCATTACTTACTATTGCGCAAAACGCTCTTCTGCTTTCCAAAGTTCAGTCGGTTTTCCAGGTACTGGACCGGAATTTGGAAACTGAGCAAGCAATTTCATATTAAACAAGCGATTGAACTCTGACTTCAGAGTATCAGTAGGATTTAGCAGAAAAATGCTGCCATCCAACTGGGAAGGAGCAACCTCTAATTTTTGATCAGAAGCAAATAGAAGTCTTACGTCTGACTCAAATGCATAGTAGAAAACTGAGCTAAGAGGAGAAGGATTAACAATAACAAGTGGATCTTCAGCCTGATTCACCAGTTCGGCAATTTGAATTGTTATGCCTCCATTATATTTATTCCACCATGTATCAGCCTGAGCGATAACTGTGGAAAAAAAGATCCCAACGGTCATTAAAGCTACCGTTATTAGTGTCCAGAGTCTACGTTTCAAGTTTGTATGAATTGGATCCAGGGAGAACGATTTAGTCGTCAAAAGATACGAAACACTAATTTGGACACCCAGAAAACATGGAACCAAATATCTAGGCCAGATTTGCCGATTTCCTCCTAATATTAAATCCGCAGCAATTAAAGGCAATGCTGTAGAGGCAATTAGAGTAAGCACAAACAGGTAGATTTGCTTAGAAGTTTTAGTGAAAAGAAAATAGAGAGAATAAACAACCAGGATGATAATAGGCGGAATTAAAAAATAAAATCCAAATCTCCCAAACCCAAAATATTCGCTAGCACGGGGGTCAACAAATGAGAGGCTAATATTCTCGGACCACAAGCGAACTGCACCTAAGATAGAGAGCGTATGATTAGTGATCCAAGAGGACTTATCTTTAAAATTAGATAGGTGAATAACAACGGTAATTAACCAGGGGAAAAAAGCAGCGAAACCACCTAGATTTGCTAGTAGAAAACTTCTGAACCTCTTTGTAAATCGAAAAGATTCAATTGTAAAGACATAGCTAAAGTAGCCGAAGATAACAAATAAGAAAAAGAACTGTGAATAAAGACCTAAAGCTACAGATAATGAATAGATAAACCATGGGAGACGGCTCTTGGCTCGCACTGCCCAAAGTAGGGAAGCACCCGATAACAAAATCACTAAAGTAAATAAACTGTAAGGTCTAGCCTCTTGGGCATACAAAACCTGAAAAGGGGAAACACAAAATAGTACAGATGCCACTTGAGCGACTAATGATGATTGAAATAGCTCCAGGCAAAGCCAGTAAATAGCAACTATGGTCAGGATACTTAGGAAAGCAGATGCACTTCGGAGTACCTTTATTGAATCTCCAAACCAACTAACAAAAGTACGAGCTATTAGAAAATAGAGCGGTGGGTGTACGTCTGTATACAGTTTATAGAAAGAATCACCTAAATTTTTATCAGGGTTTGGATATTTGTACTCTATGAAAGTTTCAACATCAATAGGCGTTTGACCAGAAAGTTTTTCGACAATTTCCAGATCGTCATAACCCGAGATAACAGAAAATGTATGTGTTTCATCCATCCATACAGGCTTTTTATCAAGATTGACAACTCGGAAAAATATTCCAATTAGTAATATGGTGATAAATAGAATTGTTAGCCAAGATTTAGCTGGAAGGTCTCTACCCAAAAAAAGGCTTGGTTCTCTTAATTGTTTAGCAGACATTGGTTTTTCCTATAGAAGTAGAAACATTATGAATCCAATAAATTCGTTTAAAGTCTTATAGCTTTCCTCAAACAAGGATTAGAAAGTAAGGCTACTAAATCTCTGTCATCACGAACTGGCTCTACAACGCAGACCTACCTAGATAGGTTTAGAAATTTGTCCCTGTAAAACAATTTCCTGATAAGTGCCGGATCTAGCTACCCTTCCCTTCTCCATTTCATAAATGCGATCGCAATGCTCGATTGTGGATAATCTGTGGGCTATGATAATCATAGTTTTTGTGCCACTTAAGGCTCGAATTGACTCACTAATTAACTTCTCTGTTTCATTATCTAATGCTGAAGTTGCCTCATCTAACACTAAGATTTCTCGTTCGTGATAAAGAGCACGGGCAATTCCGATTCTTTGTCTTTGTCCACCAGATAAAAGAGTTCCGCGCTCACCCACCATTGATTTAACACCTTCGGGCAACTGTTCAATTAATTCTGATAGCTGAGCTAAGTGAATCGCACGCTTTAACTTCTGCTGATCGATGAGGTGATCAGGAACACCAAAAGCAATATTTCTCTCAATTGTATCGTCCGTTAAAAAAATCGACTGAGGGATATATCCGATTAGGCTCTGCCAAGCGCGCAGATCTTCATAGATAGAGAACCCATCAACTTGAATGTCCCCTGATTTAGGAATTAAAAGACCCAATAAAACATCAACAAGACTCGTTTTTCCGGCACCTGACTTGCCAATTAAAGCAACTGATTCACCTTTTCTAATTTTCAAAGAAACATCTAAAAGAGCATTTATAGAAGCTCCGGGATAGACATAGTTTACTTTATTAATAACAATTGTTTCTTTGAATTTCAGAGGCTTATCGTTAAGAGAATCAAAACTATTGAAGATATTTTTTCTTGTATTGTTTAGAGACAATCCACGGAACATCTTTAGATAACGACTAGCCTCAGGTTGCTCTATTTCCTTCAAAACCAAATAAACCCTGTCAAGAGTTGGTTTAGCGTTACGAAGCGTATTAATACAATTCATCAACTGATTAGCCGATGGCAAGATTCGAATTGAAGCGATCGCAAAAATACTCAAAACTGAAACTAAGTTCTCTGAGCGCTCTGAAAAAAACAGTGCTAAGGAAACAAATCCTACAACAAAAGTCATTAAAATGACTTCAATAACAATACGGGGGAGTTGTTGTACAGAATGAAAGCGGCTTGCAGCTTTTGAGAATTTATGGGCTTGAGCACTCAACTGGTTTTCAAAGAAAGATTCACATCCAATCACCTTAACTTCCTTAAAGCCGCCAATCGCATGATTTACAACCCGCGTTGTTTCAGTTAAAGCATCAATATTATCTTTACCCCAGTTAGCAATTTTGTGTCTGAAGTAATGAAACGGGGCAGCAGCTAACAGAAGTAACCCAAAAATAGTTACTGTTGCTAGCAGGTCTGTTTTTGCTAAAAGCAGCAGAATAATCAACAGGACAAAGGCATGTGCAGTTGCTTGAAGCAGTGGAATTGAAATTGAGTAAGTAAAGCTTGCAGATTCACCAACAATATTCTGTAAAATATCGGCGGAATTTGTTCTTAAGTGAAATGTGTAAGGCAGTAAAAGATAGGTATTCATAAGTCTAAGCCTAAGCTTGACCTGCTGGGCATAGCAAAACTCAAGCACGTATTGCTGAATTCGGTAGTAAAGAAACGATTTAAAGTAGAGAAATACAACGATTATTAGTCCTAACAAAGCGATGAAGTGGCTGATACTATCGACATTTGAGTACTTATAGAGTTCAGCTAACCAAGCATTGCTTTTAACTAAAGCTGGGTTTGTTGCAATTGCAATAAATGGACCAACTAACCCGATGCCAACGGCATCCAATACTGAAATTGAGAGGAACAGACATAATATTAGTAAGAGCTTAGTTTTACTAGTCGAGATGATATATAGAAATTTTGACAGATACATCATCGATCAGAAGCTCCTTTCTAAATCCTTTGAAATTAGTAAATTAAGTATATAGTGGAACAAGTTATTGACAAAATAATTTTTAAAAACACAATGCTTGAACTAGTTACAACCAAAATTCTTATCCTTACTTCCGCTCTTCTATAAGGTTCGTATACAAGGACATATAATGGTTGGCTTGTGTTCTAGAAGAAAAATCCCTCAGTCCCTTTTCTCGCGCATGGCAGCGCAGTTGACGATGCCGTTCTTGATTTTCCAGTGCCCAAACGATTCCTTTTGCCAAATCTTCTTCCTCAAATTGAATTGCCAAATAACCCGTCTGCTGATGATCAACAACATCTTTCACACCCGTTGCATTGAATGCAACTACCGGGGTTCCGCAAGATTGGGCTTCTGATGCCGTTTGGCCAAAGGCTTCCTGTACAGAAGGTACAACCATCACATCGGCAGCAGAATAGACGAGTGCAAGGGAAAGATCATCATTCAAGCGTCCTACATAATGGGTTTTAAAGCCTAACTCGATCGCCTGTTCTGGTTGGGAAGATCCAAAAATCACCAGTTCGATCTGGTCTTGCCATCCCGATTGACTTAATCGTTGTAAAGCAGGTTGGAGCAGGTGAAATCCTTTACGGCGATCGCTCATGCCATTAATTGCCCCAAACAATACCAGATGCTTTTCCTGGGGTAAACTTAGTACTTCACGGGCAAAATGGCGATTGTGAGGTTTATATATGTCGGTATCCAATCCCAGGGAAATGATTTCAATTCGAGTGTCTTGAAATAAAGAACTGGAACGAGCACATTCTGCCATCCAGGAGGTAGTCGCTACCAGGGTCAGATCTAAATCCTTCCATGCATTGATTTTGCGCTTCCAGGTCCAGTGGGAAAAGTCTTGGCGGTGATTGCTGCCTAATTGAGGACAGGCACCGCACACCTTCTGGTAATGGTCACAATCTTGGTTGTAGTGGCAACCTCCAGTGAAGGGCCACATATCATGTAGAGTCCAGACGAGAGGCTTGTGAAATTTTCTCAGCGTTTCGATTTGCAGGTAACCATTACAAACAGCATGAATGTGGACAATATCCGGGTTAAACTGTTTGACCCGTTGAGCCAAAACATCGGGAACCCACTGCATCGAAAAAATTCCCCCTGGTCGCTTGGGATAGAGGTGCATCGGTAGCCCTGACAGGGGAGGCGATATCTTTGTTAAGAGTGACGTCTCGCGGACAACAGAAGGATCTGTGCCAAACTTTGCACGAACCAGCATTTGGGAGTGACAGCCTATCGATCGCAACCCCTGGTGCAATCGATAGGCTGCCCGTGCCCCGCCGTTATCCACGTCAGATTCACTTAGATGTAAAACATGGATGTCGCCCATAGTTGTTACCTTAGCCCCGTTTAGACAGTAACAACCCTGTCCGTTCCATTTCCTCGAATGATGCCTGAAGAGACTCCTGGCTCAGCGGTTTTTGACCCAGATACCACTGCAAATATTGGGAAAGTCCGTCCTTAAGAGAGGTGGGAGACCACGAACCCAGTAGCATTTCGTAGCGACTCATGTCGGCAATAGCATGGCGCACATCACCGACCCGGAAGCGTCCTGAAATAGAATATTGAGCTGGTTTGCCTACAATCTCAGCGATTGTTTCAACGACATCAATGAGCGTTGTTGCCTGACCTGTACCAATGTTGATGATGGATGATAGGGGAGCTTCATGCAACGCACATTTCACCACTGCTTCTGCTACATCACCAACGAAGACAAAGTCTCTAGTAACAAGCCCATCTTCAAATAATTCGAGGGGGTTGTCCTGGGCGATCGCATTGGTGAAGATGCCGATGATCCCCGTGTAAGGGTTACCCAACTCTTGCTTAGGACCGTAAACATTCTGAAATCGCAACGTAACCAGATTAATGTTTTGGCTTGTGCAGTAGTTCTGCATCAACTGCTCTTGCCAGAGCTTTGTTAAGCCGTAAACAGAGGTTGGTTTGGTGAGATGGTCTTCATGCATAGGCAAGGACTTGAGCGGTTGTCCCTGATCGTCGAGAACCTCCCAAATGCCTTGTTGCAAATCTTCAATCCGTCGTCCTCTGGAGTAGTAAACCTGCTGTCCATCGGTGTAAGCACCGTCGCCATAAACAGCTCGGCTTGAGGACAAAATCACGCGGCGCGGTTTATGCTCCAATCTGGAAATTAGCTCTAGTAGCTTTGCTGTACCATTTGCATTTTGCTGGACATAACGACTGATTTCGTACATCGATTGCCCTGTTCCAGTCTGGGATGCTAGATGGATTACAACATCAGTGCCTTCGATAACTTCTTTGTAATCTTCGACGAATTGCACATCTGCTCGAATGCATGTTGCGCGAGCTTTGAGTTCTGGAGAAAAATCACGAGACGTGCAATGTGCTTGCTCATCGAGAGAGTCAATAACTACGACTTCAGCATCGATAGGAAGCTTCTCAAGCAACCACTTCCCAATAAAACCTGCTCCACCCGTGACCAGAAACTTCATGTTTACTATTCCTTGTTTAACTAATAATTAATAATTTCTGACTGCAAAGTGGCTCATTCCTAATTCTGCAAGCTGATTATGTCGAATACGCAGATAAACTTTTCGGAAGAAGTAATAGGGAAACAGAGCAGAAATTTTCATCTGTTCAATCAGAAACGGTATGAACTTCTCCTGATCTTCGGGAGGTTTCGGCTGAATAGAAAAATCTTTCAAAATATTACCTGCCGGAACCCTAAAGCCACGGCGGTAGACGTTCATGTAGTTAGAACCATGAACCACCTCAACCCAAACGGGTTTGCAGAAAATCTTTTTCGCAGATTTACAGATCTCGTACAACTCTTTATGAGGTCTGGCAAGACAGGTGTGGAATGAATCAGGATTGTATTTCTCAATTAGACTGATGAAGTGGTTAGACAGTTCAAAATCAAAGTACAACTTACCATCACAAAGTTGATAGCCAAAGAAGAAGTTAACCGTTTCACTTTCTTGGTGGTGAAAGTTGTCCTGAATCATTTGGACATAGTCTTTATGGATCGCATCGTCGTTATCTAGCCAGGTCGTAATGAGATAATGGGTATCCTCTGGAATGAGCTTTCTAACGACCGTTCGGACATCATCTGGAAATTGCCCGTAGGGTAAAGGACAATCTAAATAGACTGGGACAAAATTTGCCCATAGATTTGAATAGGTTGTGATCTTCTGCTTAAATTCCGCTGGTGTATCAACATCAAAAAAAACCAGCCACTTAAAGTTCTGGTTTGACTGCTGATGTACCGAAGGAAAACAGAATTGATCAAATAAATTGAATCGTCTTTCAAGCCAAGCCGGATCACAACCAGGCTTTAAATCCGGGAAGCTTCTAACGTTGAACTTAGTTAAAAAAAAGTGCTGGAATTCTGCCACACTTCACCTCGATAATAATGAATATAGTGAATGAAACCCTGGCTACACCCAGAAATGTAGGTTTCCCTTAATAAAACTTCATGTTTCAGATTGGACCCGGTTTAGCCTAACAGATACTGTCGGGTGAGGAAGTTTTCAGTGACTCGTTTGAAACAGTACGGAGTTAATGTAGGCCAGTAAGATAACTAAGCTTCTTTACAATTAGAACTTATCATACTTACTTTGCACATGTAGACCCTGCTTCCCGCTCTTCTTATAATCTTGATATTTTCTTCATTGGCAGCTAACAAGTTTCTGGGGCAACGTGCAAAGCTTGATACCTGGCACTGGTCTGTTAATTGATGAGAGCTAGAATACTGGCAGTGCGATGAGATCACGCAATGGATTGTCCTCACTGCCAGAGCCAACAGGTTAGCAAAAACGGGCTAGAGCCCCGTTTAGGCGGTACTCTCATGCAGCGGTATCGCTGTCGAGATTGCGGCAAACAATTCAATGAACGGACCGACACCCCTATGGCTCGATTACGAGCCTCCAGCTCAGCCGTGGCCTTTGCGCTCAATGTTCGCAGCGAAGGGATGGGAGTGCGAGCGACAGCACGGTCTTTTGGTAAGTCCCACTCTACGCTTCTGCGTTGGGAACAACGTCTTGCCGATAAGGTGGAATCCTAGTCACCGCCTGCCCCTGAGGACCGTGAGGTCACTATAGAAGGCGACGAAGTGTACACTCGTGTCGGCGAGAACCTTCCCCCCTGCGAGTTCTGAAGGATGGACGATTCATTTTATCGAACGTAGCAGTCGCTATTGGATAGCGGCCCAGGCCGGGTACAAGGATGCCACCCTGTTTCAACAAGGCACTCAACAAGCTTGGCAGTGGGCTCAAGCCTGTCCTTACATTCGGTGGTTTACTGACGGTGAGCGGCGCTATGGCAAAGCCTTATGGGAGTTAGCGAGCGTCTACTAGCACTCCGCGATTGTCCAAGCCCTTACCGCACCCGAAAAGTCTGGCGAGAAGGCCTGGAAGTGGCGATGAAAATTAAGGGGTCTCAAGGTCAGCGGCGCGTCGTCTAGCTCAAGACTGAGCATCCGTTTACGGCCATTGGCCCAACAGCAGAGGTTCATGTCAATCATAATGAGGCTTAAAATGCGGCTCTAAGGCGACGGTGCAGCGCCTATCGTCGGCGTCAAAACTTGTATGCCGAGACACGGGCGGCATTGCAACGAGTCTCGGATGCTCAGCGAATCGTTCACAACTGGGTCAGATCGCATTGGGGGTTAAGGCAGCGCACCACTCCAGCCATAGCGATGGGACTCTGCTCTAGACCTTTATCAACTCAAGAAATCCTTTGCATTGAGAGGGCTTCGATGTATCTCCTCTTAACAGACCAGTGCCTGATACCTGATTGCCATGATACGTCAGGAGCGTCTTATTGCTGCTCTAGTAACCAATTGATGGAATGCTGACATCCCCCCTCAAATGAAACGATGGGTTCATAACCCAGTGTTTTCTCCGCTTTGATAAAGGGAAGTTTGTATTTTGACTGCTGTAGAACTGCCATCATTTCTGTAACTACAGGTTGTGCTGTTACGGCAGTAATGGGTAAGGTTTCAGTTACAGGCTGGCTTCGTCGTGAACGGATGTGTTTTAACTTGTGCTTGAAGTCTTCTGGTAACAGTGCCAAACTCTTTTGTATGAATTCTGATTCACGAATTGTCCCTATCCACTGCTGTTTCTTGTTGTGGTTAAATTCTGGAACTGCCAGATGTGGAATGTGATTGATATCGACTCCCAGGGCTTTGGCAAAGGGACGGTAAAAATCAAACCAAGTGATTAGTTCGCGATCGCCCACAAAAAATGCCTCACCATCTGCACCAGAGGCTTCCATTGATAGCCGCATCGCATGAATCAAGTTATCGACATAAACCGTGTTGCAAATACCTCTACCACCGTTAATGAAATAAGCTGTGCCATTAATCAGTTGGGAAGCTAGCTCAGAAACCCAGCGCGATCGCGGACCAAATACGATTCCCGGTCTAAAAATTACGACCTCTACTTCTCCCCGTTGCCGTAGTTTCATCAACCTACGCTCAGCGTCAATTTTGGCGACATGCGTAGGAAATCCTGGCTGATGTTGAATGGGTGGTGTTGATTCGATTGTTCCTGGTGCAGGAGCCGAAGTATGAACAATCATGGAACTTAGGTAGATCAGTCGGCGAACACCTGCTTTTTGAGCAGCATAATAGGCGGGTGCAATACTGCCTCTAATCAAGCCAGCACTTCCAAGCACGGAATGGATGACTACATCACAGCCTTGAAATGCTTTTTCTAATGCTTTTTGGTCAAAGGCGTTAGCAACATGTCCTTCCAAATCCATATTTCTAAAACATAATAGAGCAGCGGGTTGCCGTACAATGGAACAAATTGTGAATCCATCCTTGTGCAGCATCTCAACCGCCCTTCTACCAACGAAGCCACTGGCTCCAACAATACCTATCTTGACCATATCAGTATGTTCCTATTTCAGATGCGTTGTTTTAGGCAACGCCATTTAGTGCAGGAGTGCCTTAATGTGATCAGCAAGACGTAGAGAAAGGGCAATTGCGGTAAGCGTTGGATTGGAGTATCCAGCAGTTGGAAATACTGAACACCCAGCAATAAATAAGTTAGCAATGCCATGCACTTTGCAATGGGCATCTACGACACCCTGTTTGGGATCGTTGTGCATGCGAGTGCTACCCAGATGATGATGCATTGCTGTTTTCTCAAACTTCTGCTCAGCCCAATTGCGAGTAAACTGTAACTGGCCGATCCCTGACTGCTCAAATTCTTCTGCCCATATTTCTTGGACGCGGATAGCATTTTGAATATCGATATCATTCAGCCGCCAGTGAATTTCTGTTTTAGGTAAACCCAGGCGATCGCATTCCCGACTCAACGTAATTCGATTGTTTGGATCGGGGACCTGCTCAATTTGGTAAAAGATTTCAAACAATGAAAACCGATGCTTCTCACCTGGTAGATACGACCAATCTCCACGGCGAAATGCTGGAATACCGCGAATTGCTGACCAAAAGCTCGCGGATGCGATATAGTCACTACCACGACCGATAAGGGCTAAGCGTTTCGCTAAATCTTGGGGAATTTTGCCATGCTGTATGGTTGAGAGAATTTCACGCAGCGCTAGTGTAGCTTCCCGTTGGTGGGGAAGAGGACGGGGGAAGATTTGTGCCCCATTGTTTAATAGCTTTTCCTGCCTCAGAACAGTCTCTGATAATTTGATGTGTGCCATCACAGGACCCTGTTTTGTAGGGTAAATGTCATACAAATTGGTTTGGTTGAAAACGGTACGACTGTACGGAACCAACATACAACTCAAGATGGGACGATCCATAAAATATCGACCCACAACATCATATTGATTCCCTACCCCAGCAGCTTGTTGCCGATTAGATGCCAACAGTAAACGAGCATTTTCCATCCCTCCTGCTGCGAGGATAAATACGTTGGCTTTTAACCAAATCTGTTTTCCCTGTAAGGTAGCTATACGAAGCCGCGTTACCCGTTGCCCAAGTTCATCTGTCTCGATTTCTACCACATTGGCATAGAGTAAAGTCGTAATATTGGATGCTTGCCGCAGCAGATTGGGATATTCTGTCGTGAAGGGATCGCGTAAACCATATTGGCTTATCCCTGTTATTAAGCGATCGCTCTTAAACATTAACTGTTTTGCCCGTTTGTCTTGCCACCCTTCAGGATCATAGGCATAAGGACCAATTTGACAAATTGCCTGTGCTCGTATATAAAACGGAGTTAAATCTGCCTTTGTGAAGGGCCACCCGCTATAGGGCACCCAATCACGGGGCTCAAAATCAATAGCATCTAATGGTAGACAACGCCAACCATATTTCTGATATCCACTTTGCCCTTCCCAGGCATGAGAAGTACCCCCCAATTGGCGGCGGCGAGTCTCTCTCACAACTGGATACGGATCACCGACAACATGCCCCTCGCTCAACGTTTGAGTCTCTTCATCGTACTCAATACCACCACTTTCAAGGATGTAAACCTTAATGTTTTGGTTGGCAAACTCACGAGCGATGGTCAAACCCGCAGGGCCTGCCCCAATGATACAGATTTGAGTTTCTAAGACCTCATCGGTTGACAGAGTTCTAGCATCAAGCATTGATTCTAGTTCCTTTAAAGTTAGGAATTCTTCATTTCGCTAGCGCTAGGGCTAGAATAATATTTGCAGCATTGGGACAGTGAAGGTAACAGAAGAGAAAGATCAGAAAGGAATTCTTCAATCTTGCAAAGGTGCTAGATTTTCTGATTTTCAGAATATTTCTGAGTTATTGGGTGCTTTATTGCCTAATTTGGAAAACCATCTTTCAGCTAAAACCCGTTTGAAGAATTGGATTCCGCTCCAAACAAGGGTACCTCCTACTAGAGTTATCACAATGATGGCTAAGGGATTCGAAATTTTTCCAACATTTGTAACTAGATGTATAAATATCATATAAGTTAAGTAAATATAGTAGGAAGCTGCACTCACGGTTTGAATAGGACCCTTTACTTGAGTTGGTATAGGTAAGTAAGGTGCCCAGAGCAGCATACTTCCACCTGTGGTGATCCACCAAGTTTGGGAATTGGAGAAGCCCAAGAAAAGTGGTGTTAATGTCAACAGTGCTACTGTTGTAAATCCTTTCTCTAATCTAGATTTTGAAAAATGTATACACCAACCTAAGGTAAATACCCAAAATAGCATATGAGGAACTTGGTCATAGAGATAGCTGGTATCCCATAGCATTGGTCCAAATAGACGAGTAACTGAGCTAATTCCTAGGAGTAGAATGCCAAATAGCCAAGGCGATAAACTGGCAAATTCTCGTACTCTTTTGATGGCGAAAGGAAGGGAAAAAAGGACCACGGTTTGCATAAGATTAGCAACAAACCAAACGAAAAATATTGCGTTTTTGGTTTGCAACTCCGGAATTTGAAAATTCCCTGCAAACCCAATAATTAGAGGATCAAAGCTTTGCTTCCATGTTTGATAAGAAACCACTAGTATCAAATAAGGAATTGCAAGGTGTTTGAGCGAGGAAAATATGGACTGAAAACGCCCATTCAAAAGAGAATGACCTTGGAAACGCGAAAAATTTAATCCCGCAATTAATAACAACAAGAATGCTCCACCTTTAACAAAGTGCAAGCCGGCATGGTTACTTATAATGCCAGTAATTGCGAAGGCTCTAAGGGCAATATCAGTTTCAACAAAAGTACTTGCGCCACTTTGAGGGAGCAATTGATCTAATTTTATTAAAGGCGTTTGCTCCCATTGATTTGGAAGATAGCCAAGGTAACGTTCGAGGTCCATAGATAGCTGCACATAGGATAGAGAATCGCCTCCTAGAGAAATGAATGTATCTTGAGGATTAATCTGTTGGAGATTAAGACTTTGGCAAAAAATGGTTTGTATGGTTGAACGATGAGACACTGATCCTTGTGGAACATCCAAGGATACAGTTGCTGGTTGGTTGTTAGGTAAAAACTCTTGAACGTACCACTCCTCCAACTGCTTCCGCTGAACCTTTCCAGTTGCTGTCTTAGGCAGGCTATCAACATCAACTATGGCAATAGCGTTGGCTGCGTTAACTCCTAGCTCCTGAACAGCCTTTGAAACCGTTACTTGCAACTGCTGCTTTTCCAAATCTACCTCTCTTGTGACCGCTACTAAAAAGCTCTCGCCACGCATGGGATCTGCTTTGCGACAAATAGCTAGTCCAGTACTAAGTCCTAAGGTTTCATAGATTTTTGTCTCTAGGGTCTCAGGGTTAACCTTGAGACCGCCACAGTTAATTACATCATCTGCTCTGCCTCTATAGTACAAGTAGCCTCTTTCTAAGCTGCCCAAGTCTTTAGTCAAAAACCAACCTGCTTCATCTTGGAGTGAGATGGCCTTACCATTAATCAAGTAACTTTGGGCAACATGTTCTCCTCGAATTAAAATCTGTCCTTCCGAGTTTAGCTTAATTTCTACGTTCCCAAATGCTTGACCCACTGACTCTAGGGCATTTCCCTCAGCATTATGAATTTCAAGGAGAGTCGTTCGAGATGCTTCGGTTAACCCATAATGCTGTACAATTCTTGCCTCAGGAAATAATCCCTTAAGAGCCTCTTTTTCGTGACGGCTCATGTACTGGCTACCGATTTCAATCCATTGAACTCTCTTACCATAACTACCGATTAAGTCTTTGTTGGCAAGTAAGACGCGCCAGAGACTGGGAACAGCGGATATGGCATTAATTTGATTATTTCTAAGCATCTCACCAATCTCTGACGGATTAAAACCGTTACTAGGGATAAAAAATTGTCCACCAACAGCAGATACTGCTCGGCAACGGCCAAATCCAAAGGAGTGGTAAACTGGAACACCAATATACTCACTAATACTATCGTCTATTTGCATAAGAGAATTTAACCGACTCACGACATCGGCTAAATTCTCATGGGTTAAAATTACGCCCTTGGGAGCCCCTTCTGTTCCAGAAGTAAAGGCAATAAGAGCCGCCGTCTTAGAGTTTGAAGGAGTAAACTTTCGCCTCATCCAATTATCACCAACAGTAGGAGTGATAACTTCGTTAACATTAGCTGCGGCAACGCGATCGAAATCGTTAACTGTTTTAAGTGGTACAGCAATATTCCCAGATTCCAAGCATTTGAATATGTCCTCCACATAGCCTGTATGGTTTGCCGCCACAATGCCAAACTTGTTCTTGTTTTCAATGAAAAGAGTCATTTTTCTATTGATTACACAATTAGACTATTTAAGTATTACGAATGCAACCATAGATTTCAGGAATAAATAGAGAGCTTAATCAATGCATTACCTATGGAGAAGTTTGGCTATTTTTCCATTAAAGTTCTCGTAATTAGGCGGATCAAAATATACTGATATTGCCCATTCCGGGACAGGTGAATTACCAAAATATTTAACAAAAATTTAAATGGTGGAAAATAAGAGAACAAAGCATTAGCTAACGGACAACAGAGAGTAATTGATCTGTTGTTCGATTTTAGCTTTTCAAGACCTTTTTAAAGGAACTGAAAAAAATGGTAGCAAGTGTTTGAACATGTATTAAAACTTACTACTATAGCGGTTCCTGGACGGGCAAGGTACACCTCAATTTGGGAAGCTATTGAATCAACAGACTTGGGCAAATGAACTGTACTTCATTAGAGTGAGAACCGCTATAGTTCTTTCCTAATTGACAGAAGCTAATCCACGTGAATTTGCCTGTTCTAATTTTATCTTTGGTAAAAACTCAACATTGAGTAACGATTTCGCTGAAAAGCTGTCCCCAAGACGAACAGGCATTCCTTGACCACTAATTTGCACTGTCATTTGTTGACCATCCCATGTCCAATTCACTAAATTGCCATTGGCCCATAGCCCCTTGGCACTTAGCGGCTGCTTTAGCCATTCCTTAGGGATACCACTACCTACCACCAGAGTCGGTTGAGACGACGTTTGATCTACGTATGCGAGCATGTCCAATTGCAATAGCAACATCTCTGCAGCTGTCCAGTAGTGAGGCGTCAAATTAGATGGATTCACCCAACCCCGAATTTTATGCCATTGGGAAAAACTTTCAGGCATGGGAAACTCATCGGTTTCCTCACCTCCCCAGGTGTACAATCCGGGAGATGCTTGATTGTCCCAAAACCAGTTAAGCGTTGCCCAAACGTGCTCGGGTTGATTAAGCAACAACCATTGATGAGCTTCAGCAAGTTCAAGATGCCCTGCTTGATACGGTAGGCGGAGTTCTCCTGCTGCCCATAATTCAGTCCAACGATTCTGTAGAGTTTGAGCCATAGTCTTTGTGTCCGAGGAGGCAATTCCACTTGGCCAAAGCCCATCAGTGGGGGCTGTTCTACCTTCTTGAACAGCTTTCTGCCATGTCGTTTTCAATTGTCTAGCTTGAGTTCGCCATCGCTGGGCTTCTTTAGGTTGCTGCATACGGTCTGCTAAGGTTGCAGCATCCATAAGAGCCCGATAGCTAATAGCGCTGGTAGAAGGGTCTAAGGTGATTACTCCTGGTAAGTTCTGCATCTTGCCTGCAATCAAGTCTACTTTTAGGAAGTCTGGATTTTCAGTATGGGGAAGTTTTGCACTGGCAAAGACCGGATAACCTGGTCGATGACTTGACAACATTTGAGCAATCAAATCTGCTTTTCGTTGTACATGGGGCCAAAGCCATTGGTCATATTCAGGTTGCTGTAATTTACTGGCAACTTCTTCCAGAGCCCATATCCCTAATGCTGGAATATCTGCTTCTGGTATGGTGCCATTAAAGAAGTCATTCTCAGCGAAGTAGGGCGATAGTTTTTTTGCAACTTCTAGTTGTCCTACACGAGCTAGAGCGACTAATTGATAAGCCCCATCTCGAAAACGGGGGAAGGGGTAACTAATGGGATCGGTTGGGTGAGTTCGTGATCCAACAAGTCCCATTAAGAGATGAGAAGCTTGGGCAAAAAGACTGTCAGTGAATTGCTGATTTGGCAAATCAAGCACCACATTTGGAGTAGTGCTAAAAGGATGATAATCCTGTACAGAATCAAATTGCCTATCTTCAACCAGAATCCTAAAATTCTCTCCTTGACCGAGTTCAATTCTGGCATACCCCCACCCATAGGGATCTTCCCAGCGGGATATAGGCAACTTCTCTTGAATCCAGCCTTTAGTACTTTCGCTACCTAAGTAAACGTTGGCTGTTTCGGGAATATCTTGAACTACCCAACGATTGCTAACTATCAGTTGTTGACCGTTCCAATCTAGGGACGGAATAGCTCCCCCGGCTGGTCCTGCACTACGGATCACCAGACTAAGTCTTGTGTCGGCTTTCGCTAGATGTTTTAGATCAAGTTGCCAATGACTTGAATCTGAAACCGACCAGGAGGCTTCGTAAAATGGTGTTTTTGCTAAAACTCCAGATGTATTATGAAGAGAATTTTGAACCAACTTTTGCTCTATTTTCCTGAGTGGAATACTGTCGCTTGTAGCTTTGAGATTACCTCGCTGGTCAACAACCCATATAGAGATTCCAAAACTACCAGGATTAGGACTAAAGCTTCCTCCTGGTTCATAGAAAGCCTTACCCTCCACAGGACTTCCTGCTTTGGCTAGCACAATATGTCCTTCACTCCTTGGCCAAGGGTCATCAGTGCGTATCTTCATTTGGGCAATGACCTGTTGCTGAGGAGTGCCATAATTCCAAAGAGCGGATGCAATGTGGTCAAATTGTGCTCGATTGTTAATCCCAGCGCTTACAAGCAAGATTGCTGCTAAAACTAGGCTGAGGGGGCGTAAACGAGTAAACACACTAAAGGCTGCCAGAGTCAATAGTAAGGGAATAAAATGCAGCGAATAGATAAATGTTTCCTCGACTCCGTAGATGCTATGCATCAAGATTTGAGCTATCAGAGTCAACCCTAAAACAATACGGAACTTTAAATGTCGTTTGGTAGTAAAGAAACCCCAAAGTCCAAGACCCAGCAATCCAGTCCAGGAAAAAACAGCGATCGCTCCCCATAATCCACCTGAGGCGGGAGAAAATATATTTGGTTCCAAGATGATCCAATCAGGACGATCTGCTGAGCTAAGGAGTTGGGTTTCTGGCATGACCATGGTTTGGTAAAAGAAAGAAACCAAAACACCCCATAGGTTGCTCTGCTGAGGCGTCGCCATAAATTTCTTCTCACCAATGAAGGTGCCTGGTTGGAAAGGAAACCCCGCATTTGTAAAAATGATTCTCTGAACAATCCACATCCCGGTTGCTAACAGCAACGAAACGGTACCAATTTGGAGCACTTTTTTCCAATGGCGGTTGATAATGGTTGCAAAAATACCCACCATCGAATTGGTGATTGTGACGCTGACAGTTATGATATTAACTGCCACGAACCACATATCAGATAATTGTTGTTGCTGAGCAAATACAGCAAAAATTAAACCTAATAAAATTGTTATCGAACCGAAAGAAAAAGATTCAGGAACAACGAGCCAAAATATGGAGGCGGTGCTTACTCCTCCCAACAAGCTAAACAGTATTGCATCTATGCGATGGCAATCCATTAACCTGAGGAGAAAATACATAGACCCAATCCAAACAATCGAAACGATAACTATCAGAACTCTGACAGCAGAAAGTGGGTCAAGGGACAGAATTTTGCTAAGTAAAAAAACCAGTGGGAAAACAATTAAGGGAAATAGAGGATGTTTGTTATTACGACCAAAGTCGCTTTCAACGCTGGTGATGTTGCCAAAGACAGTGGGGATATCACTGCCAAACCAAACGTCTTGGGCATAGAAATCAGTGAAGATTGGATCGGGAATTTGGTATGTACCGAAGTATGTAAAAATTGCGGTCGCGATCGCCAAACCCACAAAAATTGCAATATCAAGTTGGTGAAAACTAATCCACTTTAGGTTCAATAAATTAGGAAACCTTAGGCCCACACCCATAATTTTGTGATTTTTCATATTATTATTATATTTAGAAAACATGTTGTTTTTCATCTAGGATTATATTTTGCCATCATTTGTATATAAAATCATTGATATCAGTAAGCATCTTCAATGTACTTTTTAGTTCTCTATCATCCGATCTTTCCAAACGCAATTGCTGATATTCCACTTAACATTAGTCCTATTCCTAACCACTGAATAGGTGCTACTTTTTCTCCTAAGAAATAGGCCCCTGTAATGGTCGCGGCCATTACCGTCAATCCAATTACAACGGGGTAAGCAAATGATAAATTAAATTTACCTAAAACTAATATGTAAAATATGGTACTTAATCCATAGGTTAGGATTCCTCCCAATAAATAGTAGTTCAATGGGCTCTGACCAGAACCAAGTTTCAAAAGGGCCTGAGCCAAGGTATTGAGGCCAACTGTGATGAGAATGTGTAGAACAGGCATAGGTTATTCAAGTTTTTCGTTGTAATTTGATGGTCGAAAATCCAACAGACTAAGTTCTTTGGGATAGGGATTTTGTAAATGCTTACCTAGCAGCTTTTCCCACCAACGGGGTGGGTGGGGTAGTGAGGCAACTTGAATACTGGGGCATCCTACTAGCCATGCACCTAGAACATCTGTATGTCGACTGTCTCCGATAACCACCACTTGCTGGGGTGTTAGTTGCATATGTCGTATTGCCCTGAAAAATGCCCAGGAAAACGGCTTTTTTGCAGGGTTTATGGCGGGTACTTTTAAGCGACTAGACCAGTAACGAACCCGGTGACTGCGTTTGCCGTTCGACAGAATGTAGAACTTTAAACCTGCCTGTTTCCCCTGCTCAATCCATTCCTCTGCTCCTGGAGATACATACCGATCGTTCTCGGAGATTATCGTGTTATCTAGATCGAGGACTACACCGCGAATTCCAGATCCGATTAAAAGGTCAAGCTTGATTAAAGCTAGGGAAGAAGCTTGTAGCGGATACTGTCTTTGTTGACCTCTACGTGCATTCAAACGGTTAGGCAAATATATAGTAGTAGAAAAGAGTCTCATAGTAGTCTTACTTTGCTCATGATGGGTTATTCCAAGGATCCCACAAAAACAAGTATTAGAGCATTAATACTTTATGATTAAGAAACAAGATTGCAAAAGTTACTACTACCCAACTTAAGACTGTGATTAGAAGCGGCCTGTCTCCTAGTAAAATTTCCTCAGGGCGTTCCGTCTTTCCTCCCTGTTCCAAGAGCGGGTTCCTTCGTGCTATCTCATGGGGATCACTAAGCAACTGATATCGAAAAACCCCATATAGAACGAAGGGTAAAGTTAACATCATCCAGGGCGTTGATGCACCTTGAACAGCTGGACCAGAGCTCCAAAGTGCGTAGGTGATGATTGTTGCATTAGTTACTACACTCTCCATGCGATTAAGTAAGGGAAGAGAATATCGCTCTAATACTTTTCGAGATTTACTACCTTTAATTTCTGACAGTCGTAGCTCAGCCTTGCGTTTTTCAATCCCTAGAAATAGAGCAAGCATACCTGTGCACAACAGAAACCAGTGGGATAAATTTGTTCCAGTTGCTGCAGCACCTCCCAAAGCTCTCAAAAGGAATCCAGCGGCGATTGCCACCACATCTACAATAACCTTATGCTTTAGCTGCAAGTTGTACGCTACTTGCAAAAGGGAATAACCTAAGATAGCTGCCCCTAACCCAGGCGTTTTCCACCAACCGACAAGCAATGCAGTTGTAAGTAGAATTCCTGCCATTGCAATGGCAGATGGAATACTGACTAAACCCGCAGCAATGGGACGTTTGCACTTTACCGGATGCCTTCGATCGGATTCAACATCCAAAATATCGTTAATTAGATAGAAACTGCTAGAAGCAAAGCAAAATAAAACGAATGCTAACGAAGCCTCTAGTAAAGAAACGGCAGTGATGTTAAAAGCAAAAAAGGGGCCAGCAAAAACTATTAAGTTTTTGGTCCACTGGCGTGGTCGCAACGCACGTAAATGTGCCGAGATTCTGGATTCATTACTCTGAGGAAAAGTTAAGTCAGATAGCTGATTCTGCCTAAGAGTAATGAAGTTTTTCTTCCGTTGCTTAAATAGAGCCATTATTTTTTCTCCAAAATATTTCGGTAAAACGCGTTTGTAATTAGGCAAAAATTAAGTCCTTAATTTTTTGAACGTGTTTTGAACTATAAAGAACCCCTGAAAATCTTAATTTACTGCAGAGTTACTTAGGAGCAGCGCAATCGATCCAAAGCGCCTACGCGTTAGGTTTTGCTTCGTTGAATACAAACCCGGATCTTGATTTTGTCAGTCAATCAAGCTTTAAGGCTTGCCTTTTAGTATACTTAGCTTTGAGCTGCCGTAGTGCTAGCCAAACAAAAGGAGGAATAGTTGTGAAGTATCTAATAAATAGTCGTTTTGGCTCTTGAAGTAGGCGATATAGCCATTCTAGTCCGCTATCTCGAATCCATTGAGGAGCATACCTTTTATCCCCTGTATATACTGGGAACACCCCTCCCAAACCGATCATAACCGCTTGAATTTTTCCGAGTTGATTAGCCATCCATAGCTCCTGTTTTGGACATCCTAAGGAAACGAACAATAGCCCTGCACCGCTACTATTAATTCGCTCAATAGACTCTGAAATCTCCATTTCGGTAAAAGGGCGGAAAGGAGGTGACTCTAATCCCGCAATTTTGAGGTTGGGAAAGTCACTCTCAAGTCTATTTTTCATGCAAGTTAGCACTTCTTGGGTAGAGCCAAAAAGATAGACGGGAATTTTGTGATTACTAGCCTGTTGGCAGGAGGCTAGTAAAATATCCATCCCGGCAACCCGTTCTTGAGTCTTAATCCCCAAAACACGCATCATCCAAACTAAAGGCATGCCATCAGGAGTGACTAAGTCTGCTTCCTGTAGAATTTTGTGCAGATGACTGTTCCAGTGCGACTCTACTAACATATGAACGTTGGCAACACACACAATTCGACTTGAACGCTGTTGAGCCCAATTAATCATGAGATCAACTTGCTCTTTTAAAGAGAGCGCTGTTACAGGAATACCAATCACTTCAGCAGTAGGTATTTTCATAAAACGTGCTCCGCAGGCTTTCAAAGTGCTAAAATTTTTCTCACGAGCATTTAGCTTGTGAGAGCAAAAAGGATAAGATTGAGCAAAAACTTAGCGAAACACTTCCTGAAATAAACTTCATTATAGATTTCAATAACTTTCAATGTTTTGACAGAACACAATGTAGACGCAGATAATGCCGGACTGCCAGAGAAGCCTAAGCCTTTTGCGTAATTGATAAAAATTTGGCTGCACAAGTTGAGCTGCTGGCTATCCGTAGAATGGCCATTAAAACCTACTATTTAATCCATAGCAATTTCTTGTTGGAGCCAGTTTTTGGACCGGTCTCCAGTTGCAGGGAAAAGAATACCTGAAAAGTTGCAAAGATGTACTATAAGCACCCAGTAGCCAGATTTTAACCAGCCTATCAACCTTAATACACTAATAGCAGATTTACCTCAGCATTTTCCTAGCTGAATTGGAAAATGTTCCAGCAGGCAATACGATTTTGCTTTTAACTACGTAGAAAATCAACCGAAAGACCGAAGTTTCATAATAGCTTTATACTTTTTTGGGCACCTCGAAAAATAGAACTCTACCGGGTTTGTTATGCAGCCGCAGTAGGAGAATGCCAGCTAATGAGGCAGCGTAACTTAAACCGCTCAAAATTTCTGACCCGTAGCCAGAGCGTTTGATGAGCTTGAGGCGGTTGTTGATGCCCTCAACCGTACCACTGGTCGTTCTGTGCTCAAAATACTGCAGAATCTCACCTAACTATCGTTTTATCGTGGCCACTGAGTTTGGTAAAAGGGACTGCGCCGATGCCATCCAGTCCAGCAAGTCAACTAGGGCTTGAGTGCTGTTTTCGCGTCAAACTCCCTTCGGAAGGTTTCCTTGCTTGGTGCATGAGCGCCAGTTTGGGCGCGACGGCCTTCACCTCAGCGAACTTCTCGACCTGGGTGTCTGTCAGAGTCTCTTTCGGTTTCAATAAGGCATACTTGCTGTTTTTGAGCGCCGCTCGAACGGACTCGGGGGAGATGCCTGCCGGAAGGTCTTCCGGCTTTCGCCGAAAGGCATTGCGCGCCTGGTGGCTGGGGCGGCTTTGGCTTGCCGTATTTTGCCAAGGTGTAGTCAAAGCGCTCCAGGGCTATGTCTGACTCGATGAGCTTGGCTTTGGCATCAACTACTCTCCAGTTGATATCCGTGTCTGCTAGATCGGTGGAGAGATACTTTTGCTTGCCGTCATAAAGATGTCGGGGCAATCGTATTCGGAGTCGGACTCGAAAGGATTCAATGCCAACAGATCCCTTAGGCGCTCTACCTAAATTTTTGCTGTATGGAGCGCAATGCTCGAAGGGGGTACACGAAGGCGAACAAATGCACTTGTCCTGATAGTCAAATGATAGTCAAACCGCAGCTAAATACACCCAAATATGACCAAGCGTTACGAGACCAGTTCTCTCATCGAGAACAACCTGCTACTGAGAACCCTTGATTTATATGCCTTCAGGGCTTCTAAATCAAGGGGTTTAGGGATTTGTTAAGGCATGGGCGATACTGGTTTCGAACCAGTGACCTCTTCCGTGTGAAGGAAGCGCGCTACCACTGTGCTAATCGCCCTTGGGTTTCCTAAGATAGCATATCGCCTGGGTCGCTGCCGCAAAAATTTCTCTGGCTAGGCCATATCTGGGGGAACGGCACTGCCCTGTTGGACCTGCTGAAGCTGAGCCTGAATTAGGGCTTGCATATCTTGGCGACGGATTTCTACGCCTTGGCCAATTTGTCCAGGGGTTTCAAAAAAGATCAGGCTGTCGATGGGCTGCATGGCCAGCAGCTGAAACAAAATGTGCACTACGGGCACCGGGAGGGCCATCACTTGAGGGTCTTTGATGGTGGCCTGACCGGTGGCGGCATCTTGCAGGGTAGGGTAGGCGTAAACAATATTCTTTTGGGTGTTGGGCTGGTTGCGGTTGCTGAGGGTGGTCATCATCCAGCCCTGCTCTAGGGTTTGCAGCACGTAGTACTGCTCGTGCTTGAGCTGACCGGCGATCGCCTTCAAGGTCGGTGCAATGGTGGTAATGGCGTTAGCTGTAACCCCGTCGTTGGGGGCGCTTTGCTGAAGGGAGGCAATTTGGGCGTCAAGATCCATAAGGGGTTACCGAGTAATTTTGGGGGCCAGCCTTGAACTAAGCCCTGGGGCGAAGCCGACGGAGCCGGGGGCAATAGCCAGCCCCTACGCCCGATCTAGCATCACTTTAGCGCAGGGGGGTGTGTGGCCCCGCATCCATAAAATTACGGACAGATGCTAGACTGCTGAGTAGCTTGCAACCCAAGGTCACTAATCTACCGGGCCTGAACTTTTTCAGCGTAGTTGAGTCTGTATATTTGGGCTAGCCAAAGGCGATCGCCCATTCCAGGGTTGCAGCGGGCGCATCCACCATGTCAGTAAATACCTGAATATCGCTTCACGGGTTTGTGTAGCTTTTTGAGGATAGCCAGATTGAGTCAGGGTATCTGTGCATTGAGTGTGGATTCGCTTAGTCAGCTTTTCTGCCAAGAATTGAAGACGGGTACTGGTGCCCCAGAGGCGGCGTGCCGGGCTATGGCCCAGCGCCTGGCCGAGGAGGTGCATCGCATTTGTAATGAGAGCGATCGCATTCAGGCGTCAGGCGATGTCGAAGCCTGGGCCCGGTCGCTGGGCAAGCATCGGCTGGACCAGTGTATTAAGTATTACGCACTGGGGTCGCGGCAGGGCAGAGTGGAGCTGCACAGCACCCTCAGCGCCATTGTCTACCGCTACATTACGCCGCCCCAGGTGCAGACCAGCTACCAGGCCCGACTGGCGCTGATCGAAGATTTCCTGCAGGGCTTTTATGTCGAGGCGCTGAATGCCTTTCGACGCGAGAACCAGCTCGGCGATCGCTACCAGCCCCGCACTTTGCTAGAGCTAGCCGAGTTCATGGCCTTTTCAGAGCGCTACGGCAAGCGGCGCATACCGCTACCCGGTCGGCGCAGCCAGCAGCTGATCATTCTGCGGGCTCAGACCTTCTCCAAGCAGCAGCCCCCCGAAGTGGCGATCGACATCGAGCAGGCCACCGACTACGGCGGCGAGGGTGACGATGTGCGCCCGGCCGCCTCCCACCAGCGGGTGCGCGAAGAAATGATCGCCCAGGCAGACGACCTACCCGAAAACTCCTTGCGGGGGCGGGTCGTCGAAGAACTGCTCGCCTACCTCAAAGAACGCAACCAGGACGAGTGCGCCGACTATTTCACCCTGCGGCTGCTTGACCTGCCCACCCAGGAAATTGAGTCACTGCTCAATCTCACGCCGCGCCAGCGCGACTACCTGCAGCAGCGGTTTAAGTATCATCTGCTGCGCTTTGCCCTCTCCCACCACTGGGAACTGGTGCACGAGTGGCTAGAGGCTGGCCTAGAGACTAACTTGGGGCTAACGGCCCAGCAGTGGCAGCATCTGCAGGACGCCCTGAGCACCAAACAGAGCAAGCTGCTGAACCTCAAACAGCAGGGCGTAGCCGACGGCGAAGCGGCTAAAATTTTGGGCATGACCACCACCCAGTTCCAAAAGCAGTGGACTAAGCTGCTAGAGCACGCTTGGGAGATTCGTAACGTTTAGTCACCTCCCAAACATCCATCCGGACAGACGACAGCAGGCCATGAATAGAGATTCAGATATCCCCGAAGACCTCTTGCTAAAGCTTTTGCTGGAGCCCCTTACGGCGGACGACTCACCATCAGGAACTCGCTTTTCCTCAGCCGCTAACGCTGAGTCGGTTGAGCCCGAGAGCTCATCTGCTCCCTCGCTCTACCCTGGTTATGAATCTACCCCAGCGGCTTCAACTGACAACGCGAGCAACGCCACGTATAACCCTGTCTTTGACTCTGGAGACCTATCCACTGTGCAACCCCATTTTGAAGCCCTTTTGAAGCGCCGCCTGCGGCAAGAGATTGCCCACCGCCCGCCCTTATTTCCCTGGGAGAAGGGGCTACAGGACTACCCCGATGCGCTACAGTCTGGCGCCGCCTCTATTTGGTTAGACCATCTCAAAAACCTTTCGGTTCCCGGTGGAGTGCCAGAAGATGTACTGGCCAACCTGCTCAACCAGTGCCAGCAGGTCACTGAAGATCTGCGCCAGACCGGCCGTCGGCTGGTGGCTGCCGTAGAGACACTGTTCCCTGCTCAGCCTCAAACCCTGGAATACGTTGCGGGTCTGGTGGCGCGACCGGCCTATCGATCGGCCCAAACCGAAACCCTGGCCCAGGTTGACTATGCCAACGCCTCAACTCAGCAGCAGGTGGCGCTGGCCATGCTGGCCGCTCAGAGCATCTTTGAAGCCCTATCGCTGACAGTATCTGAGGCTAACCCCAGCCAGGAGCAGACCTGGTTGACCACCGCTGGACTCCTGAGCGTACAGGCCACCTACAGCGACTCTCACCTGGAGGTTAGAGCTGTGCTGCCGGCGGGCGGCAGCGTGGTCTTGACGAGTGGAGATGAGACCACTGGGTCTGAGCGCTCTACCCCTGGCGAACTGGTGCTACGGCTAGCGACTTACCCTGGCGCACTGCATCGGCTTGACGTTAGCTTGGCTCAGGCTCAGGGGCAGCCCTTGAGCTTTCAGGTGATGATTGCCGACTAGCTGAGAGACTCTGGGCAGGGGCTGGCCCAGCGGTTAGCATGGAGTCGGCCCTACCCCGGTTATGTCTATGGTCGCTTCGCGCTGGCTGGCCTCTTCTCCTTTAGCCAGGCCCATTCCCCCTGACGAAATTGAAGACTCGCGGCTGCTGCGGGGGCTGGTACAGGCGCTGGTAACCCTGGGCATTTGCTCGGTGGTGGTGGCGGCGGCGGGTGTGACGGCGGCCTCATGGTGGAACCTGCTGGCTATTCCCCTCAGTGCGGTGGGGGCCGCCTTTAGCTGGCAGCGGCGCCGCGATCGCAATATTGCAGTCAAGTTTTTCATCGCCATCGGCATGCTGATGGCCCTGGCCGCCTTCTTTGCCCGCCTGGTCCAGGAACCAGGGGATACCCGCATCGTGCTGGCGGAGCTTTTGGTGCAGCTGCAGGTACTGCACAGCTTTGATCTACCCCGCCGCAAAGACCTGGGCTACTCGATGATGATTGGCCTGATCTTGCTCGGGGTGGCCGCCACCATTAGCCAAACCCTGGCCTTTGCGCCGCTGCTGCTGCTGTTTCTGGCGGTCGCGATTCCGGTGCTGGGGCTTGACTATCAGTCGCGGCTGGGGCTGGGGTCGATGACCTGGACCGGGGGCAAGCTGCGGCCTACCCTGGGGCGCCTGGCGGCGATCTTGGCCCTGGTAGTAGGGCTGGGGCTGCTCATTTTCCTGTTTTTGCCCCGGCTGCCGGGCTACCAGATTCAGAATTTTCCGGTTAGCTCGGTGATCGATACGCCGGGGGATTTCTCTGGGGAAGATATTCTCAACTCGGCCTACCGCAACAACCAGGGCGATGACGGCGAGGGGTTTGGCGAGGGAGCCGGTACGATTCAGGGCCAGGGCAAGTCCACCGGCCCCGGCGTGGTCGATACCATTTCCTACTACGGCTTTAACCAGCGCATGAACCAAAACCTGCGCGGCACCATGACGCCCCAGGTGGTAATGCGGGTCAGGTCGCAGGCGCCGGGCTTTTGGCGGGTGCTGGCCTTCGATACCTACACGGGCCAGGGCTGGGATATCTCCCGCAACGATGAGACCCAAACCCTGCGGCGATCGCGGTTCTCGGCCCAAACCTTTTTGCCCATGGACCCTACCCTGGCCCGCCATCGGGAGGTAGTGCAGACCTACACCCTGGTCAGCGAGCTGCCCAATCTGATTCCGGCCATGTACCAGGCCAAGGAGCTGTACTTTCCCACCCGCGAGGTGGCGATCGACGCCGAGGGCAGCCTCCGGTCGCCGGTGATCTTGCAGGAGGGCATGACCTACTCGGCGGTGTCGCGGGTGCCCTACCGCGATCGCGCCCAGCTGCGCGCCGCCGGTACCCAGTATCCTCCCGGCATTCGCTCCCACTACCTGCAGGTGCCCGAGGAGATTCTGGAGCCAGTGCGGACCAAAACCGAAGAACTGCTGGCCACCTCCCCCACCCCGCTGACCGACAACTACGAAAAGGCCCTCTACCTGACCCAGGCCCTCAAGCAGCGCTACACCATTCAGCCCGAGCTGCCCTTTTTCAACCCCGACCAGGATCTGGTGGAAAGCTTTCTGTTCAACACCGAAGGCGGTTACCCCGACCACTTCTCCACAGTGTTGACCATTATGCTGCGATCGATCGACATTCCGGCTCGGCTGGTAGCGGGGTTTGGCGAAGGCGACTTTAACCCCTTCACCGGGTTCTACGTGGTGCGCAACACCGATGCCTACGCCATCACCGAAGTGTACTTTCCCCAGCACGGCTGGTTTGGCTTCGACCCCATCCCCGGCCACGAGCTGATTCCGCCCAGTCTGAAAGAGTACCAGGCCTTTAGCCTGGTGCGGCAATTCTGGAACTGGCTGGCCGGCTGGCTGCCCTCGCCGCTGGTCGGTCTAGTCGACGGCCTGATCACGCTGCTCAGCGACGGTATCGCCTACTTAGTACGCAGCTTTAACGCGCTGCTAAACCTGGGCTGGATCGGCATTATGCTGGGCATTGCCCTAGCCACTGCCATGGGTTTTATCGCCTGGCTGGTGTTTTTGGCGCTGCGCCGAGGCTGGCGCTATCGGCAACTGCGCCAGCTTGACCCCACCGAGCGGCTATATCAACAAATGCTGACCTGGTTTGCCCATCAGGGCCTCGGCAAAACCCCTGCCGAAACCCCAATCGAGTATGGCCAGCGCCTCTACCAGCAGACCAAGGCCCAAAGCGCCCAGGCCGCCAATGAAATTACCCACGCCTACGTGCGCTGGCGCTACGGTGGCGAACCCCAAAACCTCGATTACTTAGGTAAAAAATTGCAGACGATTCGGCAGAGCGGCCGCTCTCGCCAGTCGTTAATTCGACGTTGATCTACCCAGGATGATCCTTGATTTTCCTGGGGTTTCCGCTATGCTCGATCCATTGCCCGAATGAGTAGGTGGCGTTGCTGCGTAGGTGACCGTCAAATCTTGTTCAGCTACCCACCCAC
>PYER01000335.1 GCA_003017855.1 filamentous cyanobacterium CCT1
GCCCCCAACTGTCCATTCTCCGAAACTTTGCCCCCAGAGACTCTTTGCCCCCATTGGGCGATCGCGTCTGGCTCATTGAGCAAGGTATTGTGCGCTCCCTAACATGGACAGAGGAAGGGCAGGTGACAACGGTTGGCCTTTGGGGTCAGGGCGATATTGTTGGATTACCGTTGACCCGCCTCAGCCCCTACCAGATGGAGTGTTTGACCCCGGTAACGGTCACTGAGGTGGCCTTTGACTCACAAACTCGCTACTGGCAGCAGCTCTTGCTCAACCACCTCTGGTATAGCCAGGAGCTATTTCGGGTCGTGCAAATTCCTTGCTTGGCCGAGCGACTGCTGCAATTGCTCCACTGGCTTGGCGATCGCTTTGGTCACCAAACTCCAGAGGGCACAGTGCTGCCGCCGCTGTTGACCCACAAACAGCTGTCTGAGGTATTGGGCAGCAGTCGGGTTAGCGTGACGCGCTTGCTCAACAGCTTGGAACAACGGGGACAGCTGGTGCGCTTTAGAAAGCGCCGGGGCGAAAAACTCTCTAGCTGCGCTAGGCCTGGCTCAAGCCGAGCTATTTTGCTGCCCACCCAAAGCGGTTGTCTCGTTTAAATATGTAAGTAATGGCGTGACCGTTTAACTAACGGCCCACTAGACAGCCGCAGCAGTAGGGCTTTCGGTTCTAATCAAACGCCCGTCTTCCATATGAATAATACGGTGGGCGATGTCGAGAATGCGGTTGTCGTGGGTAACCAGCAGAATGGTGCAGCTCTGATCCTGGGCCAGGCGCTGCATCAGCTGCACCACTTCGCGACCCGACTGACTATCGAGGGCGGCGGTGGGTTCGTCGGCCAGAATCAGCTTAGGCTGAGTGACCAGAGCGCGGGCGATCGCCACCCGCTGCTTCTGCCCTCCCGAAAGATTTTCGGGCCTGTAGTTGACCCGATGCCCCAGCCCCACAGCGGTCAACATAGCGATGGCCTGGGCAGTGCGATCGTCGTAGCTGAGGCCCGGCTGCAGGCGCAGGGCCATGCGCACGTTTTCCTGCGCGGTCAGACAGTCCAGCAGGTTGTGGGCCTGAAAGATATAGCCAATTCGGCTGCGTAGCTGAACTAGCTGCTGTTTACTGGCCCCCAACAGCTCCTGGCCCAAAATTTTGAGGCTCCCCTGCTGCGCCGATCTGAGTCCCCCCATCAGGCTCAGCAGCGTCGTCTTGCCGCTGCCCGAAGGACCTGTCAAAATCACAATTTCCCTTGGCTGAATGGCGAGGTTGATGTCGATTAGCACCGGCTTGGCCAAAGAACCTTTGCCAAAAGCGTGGTGCAATCCCTGGATATTGACGACAGGTTCCATAGCGGCCTCAATGCAAAATCCAAGCTTTAAAATTTAGAATGCCTAAAACACATCGGCGGGGTCAGCCGATCGCAGCTTGCGCACCGCGATCGCCGCTGACAGCACCCCCATCACCAGCGTCATCGAAAACACCTGCAGCCCCACCCCCAGACGCATCAGCACCGCGACTCCAGTGAGGTTGCTGAGCAGACTGTAAAGCCCAAGCGAGCACAAAATGCCGGGCATAAACCCCAGCACCGCCAGAATGGTGGCCTCTTGAAACACTACCAGCAGCAGCTGCCCGTCAGAATAGCCAATCGCTTTGAGTGTGGCGTACTCCGACAGGTGGTCGTTAACGTCGGAATACAGCACCTGGTAGACGATCACCACGCCCACCACAAAACCCATGATGGTGCCAAAGTCGAAGATAATTCCCGCTGGTTCTTTGGCCCAATAGTTTTGCTCCAGCGCGATTAGCTCAGCATGGCTAAGCGCGCTAATTTCTTCAGGCAGAGTACGCTCTAGTTCAGCCATGACCGTTTGAAGATTGGCCCCAGGTTCAAGCTTGATCACTCCGGCATGGAGCTGATTGGCCTGGGTTGCCCCAAACAGGCGCAGATAATTGACATCGCTGATCACAATGTGGCCGCGCTTAAAGATGTTGCTGCCCAAAGCAAAGGTGCCATTCACCCGCATTTTGCGGCCCTGCACCTCAATCGGGGTGTCCTGGCCAGCGGTAAAGGCCTGGGTGATTGCCCCCAAAGACGGCAGCGATTTGACGTCAAACAGCATGCGATCGGTCTGCTCTACCAGAGCCAGCTGGTCATTGATGGCAGGCACGGCCATCACCGGCTGAGCCGGGTTCATAGCGATAACAGTAATGTTGGTCGTCTTGCGATTGTCCGGGTTAACCCAGCTGGCGGGGCTGTAGTAAAACGGTCGAGCGGTGGCCACCCCCGGCACGGCGGCAGCCCGGTAGAGCTGAGACTTATCAAAGGTTTCATTGCCGAGAAACTGGCTGGTTTCGTTAACTAAAAACACGTCGCCATCCAGGCTGGCGGGTACGTTGGTGGTACCGCTGAACATGGCCGAGCGAAACCCCAGTTGCATAAAGATCAAGATGTTGGCGAAGGAAATGCCCGACAGCGCTACCAACAGCCTTACCCGCTGATGGGAAAGTTGGGACCAGGCCAGGGGTTTTTCCCGGCGGGGTAGGGGTAACTTACCAAAGACCATGGTCTGCCTGCCGTAAAGAATGGGCTCTAGAGCGCTGAAAACTGCTCCCCGATGGACGAAGGTCCGTCAGTGTCGCTGGGCTAATTCACCTGAATTTTGACCCGCACCTGCATGTAGGTCAGTCCCGCTACCTGCTGGCTGGCCGTGGGATCTAGCTTAATTTTGACCTCTACCACCCGAGCGTTACTGTCGGCGGCTGGGTCAGAGTCGAGCACATCGGTCTTGCGAATTTGTAGCCCAATCGATTCCACTTCACCCCGCAGCGTGTTGGTAAAGCCACCGTTTTCGCTGGTAATCTCCGCTCGCTGACCGATCGCCAGCTTGGGGACATCAGTCTCGTAAACTTCGGCAATTACCACCATCTGCTCAGTTTGACCCAGGTCGACAATGCCCTGGTCGGGGTTAACCCGCTCGCCAACGCGGGTGTTGACGCGCAAAATTTGCCCTGCCACCGGCACTCGCACGTAAAAATCCTCCAGGTCAGCCCTGGCTCGATCAGCCTGGCTTTGAGCATAGGTCACCTCGGCCTGTGCGACAGTGACATCAACCGGGCGAATTTCGGTTAGCTGATCCAGGCTGGCTGTGGCCGACTGAATCTGGGCATTCAGGGTTTGGCGATCGCCCGCGAGCTGAGCTTCAGCATCGCGCAAACTGGCGCGGGCGGTATCTAAGGTTTTCTGGCGGTTGTCTAGCTCGGTAGCGCTGATGGCGCCCCGGTCGTAAAGCTGACGGTAGCGGTTGTAGTTCGCCTGAGCTTCGCGCAGAGTGGCAGTAGCCCCGTCGATCGCCGCCTGATTTTGCTGCTCGGTAGCCCACAGCTCTGCTTCAAGCTGGCGAATGGTAGCCTGCTGGGCGGCCCGCTGGCTGGGGGTAGCGGCGGCGGTTTGGGTTTGGCTTACCTTAGCTCGCTGTAGCGCTACGTTTTGCTCGGCCTCGGCCACCTCGGCCTGAAGTTTTTCAATACCTTGCAAAGTCGCAATGACCTGATTGGCCTCAACGCGATCGCCCTCCCGTACCAGCAGCTGGTTTACCCGGCTGTCCTGGGCATTGGCCACCGACAGCTTAATTACCGATGAGGTAGGCTCAATGCGCCCCAGAGCCGCAACCGTGGGAACTGGGGTCGGGGCTGTCGCTACGGGAGCCGGAGCTGGGCGGGTGAGGTGCGATCGCAGGGCGTAAACTCCCCATCCGCCAGCCACCAGCAGCAGAGCAACGGCGGCCAAACTGTAGGTATTGGTCTTGGTGGCAATGGCTTTAAGGGTCATGCTTCCCGTAACGTTTAGGTAGGGCTATGAACAGACTGTTCAGTCTTAATCAAAAGTTGTCCCTAAGATTCCCTTAAGAAAGTAATGACTACCAGGCCAATCGCAGTGATTTTTAGAGGTATCTGGGTACGCTAACTGGGCATATCTGAGAGCGAAGACAATGGTAAAACGCGCCTATCAACCGCTGAACGATCCTCAGGCTGGCGATAAACTAAAGCAGTTTCGCCAAGACCTTAACGAAGAGCTGGAGCATGCCATTGAAGGCCATGAGTTTAAGATGGTCTACATTGGCATCGCTACTCTAATCGCCTTTGCCTCTGTCATCTATCTGGCCTGGAAATATTAGAAAGTACTACTATTTAGACTGCTCTCTGGCTGCTAAAGCTAGTCTCAAATAAACGAAAGGCTGCGAAGCTAAATTGTTTCGCAGCCTTTTATTATAAGGATGAACGTAGGCAGTTGATCTATAGATGGCGCTAGTGCAGGTAAACCTGAATACCTATCACAATAGCGACTAGAAGCACAACTGGAATTGCGATCGCCGCCATGCCGTTATGGCTTTTAACCACCCGTGCCTCGTGACTGATCACCGCCGATTTGATGGTTTCATGCATCTCTTCGCGCAGTTTGGTGAGTTCACCATCCAGGCTGTCAGCGCTGTAGAGCTGACGCAGTCGATCAAACACATCTCGGGCCAAAATCAAGCTCTTTTCAGGATTCTCGAACACCATATCCATGATTTCATCGTGGGAGAAAACCACGATTTTGGCTTCTTCTTTGGCCTGAGCTGTTGACGAGCGAGGGCGGCGATCGATCAGTTCTACTTCGCCAAAAACTCTCCCCGGACCTAAGGATTTTGCCACTACTTGGCCAGTCTCAGGATAGGTGTCTACCAGATCAATCCGGCCCGATTTAACTAAATAAACCTGCTGGCTTTCGTCTCCTTCCCGATAGATCACATCGCCGGGGGCATAGGTGAGTTTTTCCATAAGATAAATTTCGCGCGGCGCGTTAGTTTCGCCGATATTGTTCCCATACTAAACCCAGTTCTATCGGGCCCAAGCTGGGCAGTCTAGAGCAGAACTTTGTTATTTATCTGGCAGAGGTGAGAGTCCCATGGCGCAGGTTATTTCGATTCACTCCTTTCGCGGCGGCACCGGCAAATCGAATTTAACGGCTAATATTGCCACGGCCGTGGCCAGCCAGGGTAAGCGAGTCGCCATTGTGGATACCGACATTCAATCTCCCGGTATTCACGTGCTGTTTGGGCTCGACGAAGAAGACTTTACCCACTCCCTCAATGACTACCTGTGGGACAAATGCAGCGCTAAAGATGCCGCCTACGATGTCACTGCCCACGTAGTTACGGCTGACGGTGCTCCTGCCGATATTAGCGGCACGGTGTACCTGGTGCCCTCTAGCCTTAAGGCTGGCGAAATCGCCAAAATTTTGCGAGAAGGCTACGACGTAGGTCTACTCAACGATGGCTTTCATGATCTGATCAACCAGCTCAACCTCGACTACCTGTTTATTGATACTCACCCCGGCTTGAATGAGGAAACCCTGCTTTCGATCGCGATTTCCGATCGCATGGTAATTATTCTGCGGCCCGATCGCCAGGACTTTTTGGGTACCGCCGTTACCCTGGAAGTTGCTCAAAAGCTCGATGTGCCCGACATCACCCTGCTGGTCAACAAAGCCCCCGACATTTACCCCCGCGAAACGCTCATCGATAAGGTGCAGACCCAGTACGGCGTGCCCGTCGGGGGCCTATTCTACGAAAACGACGAAATGCTGCAGCTGGCCAGCGGCGGCATTTTCTGGCTGCACCACCCCGACCATGCCTTTAGCCAGGAGGTGCACACCGTAGCTCGCCAACTGATTGCTGCGGAGTAGCCC
>PYER01000336.1 GCA_003017855.1 filamentous cyanobacterium CCT1
ATAGGTGGTAGTGCTTTGCAATTTCACGTCACTACCACTTTCCTAGCTTTGGCTCACCCTATTTGAACAAACTCCAGTTATTTGAACAAACTCCAGTTAGTCCGTTTCCGCCGATATTTTGGCGTTGGGCCAGCTAGCCCAAAGGGTGGTGCCAACAATCAGACCCCCGCCCGCCAGGACGCGCAGGGTGGGCAGCTCTCCCAACAGCAGCGTCGCTAAAAGAATGCCGTAGACGGGCTCTAGGGCACTGATTACGCTAGCGGTCTGGGTGCGCAGCACGGCCAAGCTTTCAATAAATAATGTGTGAGCTACGGCGGTACACAGTACCCCCAGCACCAGCAGAAGTCCTACTTCCCTAGGCGTTAGCGCCAAACTGGCCAGAGGTGCGACCAGCAGCAGACTGAGGCAGGCAAATAGATCTTGGTAAAAGGCGATCGCCAGAGCCGAATACCGCTGCCGGTAACCCTTGTTGAGCAGCTGCAGCAGCGCGAACGAGAGCCCCGACAGCAGCCCCCACAGCGCGCCCAGCGCCGTCGCCGACCCCGGTCGGTAATTTGGAATCACCAGCGCTACGCCGAGGACGACTAAAGCCGCGATCGCCCCATCTCGCCAGCGCCAGGGAGTCTTAAACAAAAGAGGTTCCAGCAGCGTGACAAACACCGGAAAGCTGGAGAAGGTCAGCAGCCCAATTGCCACCGTCGCCAGCTGAATGCTGACAAAAAAGCTCACCCAGTGGAAGGCCAGTAGCCCCCCCAGCAGCGCCATCCCCAGTCCATCTCGAAGCGATCGCAGCCGCACCGAGCGCCGCCCCAGCGCCAGCACCAGACCTAGAGCTAAGGTGGCAAATCCGGTGCGCCCCAGCACAATTACCGAGGCGGGCAGGGCCAAAAACTTGCCAAACAGCCCCGACAGCCCAAACAAAAATACCGAAGCATGTACCTGTAACAGAGCGAGCTTAGGGTGGGCCATGGGAGTAGAGGGCATGGGGCAATGGGATATGGGCAGAAGCGTAGACGAGATGTATACCCAAAAATTAGGAATTAGGAATAGGGCTTGGCCTGACGCCCCTTAGATGTTTCATATATTTCGCCGATATGGTTGCATTAACTTCTATGGACGAAGCGAGGTGGTTATGTACCAGGCTTTTACAGAAGACGAATGGAATACACTACTACAAGCTCCCATGCAGGCTGTAATGGCTGTGTGTCTGGCCGATAGAGTTGATCCAGTTACATTTTTACAAGAGCTCAAGGCTGGAGTAATGATCGTGACCGAGGAACTTGGTCGCAGCGACATAGCGGGGGAACTAACTTCGGCTCTAGTGAGTGATATGGCCAAGCTGGATGCTGCCGATGCCCTTGGCGGCGAACAACTTCAGCTCAAAAAACAGTTTGAGCTGCTTGGGCTGATTCAAACCTTTAAAAAGTCTAGCGAGGGCCGAGACTACGTAGTCTCATACATGCAAAAAGTTGCTGCTATCCTAGATGCCAAAGTAACTGGTGTACAGGCTACCGAACTTAAGGAATGGTTGATGTCCGTTGCCACTAAGGTGGCCGAAGCTCAAAAAGAGGGCGGCGTTATGGGCATCGGAGCTAGCCGAATTAGCGAAAAAGAGCACGATGTGCTTAGGAAGATGGCTGTTGCCTTAGGGCTATCTAGATAGCTAGCGCCATTGATTAGCCTAGAGAAAGCATAGACTTTTAGCAATCAGAGCGTTAAGACCGCGCAACCTAAAAAATAGTACTCGTCCAGCTCTTGCATGCAAGAATGTAAAACCAAAAACGTAATAAATGCTACGTTATGGTCGATAATCTCAGGAGTATGGGAGCCCAATCCCGTTCCTGCTTTACTAAGCCCATCGTTTACTTGTGTGAGGAGAAACGTTTATGCTGATTGGATTTTTAATTAGCGTCGTCATTTTGGCGATCAGTCTGCTGATTATTTCTAAGATTCCGCCGATTGGAGTCGAAATTGACAGCCCCATTAAGGCGCTGCTGGGGGGCGCTATTATCGGTGCGTTTAACGGCATCTGGGGCTTTTTCCCCGGTGCGCTGCGCGGCTTCTTTGCCATTATTAGCCTGGGTCTGATTCCATTAATTGGGGCCATCATTGTGTTTGGCCTGTCCGCCTGGCTTATCGAGGGTTTCCGTCTGCGCTACGGCATCTGGAGCGCCATTTTGGGGGCGATCGCCTTGGCTATCATCAGCTCCATTCTCAATGCGATTCTGCGCTCGGTTGGGCTAGTCGCTATCTAATTCAGCCATTGCGTGCAGAAACCCGGTGTCTTCGTCGCTGCCTCAACGGCATGGTTGGCATTCTGACCAAGACACCGGGTTTCTAGTTGAGGAATCACGCAAGCCTCTGCTTTAGCCGACCAGGGTTTTCTCGCGACTGCCCCGCCGCGTCGCCCAGGCGGCAAACGCTCCCCCGGTCGCAAACATCAGCAGACTGTAGATGGCCGCCGGAATCGCCATCTCGGGCTGATTGAGCAGGGTGGGGGCACTGGCAATGGCGATCGCCAGCGTGCCGTTTTGTATGCCCACTTCAACGGTAATGGCCGTAGTGCTGGGGCGATCGAGCCTGGCCGCTAGAGAAATGCCGTAGCCCAGAGCCATCGCCACCAGGTTGAGCGTCAGCGTTACCAGACCCACCTGGGCAAAGAAACCAACCACGCTAGCGCGCTGCTGTATCAGCAGTCCGGCAATAATCAACCCCAGCAGCGCCAGAGACAGCCACTTCACGCCGCGCTCTACCTGGGCCGCAAACCGAGGCAGGTAGTGGTGCAGCGCCATGCCAATCGCTACCGGAATAATCGTAATCACCGCAATCTGTACCACCGTTGCCAGCAGCGGAAGGCTCAGGGTCGCCGCCTCTCCCATAAACACTCCCATCGCCAGGTTCACCACCAGAGGAATGGTAAATACCGTAATCAGACTGCTAATGGCCGTCAGCGTGATCGACAGAGCCACATTTCCCTTGGCCAGGTAGGTCACCAAGTTCGAGGTCGGCCCTCCAGGACAGGCAGCTAAAACCATTACCCCCACCGCCAGTTCTGGGCTGAGCGGAAAAACCGACGCCAGCGCAAAACCCAGAATGGGCAGCACTACTAGCTGCGCCAGTAGCCCCACCACTACGGCCTTTGGATATACCAGCACCCGCGTAAAATCATCGATTCTCAGCCCTAACCCCATGCCCAGCATCACCGTAAACAAGGCCAGGGGTAGAAATACCGCCGTTAAAAAGCTCGATTCCATGACTTTACGACTCCACCACTTTTTGCTGCAAGTAGTGTAATACCAATCGCCCACATCGTTATCACGGCCCTCTTAAAGATAACAACAGCCACAGCCGCTCCCTGAGAGAAGTCGTGGGTGAAACCGCCCCAAAGGGGCTAGGGAATGGCTGTTTTCAAGAGTGATTCTGATTTTATTAATACTGAAGTTCATAACTCAAATACCCCTGCGCCTAGCTGAGGTAGGTAAACACGCTGGCCATGAATCCCAGAGCCGCAAATACCAAACCTGCGCCAATTAAATTAGTCTGCAAAGCCGTCAGCCGGTAAGCGGGACGCAGCCAAAAACTCAGCATTTGACTGATGCGAGGCATCACCACCCAGGTCAAGATTGACGAGGTAATCAAGTTATTGATGACCAAAGACGTTGCCATCGGCCAGGATTGCATAATGCCCAAGGCGCCAAAAATCATGCTTTGAATCATCAAGGTGGGATAGAGACCCAGCACCACCGCTAGCACCTGCTTCCAGGGAGGTGGCCCCAGACTGTGCTGCTCAGCCCCGCCGGTATGGTTTGAAAACCATCCCTCTAGCCCGGTGGTAAATGACTTGTAGCGGTAGGCCAAAAAGGCATCGCGCCCCTCATCTAGGAGATCGGCGCGATCGCTCGACTTTAGCCAGCCGTTGAGCTCTTCTGGCGTTCTGAAATGAACAATGGAATACCATTTCACCACGCCGTCGCCACAGTCTAGAGGGGGGCACAGATCAGTGCGAGTGTAGCCCTCAAATTGGCGAGCTGCTTTTACCATTTGGTCATACCACCGCCGAAAAACTGCCTCTGCCTCCTGACCATCGGGCACAATGTATTCGACTACAAAAGTGGAGTAAAAATGGTCAGCTTGGGAATCCTGAGAGTCCTGAGACTCCTGAGCCTGTTCAGAGGAAGAAGCCATGGCAGTTTAGTAGTGAAAGAAGAAAGCCCGAGCGGCAAAAAAGCCGCCCAACAGCAAAATCCACAGCAAATTTTGTTTAATCGTCTTAAGCTCCGCCAGAATTTGCTCAGCCTGAGCACTCGTCATGGGAGCCGAGTTGGCTTCCTGAGCTGGGTCAGCGGTTGGGGATGGGTCCGCAGTGGTCCCCGGTGTGGCCTCACTGGAGGCGGCAGACTCACTCTCAGGGGCGATCGCATCGGTAGACTGATAGTTGAGGTTCAGGTCAGCCATGGCGTTTTGAGGATAGATGGGCAGCGTCTAAACCAGGTCGCACCCACTAACGGTACTATCCCAGGGCGGGGGGCTCAAGCGCTGATGTCGCCTGACCATGACTTGCACCAGTCACAGGGCCAGGCCTGACCCAAATCCTTAAGATTCTGTAGCGAACTGGTTTCAGGTTCTTTAAAGTACGTAACATTTAGTTGAAGATAGATTTCATACCCTTGGCACAAGAGACCTTAGAAGAGCAGACCGAAGACCTCAGCAGCCTGCTGAAAAAGGCTGCCCTGATTGCAGTGGCGCTGGTTACAGCCGTTGTGCTGAGCGTTGTAGCGGTGCGGTACTCCCAGGCGTCCGATCCCTACGTTCATCAGGTGCTGTCGATGGAAGGTAACGGCATCCGGGGCGAGGCTATTTTCAGAATGAACTGCGCTGTCTGTCACGGCATTGAGGCGACCGGAGAAGTGGGGCCAAAGCTGCTGGGGGTGTCTGACCACAAGACCAAAGTGGGCCTAATCAAGCAGGTTATCAGTGGTCAAACCCCACCTATGCCTCAGTTTCAGCCCGAACCTCAGGATATGGCCGACCTGCTTAACTACCTAGAGCGGCTGTAGCGATCGCGCTCCACGATCACGCTGAGCCACAGCGATCGGGTTAAGCGATTGTTACAGCATTTATGAGAGCCCTGATGGGTTGAGTCCTGAAAGGGGATCGGCTCTCAGAATTGATCAACTGGACCTAAAGCCGCCAAAATCCTTGCATATCAGAGCTTTTGGGCGATCGCAGCGATCGCTTGCACCCCTCTTGCTGACCCTAAAACATTAAGCCGCGAAGGAATTTTTATTTACAAAACTCCATAACTGTAGTAAGGTGTACTCACACGGGTCACAAATCTACACGATTTAGCCTGTGTACCTTGAAACGATAAATACCAAGGACTAATACATCATGACCACGACTCTACAGCGGCGCGAAAGCGCCTCCCTGTGGGAGCAGTTTTGCCAGTGGGTCACCAGCACCGAGAACCGCCTGTATGTGGGCTGGTTTGGCGTACTGATGATTCCCACCCTGCTCGCTGCGACCACCTGCTTCGTAGTGGCGTTCATCGCCGCCCCTCCCGTCGACATCGACGGTATCCGTGAGCCCGTGGCTGGCTCGCTGATGTACGGCAACAACATCATTTCTGGTGCGGTTGTGCCTTCCTCCAACGCCATTGGCCTGCACTTCTACCCCATCTGGGAAGCTGCTTCCCTCGATGA
>PYER01000337.1 GCA_003017855.1 filamentous cyanobacterium CCT1
CCCCTCACCTCACCTCCTCGTAAAACCGCTTCAAAACCACAGCGGGTACCCCCAGCCCCCACAGCAGACCAATCATTAAATAGATGGCGTTGGCTTTGAGCGCCCCCCAGGCTGCTACCCGGCGATCTGAAGACTGCACGACTCGGCTGAGCTGGCGCAGGCGACCGCGACGGCACAGTTTGAGGCACAGATCGGCTTCTTCCATGATCGGCAGGGCTGGGTCGAAGCCGCCGCAGGCGATAAAGTCGGCGCGGCGGCAGAACATGACTTGGTCGCCAAACAGCAGCCGCAGCCCGCGCGCAAAGAATAGGTGGGGCCGAAACAGCAGCGGGGCGTAGTAGGTTTTGAGCGCGTTGTGCAGCGAGATGCCCCAGCGGGTCGCCTTTGGCCCCGCCATCAGCGAGACAAAGCCGCCTCCGGCCACCGCCGGGTTGGCCAGAGTGCTTTCGACCACGGTTACCAGGTCGTCGGGCACCAGGGTATCGGCGTGGAGAAAACACAGAATATTGCCCTGAGCCGCCTGTGCCCCCAGGTTCATCTGCACCGATCGCCCCGCTGCCGCCGCCTGAATGACCGTCAGGGGCAGCCGATCGCCCCAGGCGCGGGCAATGGCTACCGTGCGATCGCAGCTGCCACCGTCAACCAGCACAATCTCGCGCGGCGGCGGGTTGAGGCTTTGCAGCACGCCCAGGGTGCGGCCCAGGCAGGCGGCCTCGTTCCAGGTAGGGATGATGATCGAAACCGGCATGGGCAGAGGACCATAGATTCACAGCCGCAGTACGGCCCGACTCAGGCAGTCGATGGGTTGGCGGCAGCGATATACGAGTTGGGACGGGAGGTGGGATAGGCGATCGCCCGCCAGCTCGCCTTTATTGTAAAGTCTGACACCCTGACCCAGCAGCGACCAAAAAGTTGAATGTTTCTTGGTTAGAGGCTCATCTTGGGTGTTATAGTAAAAAACGCGATTATGGCGGGTGTAGCCAAGTGGTTACGGCAGTGGATTGTGGTTCCACCATTCGCGGGTTCGAATCCCGTCACTCGCCCTGTTACACAAGCTGGCCAACGGCTGGGCTGATTGCTGGGGCGATCGCCTGTCCTGAGCCAGCCAATCCGAAACCGTCTGCTGCCGAGAGGCGACAGACGGTTCAATGCTTTAAGCAGAGTGAAGGACACAATTGGGGCCACTGCACCATCCCCAGGGTAGATTCTGCTTATGAGAGAATCTTCTTTAATTAATTCACTGCATAGACGTTGACTTACCCTATCTGATTCAATGGCGAACGGGGGCGAACGGCGAACAGGTGTAGCCCGCTCGGTGTCGTTTAACCCTTGACTAACTCCACGATCATCACACTCTGCTGCGCAGGTTGTGGCCATCTGAATTACCCAAAGGAACGTTCACCTGAACAGCCTCCCCTCAACCAATTTGGACGCGCAAGGCCAGGCGTTAGATCTGTCCCCCACTGACAAACAGCTCGCCCTGCGTCAGGGTGAAGCACAGCTGAGCAGCGTGTTTGAGACCATCCCTGACGGGATTATTATTCTCAGTGCGGCGGGGCGGATTGTGGCGGCCAACAGAGCGGCAGAAGCGCTGCTGCGGTTAGACCAAGATCACCTGGCCGACCGCACCTATAACGACTTGAGCTGGGCAATTAGCACCATTGATGGCCAGCCTTTTCCTGAGGATGAGCTGCCTTTTGTGAGGGTGATGCAAACCGGCCAGCCGGTCTATGGGGTGGAGCACACCGTCAGGCTTGACGATGGCACTCGCGCTATCCTCTCCGTCAATGCCTCGCCCCTGTTTGACGCAGCCGGGCAGATTACCCACGTGGTGGCGGCCCTCTGCGACATTACCGATCGCGTGCAGATCGAGGCTGAGCGTCAGCAGGCTGAGCAGGCGCTGCGGCAGTCAGAGCAGCTCTACCGCTCTGTGATTGAAACGGCGGCGGAGGGCATTGTTCTCCAAAAGGCCAACGGCGACATCTACACCTGCAATGCCAATGCAGAGCACCTGTTGGGCCTGACAGCGGCTCAGATGACGGGTCGCAGCCCCCTAGACCCCAACTGGCGGGCGATTCAAGAAGACGGAACACCGTTTCCGTGCGACCAGTTCCCGGCGGCAGTTACACTGCGCACGGGGCAGCCCCAGAGCAACGTGATTATGGGGATTTGCAAGCCCGACGGCAGCCTGACCTGGATCTCCATCAATACTCGACCGCTGTTTGAGCAACCTGGGCCGCAGCCGAGTTTGGTGGTGGTTACGTTTTTTGAGATTAGCGATCGCAAGCAGGCGGAAGAAGCCTACCGACAGCGGCTCCAGGCGCAGTCGGCCCACGCTGTAGCTGAGGCCAAGCAGATGCAGGCGGCTTTTTTAGCCGATGTCAGCGCTGTGCTGTCGTCTTCGCTGGAGTACGCGCAGACGCTGCAGCGGGCTGCCGATCTGGCGGTGCCCTACTTTGCCGACTGGTGCAGCATCGACCTGCTGAACCCAGACAACAGCATCAGTCGAGTGGCGGTGGCCCACTGCGACCCGGCCCAGGTCGAGCGAGCCTGGGCGGTCACGCAACGGTTTCCCCGCCGGCTGGAGCAGGGCTTTGGTATTGCTCGCGTGATCCAGACGGGGGAGCCGCAGTTGGTGCCTGAGATTACCGATGCGATGATGGCCGCAGCGGTCAAAGACCCCGATTACCTAGCGACTCTGCGTCAGTTTGGCCTCAAATCTTCCATCGTGATGCCCCTGCAGGCCCGCGATCGCGTGCTGGGCGGTATTTCCTTTTTGTTCGCTGAGTCAGGCCGTCGCTACGCCGCCTCAGACCTGGCCCTGGCCCATGACCTGGCGCAGCGGATTGCCGCCGCTATTGATAATGCTGGCCTGTACCAAGCCGCCCAGCAGTCTCGGCAGCTGGCCGAGGCCGCCGCCGATCGCACCGCCCGGCTCCAGAGCGTGACCGCCGCACTCTCCGAGGTGCTGAGCCCGCAGCAGCTAGTCGATGTCATTATCGAACAGAGCAAGGCGGCCCTGGATGCCGATGCCGCCATGGTGGCTCTGGTTACCCCAGACCAAAAGCAACTGGAGATCGTCAAGGCCGAAGGCTATAATATCGGGGCCGATCTGATTGCCGCCTGGCAGCGCTTTGCGATCGAGGCCCCGGCGCCCCTGGCCGAGGCGGTTCGCACGGGGCAGCCGGTGTGGCTGGGCAGCCCTGATGAGCGGGCCGAGCGCTACCCTCACCTAGCCGAGTACTACAGCCGCTACGACTTTAGCGCCTGGCTATCGCTGCCTTTGGCGGCCGAGGGTCGCACTGTAGGAGGCATATCCCTGAGCTTTAGGCAGCTGAGGCCGCTCAGCCAGGCCGATCAAGACTTTATTTTGGCGCTCAGTCGCCAGTGCGCCCAGGCCATTCTGCGCGCCCAGCTCTACGAAGCCGAGCGGCTGGCTCGCACCGAAGCAGAACGGGCTAACCGCGTCAAAGACGAGTTTTTGGCGATTCTCTCCCACGAGCTCAGGTCGCCGCTCAACCCCATCCTGGGCTGGTCGCAGCTGCTGCAGACCCACAAACTCAACGACGCCCAAACCAAGGAGGCGCTGAACACCATTGAGCGCAACGCCAAGCTACAGACCCAACTGATTGATGACCTGCTGGATATTGCCAAAATTCTGCGCGGCAAGCTACACCTGGACAATTCCCCCATCGATCTCGCCCCAGTCATCGATGCGGCGCTAGAGACCGTCAAGACGGCGGCCCTGGCCAAGTCAATCGTGCTAAACCCGGTTTTGGCAGAGAGTGGTAAGGTCCATGGCGATGCGGCTCGACTACAGCAAATTGTCTGGAACCTGCTGTCGAACGCCATTAAGTTTACGCCCCAGGGGGGGCTGGTCGAGGTGCGGCTGGAGCAGGTCAATGACCAGGCCCAGATCACCGTCACCGATACCGGCAAGGGCATTCATCCCGATTTTTTGCCCCACCTGTTTCAGTCATTTCGGCAGGAAGATGTCTCGATTACCCGTCAGTACGGCGGGCTGGGGCTGGGGCTCGCCATTGTGCGCCATCTGGTTGAGGCCCACGGCGGCACGATCAGCGCCAGCAGCCCCGGCGAGGGGCAGGGGGCGACCTTTACCGTTCGGCTGCCAACGGTCAAAACCGCGTTGAAGATGGCGCCAGTCAGCCGGGCCGTTCCCTCCCAGCTCAATCTGGCCGGATTGCGGGTGCTCGCCGTGGACGATGACCCCGACGCCCGCGAGCTAGTGGCCGTCATGCTGACGCAGTACGGGGCAGAGGTGATGTCGGCAACCTCGGCGACTGAAGCCTTGACCGCCCTGGCCAGCTATCGGCCCCACGTGCTGATCAGCGACATTGGCATGCCCGGTATGGATGGCTATACGTTTATCAAGCAGGTGCGCGCCCTGCCGCCAGACCAGGGCGGCCAGGTGCCGGCGATCGCCCTCACCGCCTACACTCGCGAAGCCGACCAGCAGCAGGCGTTGGCAAGCGGCTATCAGCGGCATTTGAGCAAGCCCTTTGAGATAGAACCGCTGGTCAAAGCCGTGCTAGCCCTTGCCGCTGACTAGGCCGACCAGCTGCGGGAGGTTACGGGTGAGCGGTGAGCGATCGCCTCAGCAATCCGGCAGCGTCTCCACTATTCTGGCGATGGCTGTCGATTCGAAATTGAGATCTCTCTATGCTGCTTCAACTGCTGCCGCTGGTTTTGGTCTGCTGTCTGGGCTACGGGCTCAAGCGGGCTGGGGTGCTGGGGCCGGGCGAGGCCAAAACCATCGGCTTGTTGCTCACGCGGCTGGTGCTGCCTGCGGTCATTCTCAAAGCCCTGGCGACGGCCACCCTGACCCCTGAGCTGATCTATTTGCCCCTGTCGGCCCTGGTGGTGGTGCTGGGCCTGACGCTGATGGGCCTGGTCGGCCTGCGCTGGCTAGGCTGGGAGCGGGCCAGGGCCGGCGCGTTGATCACCACGTTTCCCACCTTTGAGGGCGGGGCGGTGGGCTACCCGCTGATGCTGCTGGCCTTTGGCGAGGTGGGGCTGAGCCGCATTGTGCTGTTTGACCTGGCCCAGGCCATCTATCTGCTGACGGTGGTGTATGGCCTCTCGGCCTGGTTTGGCCAGGCGGGGGTAACGGCGCGAGGGGTAGCGACCAGGCTGGCGCAGACGCCGTTCTTTTGGGCCATTTTGCTGGGGCTGGTGATGAATGCCCTGGGCATTGACCACGCGGTAGTGCTGAGCCTACTGGATATTGTGGCCAGCAGCTTTTTGCTGCTGGTGCTGCTGATCGTGGGCATGGAGTTTGAGGTGCAGGTGGCAGATAGCTGGGTGTATCTGCTAGTGGCGATCGCCAAGATTGCTGGCGGCCTGGGCCTGGGCTGGGTCGCCGTAACGGTCTTTGGGCTAGACGGGGTAGAGCGGGCGGCGGTGCTGGTGGGGGCTGCTCTACCGCCCAGCCTGCTGACGCTGTTTTTTACCCAAGAAAATGGCCTCGATACGCGCTTTGCCATCAGCTTAATTTCGGTGGCGATCCCGCTCTACCTGGTGGTGATGATGCCGCTGCTGACGTATCTGGCGCCCTAGTCTGTTTTGGGGTCGGGCGTGGCAACGCTAGTAGTAATACCAATCGTCCATGCCGCTGGCGCGGCACCCCCAACAATGAAAATATCTACAGCCGTTCCCTGAGCGGAGTCGT
>PYER01000338.1 GCA_003017855.1 filamentous cyanobacterium CCT1
AGATGTGTATAAGAGACAGGTCCAGGGCCCCGACAGCATGGTCATCAGCTGGCTAACGGGGCAGGGGTTGCGATCGCTGGTGCGGCTAGACATGGCAGTAGGTTTCGAGGTGTAGGGTGCTGGGTTCGAGGGTGCCTCAAACCCCCGTGTATAGCAGAATACCTGATTTGGGAAATTTTTTGGTTACTTCAGGGTACCTACTTTACTTTTAAAAGTAGTTACTTTTAGTATCCAGGGGTAGCGTGACAGGTAACTCTTTATGGCGACTATTGCAATTGTTTACTTCTCGGGCGGTGGGCATACCCACTTGATGGCAGAGGCGATCGCATCTGGGGTGCGCACCGCAGGCCACAGTCCAGAGCTGCTGCGGATTACAGGTGAGCAAATCCATCAGGGCCGCTGGCAGGATGACGCGGTGATGGCTCGCTTAAACGAGGCCGACGCGATTGTGTTTGGCTCGCCCACCTACATGGGCGGGGTGGCGGCCCAGTTCAAAGCCTTTATTGATGCCGCCAGCTCTGCCTGGTTTGCCCAGCAGTGGAAGGACAAAATTGCCGCTGGCTTTACCCACTCCAGCTCGCCCAGTGGCGACAAGCAGGGCACCCTGCTCTATCTGGCGATCAATGCGGCCCAGCACGGCATGGTGTGGATTGGGGCTACCGATATGCCCAGCCAGTACCAGGGCAAAACCGACGGCATCAACCGCCTGGGGTCGTTTTTAGGGATTATGGGCCAGAGCGAGATGACTATGGACGGCAGCCCGGCGGCGATCGAATCGGGCGATCGCCTTACCGCTGAGCTGTTTGGCCAGCGTGTTACCGCCGCCGTCGAGCGCTGGTCTGCTCAAAAGGTTGCCGTGGCCGCCTAAAAACCTCAGGTAAGTAGGGAATCCATAGTGGACATCTTGCTCCCGAATGGATTCCCACTTCCGTGGGAATGACCCAGGCACTTGAAAAGGTGGGATGCACCCGTCGTTGCGCGATCGCGAAAACGAGATTTTTCCAAGCAAACTATGTCTGTAGGTTTGATAACTTCATCAATAGTTAAACCTCCCATAATCTGTATTAACGCCATGAAGAAGTCATGGAAAGAAGCCGGTTTTAAGTGGTTCGAAACGTTCGATTTTTGGGATTCACGCAGAGTGCACAACCCTTAGGCAAGGCTCTGCCAATGCGAAGCAGTGCACCCTATAGGGATCACACCAGAATTAACTAAAATCTCAAGCTTTAAAGCTGATCGGTTACTAGGGTTTTCCTGGAGTAGCGCAGTGAAGTTTTAGATGGTCTTCTCCCCACTCGCAGAGCGCTTGCAGCACCGGAACCAGGCTGCGACCGTAGTCAGTAAACGAATACTCGACCTTGAGCGACTTGCTAGGGTAAGCAAATCTTGAAACGATACCGTCCGATTCAAGCTCGCGCAGCTGTTGCGTCAGCATTTTTTCACTAATCTCGGGTATCAAGCGTTTGAGCTGGCTGAACCGTTTAGCCTCGTCGCGAAGGTGCCAAAGAATTAGGATCTTCCACTTGCCGCCTAAAACCTTAAGGGTCGCCTGCACATATTCTGTGCCCTCGGATTCTTTTTCTGGCATTTTCGGTGCTAAATCAAACTTTTATTTGGTTCAAGCGCTTACGAAAAAGTAAGTACTTTTCAAACCGTAAGCATCAGTATACCTTTAGGAAAATGGGTTCGCAAAAAGGCAAGCTAAAATGCAGGTGAAAGATTCTGTAGTGTTAGTCACTGGAGCTAACAGCGGCATCGGTAAGCATTACATAGATGTACTGCTGGCAATGGGGGCCGCTCGGATTTATGCTGGCGCTCGCCAGCTGAGCAGTTTAGACGACCTGATTGCCATTGATCCAGACCGAATTATTCCAGTTGCTCTAGATGTTACCAACCAGGCAACGATAGATGCGGCGGCGATGCAGTGTCATGACGTCAATTTGCTCATCAACAATGCCGGTATTGGTCTCTTGAAAGGGCTTATATCTGCCCCAGATTTGGCGGCAGCACGGGCCGAAATGGAGGTCAATTACTTTGGCACTCTGGCGATGTGCCGTGCGTTTGCGCCCGTGCTCAAGGCCAATGGCGGCGGCGCGTCTACCCCTGGTGGCTCAACATGCATCGTCAATATGCTGAGCATTTTAGGTCGAGTTAATTTTCCGATGAATGCCTCCTACAGTGCGTCGAAAGGGGCAGGCTACATCTTGACTCAAGGGGTCAGGGCTGAGCTGGCGGCGCAAAATACGCTGGTTGTTGGCGTTATGCCTGCCACCGTAGACACCAAAAGCAGTCAGGATTTTCCGCCGCCCAAGGTGGCTCCTGAAATGGTCGTTCAAGAGGCGTTGCAGGCTGTGGAAGACGGGGTAGAGGATGTCTACCCTGGCGAACAGGCTAAGGCTATGGCGGCGCAGCTGCTCAGCGACCCAAAAGGGCTGGAAAAAGCGATGGCGACGATGGTACCTCAGCCGGTATGAGGGCGAGTCAAACCTACAAAGCAAAGAGAAACATTGGCCATGATGCGATCGCAACCCTTCTTCCTTTACCTCACGAACCGTTATGACATGGCGTAGGTCAGCTCTGCGATGGGGGCTATCGGCGATTGCTGGCGTTGGCGGCGGGCTGCTGGCGCTGCCGGGGGTAGCCGCCGAGCGAGTTGAGTTTTTCTACGGCCCCTTCGAGGTCGCCGTTCGCGTCGATGATATTCAGCACTTTGCCGACACGGGGGACGTGAGAGGCAGTTTGCGCCCTATTGCCCGACGGCTAGACGCCGAGCAGCAAGACAGTTTGCGCAGCTTTCTCAACCGTTCGTTCAATCTGGATGTCACCACGGTGGCAGAGCTGACCTATTCGCCAGTGGGGTCGCGGCTGCTGGGCCAGCTGGGCGAACTCCTTCAAACCGATGACCAGCGCAGCGGGTTTTTGGCCCTGCGAGCCAGCCTGATTTTGGCAGCGGCTGATCAGTCGGGGCTGACGGTTGTGAATGTCCTGCAGCAGTTTCCATTGGAAACCGTACAGCTCAACTATGCCCTGGCACAGCAGCTGTTGGGCGAGGGTCAAGAGTTTTTTCAGCGGCGGGCAGCGGTGCTAGCAGCCCTTGAGACGACGGCGCGGCGGTTACCATCCCCAGCGGCAGCGCCAGCGTCAGCCCTAGTGCCAGACGGCCTGGCAGCGCCAGCGCAGCCGGGGGCCTACGCCTGGGAGCAGCGCACCCTTGAGTTTGACAACCCGCTGCGGCAGACTCAGCCCAGAGCCGACCTGTACCTGCCCATCGTATCTGCTCCCCCCGATTCGCTGCCCATAGTAGTGATCAGTCACGGGGCCGCCTCAACCCGGCAAACCCTAGCCTACCTGGCCCGGCACTTGGCTTCCCACGGTTACGGTGCCGTCGTGCTCGAACACGAAGACAACGGCGCTCAGTTTGAGCAGTTTCTCAGTGGTTTGGCCCAGCCCCCCGACCCGATTACGTTAATTAGCCGCCCTCGGGATGTGACGGCAGTGCTCGATGCGCTAGAGGCGATCGCCCCGAGTGATCCCAGCCTGGCGCGTTTAAATTTGTCTAACGTTGGCGTGATCGGGCAGTCGCTGGGGGGCTACACGGCGCTGGCCGTGGCCGGGGCAACGTTCAACCCCGATGCCCTGCGGCAGGTCTGTCCGTCGCCGACCCAGAACCGCATTTCGCTCAACCTGTCGCTGCTGGTGCAGTGCGAGCTGCTGGATATTGCCGGGCCGCTGCCGGGTTCGCTGCGCGATCAGCGGGTAACTAGCGCGATCGCCATCAGCCCCCTGACCAGCCGCATCTTTGGCGAGGCTGGTCTGAGTCAGATCGAGATTCCGGTGATGGTGATTGCCGGTACCGACGACTACCTGACCCCGGCCCTACCCGAGCAAATTCAGCCCTTCGGCTGGCTGACCGCGATCGAAAAGTATCTGGTCGTGGTCAGCGCTGGCACCCATTTTTCGTTTTTGGCGGGTAACACCAGCGGTGGTGCCCTGCCCGTGCCCGAAGACTTTTACGGACCCGATGCCAGGGCGGCCTACCCTCTGCTGCAGGGACTGAGCCTGGCCTTTTTTGATCGCTACCAGCGCGGTGAGACAGCTGCCGCCGGTTATCTCACCCAGCCATACCTGGATACGTTTGCCCAGGCCCCCTTTCAGGCGCTGGTGGTGCGGGAGCTGCCCCAGCCTGTGGGTGAGGCTCTGTCGGCCAGATAGCGTCTGTAGGGGCATGGCGGTGCAATGCGCCCGACCAGGTAACATTTCAGGCCGGGGTATTGTGAGCCAGATTCAATCTCATACTGAATTCGCCTTGGCTACCCCACGGCTGGGCTGGGCAAACGCCGTAAAGCCTCTGGCTTGGCTGCGCCTATGCCCCTACGCAATCCACCTGTGTTGAATCGGGGGTATGTGATTCGGATTTGATATCAGATGCCGCTGACGTAGTAGTCGCGGGTGCCCTTGGCGTTGAGGGCGTCGCCCAGGCGCTCTAGGGCATGGACGTAGGCGGCGGTGCGGGGGCGGATATCGAGATCCTGGGCAATTTTCCAGATCCGTTCGGCCTCAGTCACCATCATCGACTTGAGGCGATCGTTGACATCTTCGACTGACCAGTAGAGGCCGCTGCGGTTTTGCACCCACTCGAAATAGCTCACCGTCACCCCGCCCGCATTCACCAAAATGTCGGGGAAGACGTAAATGCCCTTGGCCGCCAAAACATCGTCGGCTTCGGACGTGGTGGGGCCATTGGCTACTTCAAAGACGTATCTGGCCTTGACCGCATCGGCATTCGCCGCCGTGATCTGGTTTTCCAGCGCCGCCGGAATCAAAATATCGACGTCTAGGGCCAGCAGCTCGTCGTTGGTGATCACGGCGTGGTCCTGTACAATGTTGCAGACCGTGCCTTCGCAGTACACCGCCTTGAGGCTGCGGGTCGAGGTCTTAAACTGCTGAATGCTGGGAATATCGAGCCCACCGGGCGCGTAAACCCCTCCCTGGGAGTCGCTCACCGCCACAACTTTGTAGCCCGCATCGAACAGCAGCCGGGCGATCACGCTGCCCGCATTGCCAAACCCCTGCACCGCTACGGTGGTCGTCTGGGGCGACTTGCCAAACCGGGTCATCATCGCCTGCAGCACGTAAAACGCGCCGGTGCCCGTGGCTGTATCGCGCCCCTGGCTCCCCCCCATGCTGAGCGGCTTGCCGGTAATCACCGCCGGACTCAGCTTGCGGTAAATAATGCTGTACTGGTCCATCATCCAGCCCATGATCATGGGGTTGGTGTAGACATCGGGGGCGGGAATGTCGACATCGGGGCCGATAAAGTTGGCGATCGCGTCAATATACCCCCGACTCAGCCGCTCCAGCTCAAACTTCGACAGCTCCTTGGGGTTCACCGTTACGCCGCCCTTCGCTCCGCCCAGGGGCAAATTCAGCGCCGCGCACTTAAACGTCATCCAAAAGGCCAGCGACTGCACCTCGTCGAGGTTGACATCGGGATGAAACCGAATGCCCCCCTTGGTGGGGCCGCGAGTGTCGTCGTAGCGCACCCGGTAGCCCTGAAACACCTCTGTCTCTTATACACATCT
>PYER01000042.1 GCA_003017855.1 filamentous cyanobacterium CCT1
CCCCAGGGAACGATCGCAGACAGTTAACGCCCAGCGGGTTCAGCTCGCCATTTTCGGCGTCGGTCAGCTTCACGCTCAAATCGGGCACCCCGTTGAGGGTGGCCTCTAGCCCAGCTGGGGCTTTCCAAACACCGCGCTGGGCATCGGTGCGGGCAAAAATTCCGGCCACGGCACCACAGGGGGCAAACGGCTCCATCTGGTTGCTGCGCAGCGGGTTGGGCTGCTTTAACAGTGGGAAGAAAATGGCCGCGTTGCGGCTGGTAGTGCCTACTCCCGCAGCAATCCCTGTCTTGGCCAGGTCTTTATTGCTCCAGCCCGCAGGCGGGTCCAAAATTAGCATGGCCCGCCGTTCTTCACACAGGGTTGCCGCTGCGGTGATTAGAGCAGGGTCAATACCGCCACCCAACAGCGTGTAGGGCGGAATGCAGAGCAAATTAAATAGATCCGTTTTCATCAGGGCATAGAGCCCTTCTTTGGCGTTGGCTTTGCCAGGACCAACAAAGTTGGTCTGATCAATGGCCGAGCCGTCGCCCCCACCCCCACCCGTGGTCAAGTCCACGCCGCTGGAGCGAATATCACTGGTAAACGGCGGTTTTTGCAGCTCCTCCTGGGCTAGTTCCACAACACCGGGGTCTGGGTCTGCCAGGTCGGCAATCAGGTCGGCATCGTTGGCGTCAGGGCGCACAGCCGCCAGGCTCACCACCCGCACCAAGCTCGATTGATTCTCTAAAATTTGGTCGACCCGGCGAGGGCTATCGATCACCGTTAGGTTGCGAAATTCCTCGACTAACCCAGTTTGCAGATCCGTGACCGTCAGGTTAAACAGGTCGGTGTCTACCAATTCCAGGGCCGTTGCCACCTCCGCCGAGACATCGTGATCGACCCGACCCCGCAGGCGATCGCCCCAGGTGCCAGGATTGGCCGCCACTAGATCGAGGGTGTTGGTGGCCGTCGCGCTCGGTACTGCCAGCTGAGATGGCGTTGCCCCTTCGTGCAGGCGCACCACTATCGCCTGGGAGCCACCGTTCAAATAGAAATCCCGCACCGCAAAGCTCATGGGGCTATCAATCCACAGCCCACCGAACACGCGCTCAAAGTCGCCGTAGTTGTTGATAGCAATGGGTTCCTCTACGGGGCCGCGCTTCGCCCGTCCGACAAAGGCCGTAATCGAGGTGGCCACCCCAATAATGGTGCGCACACCGCTGGGAATTTCCTCGATATATACACCTGGATAGGTAGGGGTAATGGGCATAGTCATGTCCTCTCAGGTAATGAGGGTTGGCGGGCTGTACTGGCCCTAGAAAGGCGGGTCTGAGCTCAGGGGGATGGCGCGATCGCCCGGCGACCCACCAAAATTTCAACCACCGCTCGATTGATGGCCGGATTTGTTGCATCGGCGGCGTAGGTGCTGGTAAACCGCAGGGTTCGAGGGGCCAGGCCAAATACCGCCAGCGCCCCACCGATATAGATGTGGGGATCATTGAGTTCAATGCCATCCCCCGCCGCCGGAAAATCAGTGCCTCCGTCTACAACAAAGTAAGTGAGTTTTTGATCGGCCCCCGCCTGGCTGTAGAGACTGGATTTGATCAGTAAAAACTCCACCTGCGTAGCCACACCGGGCTGAATATCGACTTCAACATTGGTATCGCCGGGATTGATCACCACATCGATCTTGTCATACGCCTCTATCTGCTTGGTTCGAGACGCACCAACCTGAGGTCCTCCCACCACCTGAGCATTCAGCGTTAGATTAAGACTGACCATAAACGTTGGCTCCCCGCTGGTTGAAACGTGTTTATATTTCAGTGGCGCCCGAGAGATTGAATAGAAGTGACGGCTACACGCAGCACAAATAGCACAGGCAACTGTAGAGAATCACCCTCGTGAAAAAGCAATAATCAAGATTCTGAACTTAGGGACTATACCCATATTTTTTGCACCCGACCTGATCTATGTGCCTTCTGGAAAGCGCTTAGGAAAGCTTAAAGGACATCAAAAAGTTCTGCCGACCAACAGCTCGACAAACTTTAGCAGCGACGTTGTAAAATCTGCTGGAAAGTCACCCAGCAATTTTCATCTAGATCGAGATCAGCTTGAAGGCTAACCTTGATTTAAACTTTAGTAGCGCAGACTCTGGCTCACAGGCGATATAAAGAGTATTTTTTGTCCAAAATACTTTTCGCTAAAACAGCTAACAATGCGCATCTGATATTCTCCATTCAGATACAAATACTAGTGAGTCTGGGTAGAAGAGACGCTTGTTTTCAAGAACTTCCTGCAGCCTGAGCGTGAAACGCTTTGGCTTATTCAGGTATGCACTATCCCCGGTGGTAATTACAGATATGTAGCAGCTGCTAAACTAAATATAGTTTGATCTCAGTTATTTTGAGAATCGAGCACCCGATTATTTTGATTTTGTAGAGGTTGTCAACAATTCTTTAGACTTTTTTTGGTACAAAACTCCGGACAGTTTTCAAAGGGCGATAGCAGAATGAGGTTTTCAACGCTCTACAAAAGCCGTCGTGCCCAGGCAAGATTAGGGGGTTCAGCGCTGGTCTGATATCAGTCGTCCATGCCGCTAGCGCAGCACCCCCAACAATGAAAATATCTACAGCCGTTCCCTGAGCGGAGTCGTTGGTGAAGCCGCCCCAAAGGGGCTAGGGACGGCTATTTTTAGAGCAACGTCCCATGACGCTGGCGCGTCACTCCAAGCGATGAAAACACTTCAAGCTGATCCCTGAGCGGAGTCGTTTGTCCTGTGGACAGGCTTCGCCAACGCGCTAGCGTCTCCCGTAGGGAGAAAGGGATCGGGCTTTCTCCTTACGGGAGACGTTTCACGAACGACTCCGCTCAGCCCTCGGTTTATTTTCAGGGCCAAATCCGAATCGCATAGCCCCGATTTCAAATAGGCAACTTGCGTAGGGGCATAGGCGCAGCCAAGCCAACGGCTTTACGGCGCTTGCCCAGCCCAATCGAGGGTAGCTAAGGCAAATTCAGTATTAGCTAGCACCATGCTCATCACTAGGGCGATCAGGTAAGCAAAATCCAGCAGCATCAACAGACGGGTCAAGCCGCCCATCGCGTAATCCAGAGTAAAGGGACATCCCAGACCAGCAGTACTTCCGGTTGCACCCTGATTAGCCGCTATGTCTCCCTCGACCCCCATAAAGAAGGTAGCAGCGGGTTTGCAGACCAGGTGTTGGTTGAAGCCCGGGATTTGCTTGCAACAGAATGTAGTTCTGGATACAAATTATGCCTAAAAAAGGTAGCAGCGGCGTTGTAGATCAAGTGTTAGTTGCGGCCCAAAATTTGCTCGCAAAAGGATGTAGCTGTGGATACAAATTATGCCGATAAATTAACCTGGTCTGGTGGCCAAGTTTAAGTAAAAAGTGAAGAGCTTGGTATCTTACATTCCGCGGGTTCAACAAGTAATTTTTGATATGTAGCGATTTTGAACCATCTGAAAGCCTTGACAAATGGCGATTCCAGTTCTTAGGAGCTGTCGCTCAAACGGCTGCGAAGTCGTCAGCTACCACTTGGATCAGCAATCTGCCCTTTAGCCAGGATCCTCTTCCCGGAAGGATTTCGGCGATCAGCCTAGGCTGATGCACAGTAAGCAGTAATCGTCAATCTGCGGAATATACGTAAGCAGATGCGAACGTCTAGACAGGCTCTAGCCTCAGGCAGGCTTTCACACGCGATGCTCAATGCCGCAACAGTATTAGTTCGGAATTGGTTTGGAGGATTGTGTTTTTCTTGTAAAGAAGGCATTAACGTCTAGACAGGACATAGTTACAACTTGTAAAAAATTTACAACGTTCCAAGATGCTTAGAGACTATCCTTCAGCCCCCCTATTGAGAGGAAGACTGTTATGGTTGAAACCTTAACTCACGATCCCTTGATGAGAACGGATTTACAGCAAACTCTGGATCGTAGCCATATCGAACCTGCTGAATTGAGCACCTTTCAAAGAATTTTGCTCACGACGGACGGTACCGTAACCGATATCCTGGAAGCGTATCTATTCGAGCAAATTCGTATCTTTAAGCTGTCCGAGAAACTCGTATTGCTAGGACAAGACATTCCAGCAATGGATCTGAAAGAAGGCACAGAAGTCATTGCTCGAAAGGTACTGCTACAGGGCAAAATTAGCCGCAGAAACTTTGTTTATGCAGAATCCATTGTGGTTCCTGAACGGCTCGATGAAAACTTCAGGCAGGCACTATTAGAAACTAAAATGCCTATCGGCAAGCTTTGGTTTGAACAAAAGGTGGAAACCTTCAAAGAAATTTTGGATTCCAGCAAGGAAAGGTCAGAGGATTTATCTCAGTTCTTCAATATCGAACCGAGTGATAAGCTTTTGTCAAGAACCTACCGCGTGGTGACGAATCGAAAATCCGTCATGATGATCACGGAAAAGTTTCCTGAATGCTATTTTTTAAGCAAATTCTAATCAGAAACTTTCAAATTGCTGCACTTCAAGCTCATACTGGCTTGAAACTCTGGTATCTACCTTATTTGACCTATGTTGAATCAAATATTGTCGCAGACGGTTTCCACGTACCCGGGCAAAACGGCTGTCGTATGTGGCGATCGCAGAATGAGCTATCAGGAACTTCACGATGATGTGCTGAGGTTCAGTCAAGGTCTGACATCGGTGGGGGTACAACCTGGCGATTGTGTTGCAATACTTTTACCCAACTGCATTGAGTTTGTCATCAGCTTTTACGCCATTACTCGCTTGAATGCTGTTGTTCTTCCCTTAAACCACCTCTTCAAAGCAGAGGAAATCGGATATTACCTGAAAGATAGCCAAGCTAAGGTCATCATTACTGACGCTAAACGGACTGAAATCTGTCAGGCGATCGCCCCTGATCTCGATCATCTGCCTCTGCTGATCGCGATCGACGGCGACCAGGTGGGTGTGAAACGCTGGACTGATCTGATTGCTTCTGCTGGAACTTTAGGTAGGGAAGAACAGCCCTCTGCTTTTGAGGGAGCCGCAATTTATCAATATTCGTCAGGGTCAACAGGCAGACCCAAACGGGTCTGCCGAACCCAGCGCAATCTGTACCATGAGGTGCACAATTTTGCTCAAACGGCTCATGTAAACCCTGACGACAACATCTTGTGCCTTGTTCCGATGTATCATGCGCACGGGTTAGGAAACTGTCTGCTGGCAGCCACCTGTAATGGAGCTACGCTAGTCATTTTAGAACAACCGATGCAGAAGGGAGTTCCAGTCGAAGTGCCTTTTGCATTTCGGTGTCCCGAGGTGCTGAAGCTGCTGGAACGTGAGGCAATTTCAATCTTCCCGGCGGTGCCATATATTTTTAATGCCCTTGCGGAGACTCCTATTAACATCCGCCCAGATCTGTCCCAACTGCGGTTATGTTTTTCGGCGGGTAACTTTTTGGGTAAAGAGATCTTTGATAAGTTTCTGCAACGGTTTGAGGTGCCCGTGCGACAGCTTTACGGATGTACTGAAGCTGGAGCGATCGCCATCAACCTTGATGACAACATTGCAGACTCCTACCAGTCTGTAGGGGCGCCGCTCCAGAGCGTTACCGTGACGATTGTCGATGACCAGGGCAATGAGCAACCAACGGATGCGATCGGAGAAGTTGTCGTTCAAAGTGGCGCCTTGACGGCAGGATACTGCAACCTCCCAGACCTCAATCAGCAGGCATTTAAGCATGGTGCCTATTACACCGGAGATTTAGGACGATTGGACCAATACGGTCGTCTATATATTACGGGGCGGAAGAAGATCCTGATCGATACGGGTGGGCGAAAAGTTGACCCTATCGAAGTGGAAGATGTGTTGATGGCACATCCCAAAGCGAAGGAGGCGGTTGTCGTCGGGGTGAAGGGTGCCCATGCCGGAGAATTGGTAAAGGCAGTGTTAGTGCTTCAAGACTCAATGGTATGCGGAGAAGAGGAAATTCTCTCTTTTTGCAAAGAAAGGCTGGCGGAATTTAAAGTGCCGAAGATTATTGAATTTCGAGAGGAAATCCCAAAAAGCCCCTTAGGAAAAATCCTGCGGAAGGCTTTAGTATAAGTCCGTAAAACCTTAAGAAATCGGTAGATGAAATTGGCAGACAACGTTTGCTAGCACAACGTTGTGCGATTTAAAGAATGGTTTGTATCAGGTCCCAAGCGATTACTGCGAATATAAATAGACTATCGAACGATTGGTTTTCTTAGCACAGGCAACTCAGCATCTACTAGCATGAACCCACTTCCAATTACCGACACCAACATTGAATCCTCTAGCCTTCTGCTATCTCCTGTGCAGATCAAAGAGCAGTTACCGCTGACGGATCTGGCCGCAAAGACCGTGGTGCAGGGCCGAGAGTCAATAAAAAATATCCTAGACGGGAACGATCCTCGAAGGTTTTTGATTGTCGGCCCCTGTTCAATTCATGATGTTGATGCTGCGATCGATTATGCAAGTCGGCTGAAGAGGCTTGCCGATCAGGTTCAAGACCAAATTCTTGTTGTAATGAGGGCGTATTTTGAGAAGCCTCGTACAACGGTAGGCTGGAAAGGACTCATTAATGATCCCGATATGGACGGCTCATTTAATGTACAAAAGGGGCTATTAACGGCTCGCCAGCTGTTGATTACGATTGCGGAATTGGGTCTCCCTACTGCGACTGAGGCACTTGACCCAATTACGCCCCAGTATCTCTCAGATTTAATCTCCTGGGCTGCCATTGGTGCACGTACCACAGAATCACAAACCCATCGTGAAATGGCAAGCGGGTTATCGATGCCCGTTGGATTTAAGAATGGAACCGATGGAAATATCAATATCGCTCTCGATGCCATTCAGTCGTGCAGAACAGCTCACCAGTTCTTGGGAATTGATCAAAATGGACGAGTAAATACCTTCCGCACGAAGGGCAATCCCTATGGACATCTGATTTTGCGCGGTGGGAAGCAGCCCAATTATGATGCAGCAACCATTGCTCAAATTGAAGCAAAAATGAGCCGACTCAAGCTGCCACAGCGAATTGTTGTGGATTGCAGTCACGGCAACTCTAATAAAAACTATGAGCGTCAGGGCGATGTCATGCAGAATATTTTGCAGCAGATTTCTGACGGCAATCGCTCCGTTGTTGGAATGATGCTGGAGTCCAATTTGGCTGCTGGAAACCAAAAGGTTTCTGATGGACGAAAAGGGCTGCAGTACGGGATATCAATCACAGATCCCTGTATTGGTTGGAAAGAAACTGAGGACCTTGTTTACTCAGCTTACCAACAATTGGGAGCCGACAAAAATATGCTGTTTCAGTCCTGTGGCATGTCGTTCACTGGCACTCCGCTGCGCAATTTGCTCGCCACAAAAGCATAGAAAACGAGTTTTTCTCATTTTGATTTCTGGAACTGTCAACCATTTGTAACACTGTTTATCCTAGAGGAGAGCACATGTCTTATACAGTAAATGAGTTAACGGTAGATGAGATTCGGCAAAAAATTCAAGCCGTTCTTTTGAACGTGCTACCCGACGTTAGTCCATCGGATCTGTCGGACGATGTTGATATTTTTACTTTGGGCCTGGATTCAATCAATGCGATGACGCTAATTTTTAATCTACAAGAATCGTTTGGCATTGAGTTTGATACGAGTGAAATTAACTTTGAAAATTTTCAAACTATTCAAGATATGATTCGGTTGGTTTCAAGCAAGCAGGGTTAGCGCAAAGCGGTTTTGCCAAAGATACTTGGCACCGCGCTAGCCACGGGTGCATCCCAAATTTGCAATTTATGGACTCGATGGACGGTTGCTCCATTATGTCCGTACAGACGGGCATCCAATCTAGAGCAGTTGCTATCGAGTGAATTTCCGCCCCCGCAGCGATGACAGGCACGATTCTGTTTCCAAATTAATAGCACGGTACGTTTACAAAACTGGGATGCATCCGCTAGCCACAAATCATTAAGGCTTTTGAAAAAGTAAGCAACCCGAGATCAAAGCATCTATTCTCCTAAACAGGACAACTGTAGATATGACAGCCAATTGTGTGAGCGACAAGACAAGTCAGTCGAATGTTCAGCCAGTGCAATCCAAGTCTTCACAAACATCTACCGCCGCAGAGCTTTGGCAGTCTATTCAAACCGTTTTAAGCTTGCGGAAAAGTGCTCCTCCTTTGGTGGCGGTTCCTCGCGATCGCGCGATCGCCGCTTCATTTACCCAGGAACGTCTCTTCTGGCTAAATCAGCTAGCCCCAGAGAATGCTGCTTACAATATTCCCTTTGCCTTTCGCATTGAGGGAGAACTGGATTTATCTGCCCTACAGCGCAGTTTGTGCGCCCTGATCGAACGTCATGAATCCTTGCGAACAACCTTTCAGGTGCGTGATGGGGTACCGGTGCTGGTGAGCCAGCCCCCAGTCATTCCATTAAGTACGATCGATTTACACCAGTCTTCTCAACCCCCAAAGCAGGCTTTCATTGAGCAGCTTTTAAGTGAAGAGGCAAGGTCTCCCTTTGATTTAGAAGCAGGGCCTCTCTTCCGCGCTAAGCTGTTTCAACTGGCAGATCGGGAGTATATTCTGACGCTAACGGTCCACCACATTGTTTTTGATGGCTGGTCAGAGGGCATCTTACTGCAAGACCTGGCGGCTTTTTACGATGCCAGTTGCGCTGGGAAAGATCCCGACCTCTCAGACCTACCCGTTCAGTATGCCGACTTTGCCAGCTGGCAGCGGCAATGGCTGCAGGGAGACGTGCTAGACACGCTGCAAACCTACTGGAAAGGACAGTTAGAGGGTGCCCTTCAAGATGTGTCGCTGCCTCTGGATCGGCCTCGAAAATCGGGCTGGCAAGCGTGCCAGAGTGCGTATAAACCCTTTGTTTTATCTCAGGAGTTAACCACTGCGCTGAAAGCCCTAAGCCGCAGTGAGCGATCGACCTTATTTACGACTCTGCTAGCGGCCTTTCACACGGTCCTGTATCACTACTCTGGGCAAGAAAATCAGTTTGTCTGCACTCCTACAGCCAACCGAAACCGCAATGAGCTAAACAGCATTGTTGGATATTTTGTCAATCTCCTGGTGCTGCGGAGCGATCTTTCGGGTAATCCCACTTTTCAAGAGCTTTTGGGACGGTTAAAACACGTAGTCTCTGGAGCAAACGCCTATCAGGATCTTCCCGTTCAACAGTTGACTCCCTGCTTGGGAGAGGCTCAGGTGTCTCTGTCTCGTATCCTGTTTGCCCTGCAAAATACGCCTCAACAGAGTCTGCAGCTTTCTAACCTAGCCGTAACTCGGCTGGACAGTGACAACGGCACTGCTGATTTTGATATCTTCCTGTCGCTAGCGGAGGAAGCAGGAACCATCAAGGGTGTCTTCAAATACAATGCCGATATCTTAGATGAAGCCACGATCCAACAGTGGGTTTTGCACTACCAGCGGGTTTTAGAAGCCATCGTGCTAAATCCAGCCGTGGCGATCGCAGATGCCCTAGTGCTGACTGAAAAAGAACAGAACCTAATCCGTCAGAAATGCCTAAATTCAGTTACCAAAGCGAGCGCGCCTAAAGCGCCAGAAACGTCGTCTGATGGGACCCCCCAGAGTGAGACAGAGATCAAGCTGGCTCAAATTTGGCAGAATGTCTTGGGGCGACCTTCCATTAGTATTCACGATAACTTCTTTGACCTGGGAGGGCATTCACTCCTCGTGCTGGTCTTGTTTTCCAGTATTGAGGAACAGTTTGGGCAAAAGTTTCCGGTGTCAACCCTGCTGCAGGCGCCAACGATCGCCCAACTAGCCGCTATGATTGACGGCACACAGCCAGACCTGTCTAGTTCTGTGGTTCTGCTCAAGGCTGGAACGAAAAAAACGCCCCTGTTTCTTATCCACGATGGCGATGGCGAAATTTTGCTCTACCGCAACCTGGCCAACCATTTGTCAGAGCGAACCGTGTATGGAGTTCAACCCCATAGCCGAGCAAACTATCCGGTGCTGCACACTCGCCTTGAGGATATGGCGTCTTACTATGTTGAGCAAATTCAGTCGGTGCAACCCCAGGGTCCCTATCTTTTGGGTGGGCTCTGTGCCGGAGGAATTCTCGCGTTTGAGGTTGCGCGACAACTGCAGTCCCAGAGACAGCCGGTGGCCATGGTGGCCATTTTTGATGCGGCTGACGTGAAAGCAGCAAAGCGAGTGGGGCGAATTGCGAAAGAAAGATTGAACAGCTTCTCAAAAACGCTTGCTGAAGCAGAACAACTGAAGGCCTATCAGCGGGCATTGTTTATGCTCAACAAAGGTCGGCAGAAGGTAGCTAATCTGATTGCCTATGAAGTCAGCAGCAGGGTTCAAACGATCCATAACCAGCTCAAGCTACAAGCCTTTCGCTATTACCTCGACAAGCAATTGCCTTTACCCCACTTTCTACAGCATATTTCAGTACGCCAGGCCTTTGATTTTGCAAAGCTGGAGTATGAACCTGAAACATCCTATGACGGAGAGCTGTTGCTGTTCCGAGCGACTCGAAAGGTTGTAGATTCTGCTACAAGCGGAATTGACGATGAACCCTTTGTCAATATTTACAGCGATCCTGAACTGGGTTGGGGAGTTAGAACCACGGCTTCCGTTCAGGTATATGACGTGCCGGGTGGGCATTCCAGTATGCTACAAGAGCCCAATGTAGCGATCATGGCCGAACAAATGCAGCACTACATTGAGAGTGTTCTAGAGCAAGAAAACCCGTCCTATGCATTAGCCGCTTAGCCTTGAACTATTGATTGTATGAAGGCAAATCGGGTGCATCCCACTTTTGCAAATGTCTACGTCATTCCCACGAAAGTGGGAATCCACATCGGATGGCCGCTGAAGTGACAAATTTACGAAAGTGGGATACACCCAGGCAAATGTATCATAAACTGTGTCAATTTTGAATTTAGCGGTCCTAACCAGTAGGAGCGAGTCCTCGGTGTATCCCATTTTTATGAATTACAAAATCTGGGAATTCTGCAACTTTTTCTTTTTCGTTTACACGTAACCAAGGGCTAATACCAAATCCTATTTGCCCGGGGTTTTCCAATCCGAATTAACGATGCCCATTATCCGTCGCAGATATCCTCTCGATTCCAACAGATAGTTTCTAATTGGTCGGAGTGCATGGGCGTTGTTAGACGATAAATTGTTACTGCTGCCTTTAATCTAGGAATATTGAGGCGACAACGCTGCAGCGACTCTACCAATGCCTGAGAGCGAAATCATCTGAACCTGCTGACGTAAAAAAGGTTGTCTGGTTGTAATCCAAAAAGGGAAATACAAAACGCTTTATGTATAATGCAGCCGATAAGTAGCCAACAACTATGATTTCCTTTTGCTTCGAGACAAACCTTTGCTGTTTGTTGTTGAGGCTCGCCCTGCGCTTTCAAGCAAATTGAAGAACCACGATAGACCCAGATCCATCATTGCGACCTGTGGCGCAACAGCGTTGAGCCGGAAATGCCCTAGCGAAAGCGGTGACTCCGTGCTCACAACTCCAAAGTGCTGTGCATGCATAGCGACGAAACGCCTTGGCAGTGCTGAAATCAAATCGGTTTCGGCAAGAATTGCAAGTGCAAACATGAAGTTCGGGACAGTCAGCGCAATTCGTCGTCTGCGTCCCTCCTCCGCAAGAATGCGATCAACGAAGCCAAATGCATCGCCTGTTAACGAAACCACGAGATGCTGCATCTCGCAATAGCGATCGAGCGTCGGATCAACTGCAAACGGATGTCCAACACGTGTTGCGATCACAAATTCTTCCTCATACAGGGTTTTTGAAAGAAACCTTGCGGCAATGTCGTCTGTCGGCAGAATGGCAACGTCCATCACGTGCTCATCAAGGTCGGTAAACGCTTCCCGCCATACGCGATTGGGTGAGGATTCTCCTGCAATTGGTAGTAGTTGGCGTATCCCCAAATCTATTCCGGGTGCAGCTTTGTTTAGTTCAGTAAGAAGCGGCGTAAGAAACACGGCTGAAACACCATCGGGCGCTCCGATCATAAAACGGCGCGAGGATGTGGCCGGATCGAACGGGTCAGTGAGCGACATGACGCTCTTCACCCGCACCAGAATGTCAGCGATGGGGGCGGCTAGATCCGTCGCGCGTGCGGTTGGGACAACACCTTTTGGCGTTTTAAGGAACAGCGGATCGTTGAAAAGCCTACGCAGACGACCCAGACCATGACTCACTGCCGATGGTGACAGATGCAACCGCTCTGCCGCGCGACCAACGTTTCGCTCTGCCATTACAACATCGAACAGAACTAGCAGATTGAGATCAGCCCCAAGGAGATCAGTTTCGTTCAGCATATTGCTGAAATTATATCACTGGCTTCAGCAAATCAGCGGTGTTACTTTCGGATCAGCGGCATTACGCTGCTTCGCAAGTCTGCACTTTCAATAGAAATACTCAAATGCCTACATCACAAAGCGACATATTTGCCGCAGCAAGCGCTAACTCTGCTGCTTCTAGCATCACAAGCAAAACGGCTGATGCTGTTTTGGATTCTGGCCACGAAACGATCATTGCGGAGTTGATCAAACTCTCCGCTGATTCAAACGCCGCGTTGATGCGCGGAGATATAGATACTTACCAAACCTTGATCGCTTACACCGATGACTTTACGTTGATGTCGCCGTTCGGCGGCCCACCGTCGCACGCTTCGGAGTACACACCCGAACGGATGGAGGCGATGGGACGATTCTTCAGAAACGGTGTCTTTAAACAAGAAGTGGTTCAGTCGTATGCTTCGACTGATATGGTTGTGCTCGCAATCATCGAATACCAGAACGTTGAAGTTGGAGATCTACCTAGTCAGGAATGGCCGTTGCGAGTCACTCTAGTCTATTGCCGAGAAGGGACAGAATGGCGGCTGGCCCATCGGCATGCAGACCCGCTCGTCGGGGGCATCAGCTTAGAACAGGCGGCTGCACTGGCGCGAGGTGAGAGATGAAGGACGCTTACAACCCCCACGGGGCAGCGCTGATGGATTGCTTTCGCGGCGATACTGCGGCGACTCTGATCTGCTATCAGGACGGCGCCCGCGATAATGTGCCAGCTTCTTTCTGGCTGCGGGAACAAATCGATCCGTTGGAAACACTCGCACTCGAACTTTGTCGCGGGCATGTACTCGATGTTGGTGCTGGTGCAGGTCTGCATTCACTCGAGTTGCAGCGCCGGGGGCTTGAAGTCACCGCGATCGACGTTGCACCTGAATGTGTCACTATCATGCGGGACCGCGGCGTCCGTAACGCGAAAGTGGCTGACCTCTACGAATTCGATGGCGGCCCTTTCGACACGATCGCCTGCCTCTGCAACGGCCTGGATAAAGTGGGGCGGCTCGCCGACCTGCCAAGATTTTTGAATCGGATGCGTCAACTCCTTGCACCGGATGGTCAGCTCATTGCGGACTCATTTGATCTGCGGTTTGGTGCTGACGAGTCTCGCCTTGCGGATCTTGCCCGCAAGACGGAAGCCGGACGCTACTTTGGCGAACTCGATCTCTGTTTCGAGTACAAGGGCCAGAGCGGTGCCCCATTCTCAGTGCTTCAAGTTGACTACGAAACCCTGGAGCAGATCGCCGGACGAAATGGCTGGCATTGCGAGCTAATCAAGAGTGTCGGTGGCCACTATCTTGCCCGGGCTTGGCCTGCATAACGACACACATCCAACCTCTATCTCAAGATTTTTATCAAGGTTTTCCCATGGAACTCCCTCAGCTCTTTCTCATGTTCTGGGTTGCACTTGTTTTCTGGGTGCTCGGCCAGATTTGGCTGGTTCAGATTGTCGTCTACCCGCTCTTTGCCAAAGTTGGGGCGGTAGACTACGTTCACTATCATCGCTTCTATACCCAACGCATTCCGCTGCCGGTAATCATTCCAGGCTTTGCCAGTTTTCTGCTGCCTGTTGCGCTGGCTCTCTATGGGCCGACCGTTCCTTTGTGGATGAGCATGTTGAACATTGCCGCCGGAATTGTGGGCCTGCTGGTAACGGTAATGTTAGAAATACCGCGTCATAACCGGTTGGAGAAGGACGGCAAGAACGACGTCACCATCGCCGAGTTGATCCGCTACAACTGGCCTCGAACGCTGTCCATCAGTGCCCAGTCGGTCATAACCTTCCTAATGCTGTTTTATGTCTTTGGGAATATCTGACAAACAGCCGTGCCTCCTGTCGCCCGCGTATGCTGGTCGATAATTATGGTCGAAAAGAAAAAACCACGATCTGGTCATGGCAGCAGGCTTATTTTTTGAGCGTGGGAGCTTGCAACCAACCGTCCAAGGATGATGGCACTGACCTCCTCCTAGCTAACCCACATAGGGGTGTTATGCAGATCTTTATCGGCATAATATGCTTTTTCAGAGGCATTGCTCAGCCACTTTAAAGAAAATCTTTATCGGCAGTGCCAATGCCTCTACACGGTTGACGAGGAGCAGTTGTAGCAGTATTCTCTAGCGTTAAGCCGTTCAGCAGAGCGGTGGTTACGCAGAACTCGAAAATCTTGGCGCTGTCTGGAGGTGGTGGAACACCAACAGACAGCTAACCCCGCAAGTCTGAGCAGCAGATTGCGAGGCTAAGGTCCATGGTACCCTAGCCCCCTCAGTTTGCATTTAACTGCGGATGCTAGGGTTTTCGCGTTCTGTCTTCCTCAACTACAACTGGAGACAGAACCGATGTTTGACTATCTAGAGCCAGAAGCTAGCGACAACCAAGAGCCCAACTCAGGGAGCGAGTCCCTACCGCTGCCGCCCAGGTCTGGGGACATTAACAAAGGGACCCGCTCCCTCAACCCGGAAAAAGTGCGCCACATGCTCTACGGCAGCTTGGCAGGCATAGACCGCACCATCAAAATCCTCCATGCCCTGGGCTACGCCGACCCCAACGACTGGAGCGAACCCATCCCCGCACCGCCCAACGCAGCTGAAATGCGATCATCGAGCGGAGTCGAGATGTGGATGGCCATTCTCACCAAAACCGTGCTGATTGAGTGAGGCTCTTAGTCACAGGTACCGGGTTCCTGGTGCTGTTGCCCAAAATCAGGCCACACGCAAAGGAACCCGGTACCTTATCGCCGCTATTGATGATCTGCGCCCTGCAATTGTCAATGTGGCACAGTAGATCACTAATGTGGCACAGCAGATCGCTAATGTGGCACAGCAGTTTAGCGAAACTGGCACAGCAGTTTAACGTTTGCACAGCGTTGCAAAGCGATCTGCACCCTCAGATCGCCAATGTGGCACAGCAGATCGCCAATGTGGCACAGCAGTTTGGCATTGCAGGCCCAAAGATCAGCTTTGCAGTGAAGCAGTTCAAGATACACGGCGCGGCATTGAGATAATCCTCGGCCATTTGACTGATGTTTGCCCGAATCAAGCCCTGTAGTAGCGCGGGTTTGATTCTCAGGGGCAGTATTAGCTCATGCCAACCTATTCACTTTATTGAGGGTGTAACCCATGGCCATTGTCGATACCAGCCGCCGTCTCCAGGCCCGTATTCTTCTGCAAGATATTGAGGCTCACGAAGGACTTCCCGCCGTTCGAGACTATATTGCCCGTCGCCCAGAAGCTTCCGCGGAGGCACTGCAAGCCAACCTGGCAACCATGCAGGCGAAGCAGCAAAAAGAAACCGAAATGCTGGCCCTGGCCAAAGCCGCTAGCGACGAAGCCCGCCAGGCCGAGTGGGAGTTTCACAACAGCGTGATGGCCATGAAAGAGTCGGTGCGGGGCCTGTATGGTCCTGACAGCAACGAAGCTCAGGCTGTCGGCTACAAGAAAAAGTCTGAACGCAAGCGCCCCCGCCGCCGCGCCGCCTAAAGCATCTATACAGTGTCTACAACGTTGGTCTTGTCGGATCACTGACCTGTTTGCCGTTTGAACTGGAGACACCATCCCCCCGCAGAGTCTCTGCGGGGGGGTTCTCTTTAATCTGAAGGGGTCTGTAGAAATGCCTGCAATCGATCCTCCCACCCATCTCCTATGGGTAACGCTGGTTGTGAACAAGATGAAGCGGCAAATCCAATCAATATAAGGAGAGTTGGAAGATATATGGATCTTGTCTGCATACCTACCCCTGAAAGGGCTAATATGCAGACTATTCGCCGCCTATCTACCTCCTGGGAGTGATTATGCTGCAGATAATCGGCCTATCTACCCTATAGTGGCATATAGGCGATTAGTTCAGTCCAATAACTTGTTTTTCTGCGTTAAGTTAGCTGCAAGGGTGTAGCTGAACGCAGATTGTCTGTAATTCTTATTCCCTCTAAAGAATAAAAGCTAAAGGAAAAAAAGAGAAATGGATAATCAAAAAGAAATTGAAAAATTATTTGAGTCGCGATCCGAAAAGATATACGAGGGCTTTCAAGAAGCTCTTAACAAATATAATCTGCTAGATATGCGAATAATTGAATTTGAGACTGCGACTAGTCCTACTAAAACAAAAATTTTAGATGACTTAAACGAAGTACTCAGAGAAAATGATATTCAGGGTTTATATATTTTGCAATTCACGTTGATTAAAGGCCGAGGCGAAGAATGCAGGTGGAAAATTAGGCTAAAGAATGGGAGATGGATCATTAAGTGTGAGTAAAGCGCACCTAGATTTCTTTGACAAGCACTAAATCTGAACATGATGAAAAGTCTTAAATATGGTTTTGAGGCAAGTCTACAGGAGCCAAGATTTAGAAGGGAGAAATTTTAGTGACGCCAATTTGAGAGGAGCTATTTTTTCCAACTCCAATCTTAAAGGTGTTAATTTTATCGACTCAAAGACTGGATTACCTGAACACATAGAATTTATTTTTCTCTGCCTTTCCTTACTTGTAATTGCTCTGTCGGGAACCATATCTCAGGTAACATTACAATCAATATTGTCGGAATCAACTACTAGACCCGTTTTTTTGACAACTATATTGGTGCTGTCAACGTTTTTCCTATTAGTATTTTTTAATAGTTTAGTAAGTGCAATCGTTTTCTCTATCTCTATCGCTGTCATCGCTATAATAGTGGGTGCGTTGTCAGGAGAAATATCTACAGTCTTATCTGATTCTCTGGCTGGAGTTGTAGTCGGAGCTATTGGGACTTCTGTCCTTGGCTCATTGATTTTTGTTGTTAATTTAGCAGCGTTGATAGTCCTATGTTTAAGGGGGAGACTAGCTACGTATGGGATGATAACACTTGCTTTTATTGGAATCGGAACAACAGCTCTTGCTCAAGCTGCCAGTCTCACGATAATATCATTCTCGATCATATCTGGAATTGTGGTTCTAATAGGCATAAATGGAGGTAAAAAATCATTTACTGAAAATTATAAGCACGACCTTATCAAGTCTCTTGTTATTCGCTTGATTAGCTTGTTTGGAACAAATTTCAAAGACACTAATTTAACTGATGCTGATTTTTCTGGTGCAACGCTAAAAGGTGTAAACTTTTATCGCGCTAATTTGACGCGAACTTGTTGGAAAAACTCAAGAGATCTTGAATTCTCTCATGTTGCCAGCACCTATCTTACGAATTCTATAATTCGTCAATTGGTGGTGACTTGTAACGGGAGAGGCCAAAACTTTGATGGGTTAGATTTAACTGGGGTCAATCTGCAAGGGGCAAATTTACAAGATGCTAGTTTTATCGGTGCAAACCTAAACCAATCCAATTTGCGAGATTCGGATTTGTCGAGGGCGATTCTAAAACAAACCCAATTAGATGGCACTGATTTGACAGATGCAATCCTGACGGGAGCTTGCATCGAAGATTGGGGAATGACCAACACAACAAAGCTAGAAAACGTGCAGTGTGATTATGTTTATATGCGGTTGCCAACGCCAGAAAAGCGCAATCCTCTGCGAAAACCGGATGATGAGCGAAAAACCTTTAGCCAAGGTGAATTTGCTGATTTCATTAAGCCTTACTTTGATACTCTCGATTTATACCATCGCCAGGATGTTGACCCTCGCAGTATCTCGATCGCCCTCAAAAATCTGGCTGAAAATCATCCAGATGTAGGGCTACAATTTGTGGCGATCGAGTGGCGAGGTAATGGTTTAAACATCCGCTATACTGCCGTACCAGATGTAGACAAATCGGAACTGAGTCATGAGTATTTCACAAATTACGCTCGAATCAGAAAGGAGCTATTAGGCTCAATTCAGCTTAGGTTAGCCGCACAAGATGCTGAAATAAGTCGCATGGAAGGCGTAATCAACAAGTTCATTCAGACTGGAACCCATCAATCTACAATCCAGGCAGAAACTATTCAGATCATTCAGGGAGAATTTGCCATGACGGAAAATAGAGGCATCCATATCAATACCGGAGATAACGCCAACATTAGAGGATTGAGCAGCGGAGATGGAATCGTTAACCTGGGCACCATTAGCGGCAATGTCACAAATGCCATCAATCAGCTGCCCAATTCACCTGAACCTGATCAAGCAAACCTCAAAACACTCCTGGCTCAATTACAACAGGTGATTGAAATAGATAGTGATTTACCTGATCCAGACAAAGCAGACTTGCTAGAGCAGGTACAATCCCTGGCTGAGGCAAAGCAGGTCAAGGAACCTGCAAAACGCGAAGGAATTGCCCGGAAAGCAATGAAAATATTTGATGCGACGTTGAAAAGCCTGCCTGATACCGCCAAGATTGTGGATGCGTGCAGCAAATTGTTACCACTGATTCTCAAAGCATTAGGATTTCCTGCATAGCAAGTAACAAAAGGATAATAAGTCGCTACACTGGAATGCCGCAAGCTGCCAGTTAATTATCAAAGATCATCCGCGTTCGGTGAGCTCGATCTTTAAGTTGCTTTTCCTAGCATTAAAGTAGTAAAGAGATGTCTAGTAGTGCTTTATGGAATCTATTAAAATACTTGCAGAGATATTTGCTTTCTTTGGGGCTGGGCTTTTTTTACTTACAAAGCTATTTCTGGTTATTTCACATACAATTTAATCTTGTCGTTAAAGATTCAAAGAACTTCTCATCAAACTAATAAAGATCTTGATTATTTGGTAATAACTGTCTTTCTTGAAAAAGGAGATTCAGGGACTATAGCGATTCATGATGCTCAAGTACGCATCAGCTACAACCTAGATGAAACACCAAAGATCATTTCATTAATTGGAATTGATAGATTAAGTTACACCAATCATAAAAAGCGAGGCAAGGATTGGAAAAAACTATATTGGGAGTGTGCTGAGTCTCTCGATCCCTTCCTTGGTCTTGCGCCTGGCGAAAAAACAGAGTTTAGCTGTTTTATGGAAGTTCCTAAATCTCATATTTGTACAATTGAGGCAACCATTCTTGGCAAGGGATTAGTTGGAAGAATGCTGCAATGGCGAGCAAGTAGTATTTCTACTCCGGTTGTAACTTAATGCGATTGCTGAGCTTTTAGGGTGTGTTCCCAAGACAACTCCTATATGCTCCGCCGCTTAATTTCTGCGAACGCACCAGGATCATGGCCTTTGAGCAAGCAACTTTGCAGTCTAACAATGCTCATGCACACTGAACGACGAGGCACTGGTCAGTTAAAGGATGATGGCTAGATAGAGAGCGATTAGCCTATGCGTTGTCCCCACTGCCAAAGCGAAACCGTTGTCAGGAATGGGACTCGTCGTCTGCAAGACAACCGGATCGTGCAGTACTACCGGTGCCGAGGTTGCACCCATAACTTTAACGACCGCACGGGAACCCCCATGGCCCGGCTTCGGACACCATCAAGCGTTGTTGAGTACGCCCTCAATAGCCGGACCGAAGGGATGGGTGTTCGAGCGACAGGACGAGTGTACAACAAGTCCCATGCCACCATTCTGCGGTGGGAAGAGCGGTTAGCCCGTCAGAGCGAGCATTGGTCTCCCCCCGCGCCTAAGGGCAGCGAGATCACTTTAGAATGCGGTGAGCTTTACACTCGCGTGGGCGAGACCCTTCCCCCCCAGTGAGAGTCGTGGATGGACATTGACCTTTTTGGAGCGAGAAAGCCGCAATTGGGTGACGGCGCAGGCCGGGTTAAAAGATGAAGCCTTGTTTACCCAAGGAACGGAGTCCACTTGGCAGTGGGCGCAGGAAGCCACCGCTATCCGTTGGTTCACCGACGGCGAACGGCGCTACGGGAAAGCCCTATGGCCTCTGGCCAGTGAGCGTTTAGCGCAACGAGGACTGGCGAAAACCTACCCCTTCCGCAAGGTGTGGCGCGAAGGGCTTGAAGTGGCGATCAAGATTAAAGGCTCTCAAGGCCAGCGTCGAGTCGTCTGGCTCAAGGTGGACCATCCCTTCACCGCGATTAGTCCGACCGCTGAGGTGCATGCGAATCATAACGTAGGCGTCAGACTTCCCGAAGGGTGGCTCAAAATGCCGCTATCAGGCGACGGTGTAGTGCGTACCGCAGACGCCAAAACCTCTATGCCAAGACGACTGCCGGATTACAGCGAAGTTTAGATGTTCAACGCCTAATCCATAACTGGGTACGACCTCACTGGGGGTTGGGGGCGAAGACCACCCCAGCCATGGCGATGGGCTTCACGACTCGCCCTATTGCAATGTCCGAATTACTCAATTCCAGAAGCTTTGACACTCTCCTACTTTAACAAACCAGTGCCAACGACGAAAGGTTGATAGTTAGAATTGAAGGCTATCTGCGGCGGGTCATGAGCAACGTTAAACCCCGATCGCGCCCAGCATTTGCAACGTCGCCAGCCTCAGTGGGGTCAGCCCAGTGACCCCGTTCAGGTTCATCCCCCCATAGAGCCGCTTTGCAATCAGCACCCGCAGGCGCTTCCCCGTCGTCGCCCAAACCTGCACTGTGTGGTTATGGGCGACGCTGGTCAGCCATCCATAGAAAATTCATAGAAAGATCAGAGAACATAGCGTTTAGCCTCTGCCCTGGGGCTTAAATCTTTTTAAGATTTCTCAGGCATTCCAGGGGATCGGGCAAAAATCGAGCTACTTTCGTCAGGCAGGACAGTACCGTGAGCGCAGAAGCCAATCGCCTTGCAGAAAACCGTGCCAAAATTGCCCCCTGGCAAAAGTGGGGACCCTACCTGAGCGAGCGCCAGTGGGGCACCGTCCGCGAAGACTACAGCGCTGACGGCAACGCCTGGGACTACTTTCCCCACGACCAGGCGCGATCGCGGGCCTACCGCTGGGGCGAAGACGGCATCGGCGGCATTACCGACGACCACAACCTGCTGTGCTTTGCCCTCGCCCTGTGGAACGGCAACGACCCCATTCTCAAAGAGCGCCTGTTTGGCCTCACCAACAGCCAGGGCAACCACGGCGAAGACGTGAAGGAGTACTACTTTTACCTCGACAGCACGCCGACGCATTCGTACATGAAGTACCTCTACAAGTACCCCCAGGCGGCGTACCCCTACCAAGATTTGGTCGAGACCAATGCCCACCGCAGCCGCTACGAGCTGGAGTACGAGCTGCTGGATACGGGCATTTTTGAGGGCGATCGCTACTTCGACGTGTTTGTGGAGTACGCCAAAGCCGACGCCGAAGACGTGCTGATTCAAATTAGCGTGGCCAACCGGGGGCCGGAGGCGGCCCCGCTGCACCTGCTGCCCACCCTGTGGTTTCGCAACACCTGGTCGTGGCGCGAGACGGGCGAAAAGCCGTTGCTCAAAGCTCTGGGCAACGGGGCTGTGCAGGCCAGCATTACCAACCCGGCGCTGACTGATTTGATCACCGACTACTACTTCTACTGCGACGCCGGGGTGCCGCTGCTGTTTACCGAAAACGAAACCAACGCCGAGCGCGTGTTTGGCCAGCCCAACTCCAGCCCCTACGTCAAAGACGGCATCAATAACTGTGTGGTAGACGGCAAAACCGACCTGGTCAACCTCGATGGGGTGGGCACCAAAGTGGCCCCCCACTACCAGCTCACCGTGGGCGCAGGCGAAACGGTGGTGGTCAAACTGCGGTTGACTAAAAGTTCTCCCGAGCAGGTGGGCGAACCCCTGAGCGCTTACTTTGACGAGCAGTTTGCGGCCCGCCTGCGGGAGGCCGACGAGTTTTACGCCACGGTGATACCGCCAGCGGTGCAGGCTGACCCCGATCGCGCCAATGTCATGCGGCAGGCGCTGGCGGGCATGATGTGGACCAAGCAGTACTTCTACTACGACCTCGACCTGTGGCTGCGGGAGCGGGGCGTTACCCCCTGGACACCGACCATCGACAAGAGCCGCGTACGCAACAGCGAGTGGTTTCACATGATGAACGACGACATTGTGTCGATGCCCGACAAGTGGGAGTACCCCTGGTATGCGGCGTGGGACTTAGCGTTTCACGTCATCCCGATCAGCCTGATTGACCCCGACTTTGCCAAAGACCAGCTGATGCTGATGCTGCGCGAAGACTACCTGCACCCCAACGGCCAAATTCCGGCCTACGAGTGGAACTTTGGCGATGTCAACCCGCCCGTGCACGCCTTTGCCACCTGGGAGATCTACGTGCGCGATCGCGAGCGCAACGGTGGCGACGGCGATTTGGAGTTTCTCAAGTACGCCTTCTCCAAGCTGCTGATCAATTTCACCTGGTGGGTCAACCGCAAAGACGAGGGCGGCAATAACCTGTTTGAGGGTGGGTTCCTTGGTCTCGACAACATCGGCGTATTTGACCGCAGTTCGCCGCTGCCGACCGGGGGCCGCCTAGAGCAGGCCGACGGCACCGCCTGGATGGTGTTCTTTAGCCAGCGCATGTTTCAGATTGCCATCGAGCTGGCTCTGCACGATTCGCTTTACGAAGACCTGGCGATCAAGTTCTTTGAGCACACCATGTGGATTGCGGGCGCGATGGATCGCATCGGCATTCACCAGGACGAGCTGTGGGACGAAGAAGACGGCTTTTTCTACGATGTGCTGCGGTTACCTGACGGCAACTCGACCCGGCTCAAGGTGCGATCGCTGGTGGGCCTGCTGTCGCTGATGGCCGTCGCTGTCTTTCCCCGCGAGGCCTTTGACAAGCTGCCCCGGTTCCGCGAGCGGGCCTTTAAATTTATCGATCGCCATCCCGAGCTAATTAATAATGTGCACTTGCCCAACCAGTACGGCGTGCGCGATCGCCTCATGCTCTCCATTCTCAACGAAGACAAGCTGCGCAAAGTGCTCAGCCGCATGCTCGACGAGGGCGAATTCTTGAGTAACTACGGCATTCGATCGCTGTCGCGCACTCACCTCGAAAACCCCTACGTCTTCTACCACGCCGGGCAGGAGTACAAAGTGGGCTACGTTCCCGGCGACTCCACCTCCGGCATGTTTGGTGGCAACTCCAACTGGCGCGGCCCCATCTGGATGCCCGTCAACCTGCTGCTGATTCGAGCGCTTTTACAGCTCTACAGCTACTACGGCGACAGCTTTAAGATGGAATATCCGACTGGCTCAGGTGACCACAAAACGCTGTTTGAAATTACCCAGTGCATCAGCGAGCGCCTGGTCAGCATCTTTACCAAAGATGAAAACGGTCGTCGCCCGGTTTACGGCGGGGCCGAGAAGTTTCAGAGCGACCCCCACTGGCAGGATCTCATTCTGTTCTACGAATACTTCCACGGCGACGACGGCTCGGGCATTGGGGCCAGCCACCAGACCGGCTGGACGGGCTGCATTGCCCGTGTGATTCAAGCACTGGGCTACTTTACCCCCGAAACCGTGCTCGACACTATCTCGCCGGGGGAGCTAGCCAGGTATTCTGAGCCAGCGTCTCGGTAGGCGTTTAATCAACTTAATGTTCAACCCACTGGGGTAACCCCTGTGGAAAAATAGGCCCCCTGACTGGTTTGCCGGTTGGGGGGCTATTGCCGATTGCCGGTGAGGGCTCAGGCTCCGTCTTTTTCTCCCCTGCCTGGGTTCTGCAATTTGCCCCCCTAGGGCATGCTAGAGAAACAGCTGAGCGCATCTTACCGTGACAATTTCTTTACTAACGCTGCTTGATGTCCAAGTCATTTGCTCAGTCCATAGGCGTTCTCCGTCGCCGTCGGTTTATGCGGCTGGCGGTGGCATCGGGGCTATTGCCGAGCCTGTCAGCAGCCTGCCGTCAGTCAGCCCGACCCCCCACAGATGAACCGGCGATCGATGCTAATCCAGCCTTTGACTGGCAACGGTTTGCCGGTACTGAGATTGAACTGCTGCTGGATGACCATCCCTGGACCACGGGTCTGCTGCCCCACCTGTCAGACTTTGAGGCCCTGACCGGCATAGCCTTAAAGACTCGTATCGTCCCAGAACCAGCCTACTTCACCGAGATGGAAGCCAACCTGCGGGCTGACCCGGTGCAGGCGGATGCCTTCTTTTTACCGATGGATTCTACGGCTTACCGACTGTGGCGGGACGATTTGCTGCTACCCCTAACGCCGTTGCTGAACGATCCAACTCTGACGGCGGCCAACTACAACCTGTTTGACTTTCCCGAAGGGTTTCGGCTGGCCGCCCTGTATCCGCCGAACGCGACAGACAGCACCCGTCAACGGCTGTTTGGCATACCCGCTACCTTTGAGGCGTATATTCTGTTCTACAACAAGCGCCTGGTGAATCAGTTTTTGGCGGGTCGGGTGCCTCAAACTATGGCTGAACTGGTGCAAGCTGCCAGTCAAATCAACGAGAGCGGGCAGGCTGCTGGGGCCGTTATGCGCGGGGTTAGATCAGATGCCATTATCGATACGGTGTCGGGAATTGTGCTCAACGGCTGGGGGGCCGCACCCACGCCGCTGCCCTTTAACCTCTGGTTCGACGGCGATTGGCAAAAGCCCCGCCTCAACGATCCTCGCGTCATTGAGGGGTTGACCACCTACGCCCGGCTGATGCAGGCCGGCCCACCCAGCATCAAACAGATGGACTGGCCAGAAGCCACCCGGCTATTTCAGGCGGGGAAAGCGGCGTTTTACATTGATGCCAGTCTGTTTGGGCCTGACTTTGAGCAGGATGACACCTCTGCGATCGCAGGTGAGGTCGGCTATACCGTTCTGCCTCGGGTTCACCAGCAGAGCCTGACCGGCCACTGGCTGTGGGGGCTCGGCATTCCCCAGCGGGCAGGCCAGCCCCAGGCTGCCTGGCTGTTTATTCAATGGGCCACCAGCCCAGAACTGGAGGCCAAAATTGCCGTTGCTACGGGCGGGGCACCCCGGTTTTCAAGCTGGTTGACGCCGTCGGTCTACACCGAAGCCACCAACCTTGACTACGCCCTGGCCGTGCAAACCGCCATGCAAACCTCGCGCCCTACGGCGGTCCTGCATCCCCGCTGGAACCAGGTGGCCCTGGCCATTGCGACCACCATTCACCAGATCTACGACGGGGCCGAGCCCAGCCTGGCCGCCGACCAACTGCAGACCACTGTGATGCAGCTGATGGCTCAACCTGAGGGGACGCCATGAGGGAGGGGCGCCTGCGGTGGTTCAAGACCATTCGCGCCCAGCTCACGCTGGGGTTTGGCGTCATTTTGCTGCTGCACGGCCTCAGTGCCGCCATTGGCTACGGCAGTTTGCAGCGGCTCCGCTCCCGCAGCCAAACCACCCTCGACAATGCCGCGCAGCTGCGGGAGAGGAGCCTGGAGTTGAAAACCAACTTTTTGCTGGCTCGGCAGGCTGAGGAGGCCTATTTTGATACCTGGCAGGGGGGCAATCTCGAGGCTGACGCCCAGGTGCATGTCCAGACCAACCAGGCTTACCTGGCCCAGGCCCGCCAAAATTTAGCCGCTTTGAGGAAACTAGACGCGCAAGACCCCGAGCTGGCCGAAGAATTTGCCCTGCTGGACTCGCTCTTTAACAACTACGAAGCGGCCTTTGAAACCACCACCCGCCGGATCGCGGAGGATGGCCATCACTACGAGGTTCACCAGCAGCTGGAGGAACTGCTCGCCACCCTGCCCAGCGGCAGCCAGCGCTCAGAGATAACGACCCTGCGCCTGCTGGTGTCGCAGCTGATGGCCCAGCAGCAGGCCTACCTGAATACCCAAGATCCGGCCTTTCTCGACGATTTGCAGTCGGGTCTAGATCAGCTGTCTGCTGCCCTCGATCGCATGCCCACTGGGGCGCTAGACCCTGAGGCCCAGGCGCTGGCGCAAACCTATCGGGTCTCGCTCAACGCCCTGCTGTTTCTCGACCAGCAGGTGCAGGTCAACCGCATCATTTCAGCCAATGTCAATCGCGATATTGACGACATCCTGCAAACCGTCAGCGATCGCTCGGCGGCCCGCTCCGCTGCGGCCCGACTGGAGCTCGCCAACACCGCCAATCAAAGTAGCGCGGCCCTGCTGGCTACGGCGCTAACCGCCCTGGCCCTGGCGGTCTGGGCCAGTGTGGTGCTGAGGCGGCGCATTATGACCCCTCTCACCCTGATGGCGATCGCCGCCGAGCGCATTGCCCAGCACGATCTAAGCCAGCCCCTGCAACTGACGGGGGACAACGAATTTACGGCGGTGGCGCAGGCGTTTAACCACATGGTGAACCAGCTGCGGCAAACCTTAGATACCCTGGAGCAGCGGGTCGACCAGCGCACCACCGCCCTGGCCAGCGCCAATCGGGCGCTGCAGCAGCAGACCCAGTCGTTGGAAATCGCCCTGCAAAAACTCCGCCACAGCGAGGCCAACTACCGCCTTTTGGTCGACCATCTCCACGCTGGGGTGATTGTCTATGCTGCCGATACCAGCATTGTCATGTGTAACCAAATGGCGGTTCAACTTCTGGGGCTGCCGCCGGAGGCCATGGAGGGACAGCCCAGGGACTACTCCCCTTGCCCAGTTGTGGATGAAACTGGTGTGGCGTTAACGCCCGAGCAGTATCCGGTGACGCGGGTGATTGTCAGCCAAAGCCCGTTACAAAACTATGTGCTGGGCATTTGTCGCCCGCAGACTTCAGACTGCACCTGGGTCTTAGTCAATGCGTTTCCCACCTTTGACGAAGCCCAGCGGCTGAGTCAGGTGGTGGTGACCTTTATCGACATCAGCGATCGCAAACTAGCCGAGGAAGAACTGCGGCATCAGGCCCTGCACGATGTGTTGACCGGCCTGCCCAACCGCGCCCTGTTTACCGAACGGCTGGAGCAGGCCATGCAGCGGTTCAAACGCTACCCTGAGCAGCTGTTTGCGGTTTTATTCGTCGACCTGAATCGCTTCAAGGTGATCAACGACAGCCTGGGCCACCTGGTGGGCGATCAGCTGCTGGTGCAAATCGCCCACGTTCTGCAGCGACACGTGCGGGCCAGCGACACGGTTGCCCGCCTGGGCGGCGACGAGTTTGTCATTTTGCTGGAGCAAATTACCGGTCTGAACGAAGCCATTCGCGTGGTGGAACGCATTCAGGCCGACATCAAAGCGCCCTTCACGCTGATGGGCCATACCGTGTTTACTTCGGCCAGCCTGGGCATTGCCCTGGCCAGCCCGGACTACACCCGAGGCGAAGACATGCTGCGCGATGCTGATAACGCCATGTACCGGGCCAAGGCCAGAGGGGAGTCGTCGGGTTGCGAAATATTTGACCCGGCGATGTACGCCAGCGCGGTCGAGCTGTTTGAGCTAGAAACCCACCTGCGTCAGGCCCTGGAGCGTCAGGACTTCATCCTGCACTATCAGCCCATCGTCAGTCTCAGCGATCGGCAGCTGCTGGGATTTGAGGCGCTGGTGCGGTGGGTGCATCCCCAGCGCGGGCTGATTGCCCCCGGCGAATTTATTCCCCTGGCGGAGGAAACGGGGCTGATCATTCCCCTGGGGGAATGGATTGTGGAGACGGCTTGCCGTCAGATGGCCGACTGGTGTCACCGCTTTCCTGGGGTTAAGAAGCTGAGGATGAATGTCAATGTGACGGCGGCGCAGATGGAGCGGCCCGATTTTTTGGAGCAGATCGGGGCCATTTTGGCTCGGACCGCACTGCCGGCGACCAACTTTGGTCTGGAGGTCACCGAAAGCCTGCTGCTGCTGAACGTGAAGGGCGTGCTGTCGACGCTGGCCAACCTTCAGGTCCAGGGGATTGACATCAAAATTGACGACTTTGGCACCGGCTATTCTTCCCTCAGCTATCTGAACCGCTTTCCGATCAATACTCTGAAGATTGATCAGTCGTTTGTCGAAAACATTGACGTAGACCACGACAACGTCAGCATCGTCAAAGCGGTCATCCAGATTGCCAAATCGCTGGGCCTGACCGTAATTGCTGAGGGGGTCGAAACCGAGTTTCAAACCTGCCGACTGCAGCAGTTGGGCTGCGACGCCATTCAGGGCTACTGGATTGCGCCGCCGCTGCCCCCCGACCAGATGGAAGCATTTATTCACAGCCAGACATAGACCGACCTAAACGATCGCTATTACCAGGGTGGGGGATTGTGGCGGGCGAGCTGCAGGAGTATGGTAGGGGCAAGATAGCAATCCTCATTTAGATATATTTTTGGTGATGCCCCCCTGCAATGAAAATACTGCTGCTAGAGGACGACCCCCCTACCCGTGAGTTTTTAGCCGATACTCTAACGACGCACCGCTACGCCGTCGATGCGATCGCCGATGGCGGTATCGGCTTTGATTTGGCCAGTCGCTGGCCCTACGATCTGCTGATTGTCGACTGGCTGCTGCCCACCCTGGACGGGCTGGAGGTGTGCCGTCGCCTGCGCGCCCAGGGCAGCCGCACCCCCATTCTCATGCTGACGGTGAAGGCCACCAGCGATGACATTGTCACCGGGCTGGATGCCGGGGCCGATGACTATTTGACCAAAACCTGCGATGCGCCACAGCTGCTGGCTCGGGTGCGGGCCTTGCTGCGGCGCAGTAGCGCTACGACTCCGGTGCTGAGCTGGGGTAAGCTGTGCCTCGACCCCGCTCTCACCCAGGTCACCTACGATCGGCAGCCCATTCCCTGTCGGCCCAAAGAATACGAGCTGCTGGAGCTGTTTTTGCGATCGCCCCAGCGCCTGCTCACCCGCAGCGCCATTATCGATCACCTCTGGCCCATGGCCGACACCCCCGTCGAAGGCTCGGTCACCAACCTGATCAAAGATTTGCGGCAGCGCCTCAAGGCGGCTGGCCTGACCACCAGCCCCATCGAGACGGTCTACGGGCTGGGCTATCGGCTCAAAGAGGCTCCTCAAACCGCGCCCGACACCGATATTTCCCCAACGGAAACCGACGAGTTGAACCCGCCCTCGCCTCGGCTAGACCAGGTCATGCAGCGGGCCACCCAGCGGTTTCGGGCTTCTCTAGAGCAGCGGCTGGGGGTGCTTGACGGGGCCACACAGTCCCTCGAAGCGGGCACCTTTAGCCCCCAGCAGCGGCAGCGGGCTACCCGTGAGGCCCACCAGCTGGCCGGGGGGCTGGGGTTGTTTGGCTACGGCCAGGCGGCGGCGGTGGCTGAGGCGATCGAGGAGCTGCTGCGCTCGGCCTCTTCCGCTCAGCTCCAGGCTCAGCTGGGGCATCAGGTAGAGCTGCTGAAGCGATCGCTGGTGATGTCGGCCAGTGAGGACGAGGTCGCGGTTGGCCATACCAGCCCCTGAGCCCCGCCTGAGCTGATCTAGCGCCTATGCCCCTGCCACGCTTGCACCGCCTGCCTCCGCCTTTACCGCTGCACTGGGTGCTGACGGTGCCGCTGGCGTTGTCTACCCTGCTGGCGACGGGGGTAGTTGGCTATCTGTCCTGGCGGGCAGAGCCCGGTGGAGGGCGCTACATTCCACCGCTGGTGTTGCTTACCCTGGAGGGTGCGATCGCCCTGGGGCTGCTGCTGACCGAGCGGCTGCTGGCGCGACTGCGGCTGTTTGCCCGCCTCAGCAGCCAGCTGGCGACCGGCGACCTGACCCAGCGCTTGCCCACCAACAGCCGGATCAGCGAGTTTAACGACCTGGCCCATTCGTTCAACCAGATGGCCGAGCAGCTGCAGCAGTCGTTTCAGCGCCTGCAGTTCACCCTGGCCGAGTCAGAAACCAAGTTCACCACAATTTTTCGCACCAGCCCCGACCCCATCGCCATTGCCACGCGGGATGAAGGGCGACTGATCGATGTCAACGACAGCCTGCTGGAGTTTTTTGGCTACGACCGCCTCGAGATGGTGGGGTGCACAGCCCTGGAGCTGAACCTGTGGGCCGATTTGAGCCAGCGCGATCGCTACCGCGCCCAGCTGGAGCAAGCGGGTCGGGTGCGCAACCTGGAGGTGCAGCTGACTACAAGGCTGGGGGAGATCAAAACGGTGCTGCTCTCGGCCGAAGCCCAGGCGCTAGACGGTCAGGACTGCCTGATTATCACCCATCACGACATTACCGATCGCTATCGGGCCGAAGCCGCCCTGCGCCAGAGTCAGCAGCGGCTGGCCCTGGCCCAGCGGGTGGCCCAGGTGGGCTACTGGGAACTGGACGTGACCAGTCGAGCGCTGACCTGGTCAGAGATGACCTTTCGCAACTGGGGCCTCGACCCGACCGCCGCCGTCCCCACCTACGACGAGCTGCTGCAAAAGCTGCCCCCCGAGGATCGCGATCGCCTGATTCAGCGCGTAGAGACCGCCCTTGCCAACGGCCTGCCCTACCAGATAGACCTGCGCCCCGTTTACCCCGATGGCTCGCTCCACTACCTTGACACCCGTGGCGAGCCGGTTTTCGATGCCCAGGGCCGGGTTGTCAAGCTGATGGGCGTCTCGATGGATATCACCGATCGCAAACGGGCTGAGCTGGCCCTGCAGGAGAGCGAAGCCCGCTTTCGGCAGCTGGCCGAAACCGTTGAGGAAGGATTTTTTGTCTACGAAACCGAGACCGCCCACTATTCCTACATCAACCCTGCCTACTGGAGCGTTCGCGGGCTGCCGCTCAACAGCCGCGCCGACAGCATGGAGCAGTGGCTATCGGGCATTCACTCGGACGATCGCGATCGCATTGATGCTGCGCTAAAGCAAGAACGCCAGGGCGAAAACTTTGACCAGGAGTATCGCTACACCACCCCGGCTGGTGAGCTGCGCTGGCTCCGGTCGAAGGCTTTTCCCATCTGTGATGACGCCGGTAAAGTGGTGCGCATCGTCGGCACCGTTGAAAATATCACCGCCCGCAAGCAGGCCGAAGCCGAACGCAGGCGCACCGAAGTTGCCCTGCGCCAGAGCGAAGCCCGCTTTCGCAGCGCCTTCGACGACGCCCCTTACGGCATTTCGCTGGTGTCGGTCACGGGGCAGTTTGTGCTGGCCAACGCCTACTACTGCACAATGCTGGGCTACACCGAGGTCGAGCTGCTGGGTCTCAACTTCAAAGACATCACCCATCCCGACGACTGGGCCGCAGACTGGGCTGGTTTTCAGCGCCTGATGGGCGGCGAAACCCCCAGCTACCAGATGGAAAAGCGCTACCTGAGCAAGCAGGGGGAGGTGATTCCGGTGATGGTCAACGCGGCCCCTATTCACGACGAGGACGGCCAGCCGCTGTACTCGGTCGGCCATGTGCAGGACATTCGCGATCGCCTGGCGATCGATCGCATGAAAGATGAGTTTATCTCCGTGGTCAGCCACGAGCTGCGCACCCCGATCACCGCTATTCAGGGGTCGCTGGCGCTGCTGGGGGCCGGAGTCTACGCCAGTCGCCCCGAAAAAGCTCGCCGTATGCTCGATATTGCCATCGGCAACAGCGATCGCCTGGTGCGCCTGGTCGATGACATTCTCAGCTTCGAGCGCCTAGAGTCGGGCCAGGTGCAGCTCGAAAAAGAACCCTGCCAGGTCGCCCACCTCATGTACCAGGCGATCGACAGCGTACAGCCTTTTGCCGACCAGTCGGCCATCACCATTGCCCTCACCCCCCTCACAACCACCCTGATCGCCGCCCCCGATGCCCTCATTCAGGTGCTCACCAACCTGC
>PYER01000339.1 GCA_003017855.1 filamentous cyanobacterium CCT1
ACCTGAGGCGGTAGCAACTGTACCGGCCGAACCATCAGTCCCAGAACCTGAAGCCCTGCCGCCGATCGACAGCGAGACCAGCGGCGTTCCCATCGCAGTTACGCCGCCGGAGCTACCAACTCCAGAACAACCTGTCGTTCAGCCGGAGGCGACTCCAGAACAACCCGTTGTTCAGCGGGAGGCGATCGCGGTTGTTCCACCGGAAATCCCACCAGCCATAAATCCCGCCGCGACAGATCCCCCAGCTACAGATCCCGCCACCGCCGCTACTGCACCCAGCAGTCCGGCTGAAGCCATCGCAACCGAACCCCCGACTTTGCCCAATTTGGAGACTGAGGCTGCGATCGCGGCTCAACCCGACGCTATCAGCCAGGAGCCGCCGCCCGTGGCTACAGCCCCCGTTGAGGTGGCCGGAACTGATCCCAACCTGCTGAGCGTACCCACGGCCCCAGCTACAACCAGCCAGGGCACCGTCGTTCCCCCCGATAGCCCGGTCATTCTAGCCGCCGCCGGAGAGCCAATCTTGTTTGGTAGCCCCCTGCCTGGTAGCAGTGAGCAGGCCGCATTGCCCGACGCGATTAACCCTGCCCCCGCCGAGCGCCCTCTCTCCCCCGATACCCTGGTGGCCGCAGGCACTGTTCTAGAACTGCGCTACGTGGGCGACGAACCCCTTGACCTCAACGCTAGCTCCAGTCAAAACCAGGTGCTGCTGCTGGCCCACGATATTCGCGACCCCATTACCAACGGCATTGTCGCCCCGGCCGGCAGTCAGCTGATTGGCCAGTTTGAGCATACCCCCCAGGGCCAGCGCTGGGTTAGCAAACGATTGATTTCTCCTGCCGGGCAGCAGGTAGACTTTGCCAGCACCACAGAGTACATGGTGGGTAGCCCCGATGTCAGCGCTCCCCGATTGGCCGCTGGGGCAGGCCTAGGCGCTCTGGCCCTGATGCTGGTAACCAGCTTTAGCGGCATTGGCTTGATCGGCGGTGCCCTGGTTGGCGCAACTACGGCCGTGGGCACCTCGCCCCAGACCGTGGTTATTGAGCCCAACCAGATTATTCAGGTGCAGGTGATTCAAGATGTACCACGCGCCATTCCCATTGCGTCGGCCCCTGAGCAGAGTCGTGAGTGGGGATCTGGGGGCTGGTAGGTGAGTAGGCAAGTGTGCGGGTAGGCAGGCGGATATCGTTGCGGCGGTGTCTGCCTGTCTTGGCCTAGCTGTTTAAAGTTTTACAGCGACTTGTGCTCGATGAACAGATCGAATGGGAAAGGACCGTAGGTGCCCGCCACCTCGGCCACCTCGGGATCTGAAGTGTGAAATGTAATCAGCACCCCCCGAGACAGGCCGCTGTAGTCATCTAAATACCATGCCCCCTTGAGGGTGTTGAACTTGAGGTAGACCGCTCCCTCCCTGTCGGGCAAATTGAGGCTGACAGCAACCCCCAGGGCCATTAGGAAGGTCTCAAGCGCCTGCTTGCCCTCGGCCAGGGTACTGGCGCAAATGCCCAGGGTTTGATAGTCAGACCAATCGTTGAATTGGTTCAGATCAGCCCGCACCTGGGCAACTTCGGCGTCGCTGAGGACAGGCGGGGTCGTCAGACAGCTAAACTGGCTCAGCCGCTGGCGAATGACTGCGATATCGGCGGCGGTGGGGAAGAAAGGTGAGGTCGTCATCGTTGATGCTTGGTAGTAGGTTCCAGGGGTGAGTCATCCCAAATCGGTTTGGGCTTACTAGCAATGGGCCTCTGGCCCAGCTATCAGAGGTGCCACCATGACCTACCATGTCCGCATGCTGGACATACCGTCTAGCGATCGCCCGCGCGAACGGCTGCTGTCCTACGGGGCGAAAAGTCTTTCGACCGCAGAACTGCTCGCCATTCTGCTAGGCACCGGTCAAGGGCCAGGTAAGCTGTCGGCGGTAGGGCTGGGTCAGCTCATTTTGCAGGAAATGGGACAAAACCAGCGTGACCCCCTGACCTCCCTGCGGGATGTCTCGGCGCACGATTTGACGGCCATTGACGGTGTTGGCCCGGCCAAAGCCACCACCATCTTAGCCGCCATTGAACTCGGCAAACGGGTGCTGCAGGCTATTCCACCTGAGAAAACTATAGTGGATGATCCGGCGATCGCCGCCGCCGCCCTCAGCCACGACCTCATGTGGCAGACCCAGGAACGCTTTGCCGTGGTGCTGCTCGACGTGCGCCATCGCCTGATGGGCACTCAGGTGATCACCATTGGCACCGCCACCGAAACCCTGGCCCATCCCAGAGACATCTTCAAAACCGTGATTCGCCACGGCGCGGTGCGCTGCATTGTCGCGCACAATCACCCTTCAGGTAATCTCAACCCATCGCCTGATGATCTTGCTCTTACCCGACAGCTCTTGCAGGGGGCTCAAATTCTGGCGGTGCCCGTGCTCGATCACCTGATCATCGGCAATGGCGACTATCGCAGCCTGCGCCAGACCACCCAGCTCTGGCAGGAAACACCTCAGGGGGCGTAGGGCTGAAATTCGCTGAAGTAAACCACGGTTTTGATTTTGGATTTTGGATTTGCGATTTTGGATAGGAGTTTTGCGTCGGCTAGCGCTCTTTGTTGGCAAAGATAAGCTAAATTCGGTAGTGCAAGTCGCTTTCTAGAGCTTTAATAGCAGGTAGAGAAATTGCTCTTGCCCGTGTTGCTCGCTAGACATGCCTGACGCAAACGCCATTTTTATCTCCTATCGTAGAAGCGATAGCAATGACGTGTCGGGCCGCATTTACGATCGCCTAGTCGCTCACTTTGGACTGGCCACGGTGTTCAAGGATGTCCACTCCATTCCCTACGGTACCGACTTTCCTGCCTATATTCAGCAAGAGCTGGCTAAGTGCAGCGTGCTCCTCGCCGTAATTGGCCCCAGCTGGCTGACGGTAGAAAAGGATGGACAGCGTCGGCTAGACAACCCCGATGACTGGGTGCGCATTGAAATTCAAACGGCTCTGGAAAATGATGCTATTACCGTGATTCCTTTACTAGTGGGCGAAATGGAGCGCCTTACGGAAGCACAGTTGCCCGAGCCGTTGAAACCGTTGGCCCGAATTAACAGCGCCGTGGCCAGGCCGGACCCTGACTTTCACCAAGATATGACTCGACTGACACGGCGGCTGGAGGAAGTATTAGAGGGTAAATCGACCCTAGCATCCTCAAGAGCTAGTGAAAAGTCATTCAGTCTGGCCCAAAAGCTAGAGCTAGACGATCTAAATCAGCAGCTTGCGTTACTCAGCCAGCAGCATCGGGCCTGCGCCGAAGAAGCTAGATTAACCGGTGATCCAGATCGCAAGGTTGTGTTGACAGAAAGGGTAAAACGATTATTACAGCAAATTTCAGCCATTGATGGACGCATTAATGCTATCCAAACCTGTTCTAAAGGCTAACTTTGAGCATGCCCCCCATTCGTCAACAGACAGCAGGCCCAGCCAGTCTGACACTGCAAAAAAATGATTTAGAAAAATCGATCGCAGAGTTAGTCGTTGAGTATGAGATAGTCGCTGACCAAGCCCGCACGACCTTAGATCCAGGTTCAAAGACCAAACTAGAAATTCGCAAAAAACAGCTTTTGAGCCAAATTGAGGAAAAAGAACGATTGCTGGGAGCACTGGAGCAGCAAAAGCAAAACATTAATCGCCACATCCTCAGCTTTGATGAAGCCCTGCCGAAAATCGACTTCCGGGAGGCGCGACGAATCATTCACCGAGTCGTTGACGATCTTCAGATTAACGAAGGTGGAGCGGCCCTATTTTTGCTGCAACAAAGCCGACGGATGGCGGGAGACTTGCTGCTGCTGGCGCTCAGTGATGTCTTAAGCAGCGGTAGGGCAACCCCGATCTACTATGAAGTAGCTTTTTCACCTGCCACTGGCGGGGCTGATCAAGCCACGTTTTTAAAATCTATGGGGCGCTACCTGGGTGTAGAACTAACGGATGACCTCAGTATTGACGTTAGCGTTATTCGAACAACTCTGTGCGGTGCTCTGCGAGAACATTCTACGGTTGTGATTCAGCTAACCAATTGGGATGCAGTCGGTCGTCAAAACCAGCATGAATTGATGCAGTGGCTGCTCGAAACCTTTTGGCAGCCCCTAGTAGACGAGTTGGAGTATGTGCTGGAAGAATGGAACGCCCGCGTGATCTTCGTAATTGTGGCCAATCGCCCTCTAACGGAAGATTGTCGAAAACTGCCCTGCTTTTGCACGGTTGACGCCTTCAACAGTCGCAGCATTCTAGAAATTCCATTAACTCACTGGACAGAGAAAGATATTCGCATTTGGTTGGCCAGTCATTTCAGACTATCAAAACCCCAAACTAAGACCTGGGCTAAACAGATCTACGAAGAAAGTGACGGAGACCCCAACCTCATTCGACAAGCCCTGCAAGATTATTTTGAGCAACTATTAGCCTCCCAAACCTAGCCCCTATGAAACGCCTCACCTTTACCGGAAACTCTGCCCAGCGATCCGCAGCAGCCCATCCTGATTCGCCCCAGCAGCCCGAACCCTATCTGGCTTCAGAAGAACTAATTACGGCGGTAAATCTGGCCATTTTTCTCAGGCGCCCGCTGCTGCTAGAAGGCGAAGCCGGGTGCGGCAAGACTCGGTTGGCAACGGCAGTGGCCTACGAACTGGGACTGCCGCTGTATCGCTGGGATGTGCGATCGACTACCAAGTATCAGGAAGGGCTGTACGAATACGATGCGATTTTACGGCTGCATGACGTCAACCTGACGAAGCATTTGCCTGAGCAACCCGATACCTCTCAGCGCCCCATTGACCCCAGCAACCCCAACAACTACTTAGAACTAAAAGCCCTGGGGAAAGCCTTTGACTGTCTCGATCGCCCGGCGGTCGTTTTGATCGATGAAATTGACAAAGCCGATTTGGATTTCCCTAACGATCTGCTAACCGTACTCGACGAGCCGTGGTCGTTTACCATCCGCGAGACTGGGGAGGTAAAACAGGCCAAATATCCGCCAATTGTGATTATCACCAGCAATAAAGAAAAGGGGAATTTACCGGCTCCATTCCTGCGGCGATGTATTTACTACTTCATCGAATTTCCAAACCAGCGTGAACAGCTAAAGCAAATTGTGGCGGCCCATCGGCAAATTCCTCAGGCTTTGGTTGATGTCGCTACCGATCGCTTTTTAACCGTGCGACAGCAAGAAGGATTGTTCAAGAAGCCAGGCACCAGCGAGTTTTTAGACTGGCTACAGGCGCTGACGCACTTTGGCAGCAAACCCTACCCTGCCAAAAAGCTCGCCAAAGACGAGCATTTACCCTATCGGGAGCTGCTCTTTAAGCTGAGAGCCGACTGGCGTAATGCCGCTCGCCCCGCCAATCTATGAGCGATTTAGACCTGGCTTCTCTGGTAACCAATGCCTTTTTCCGGCTGCGTCGGAGAGGGTTTAACCTGGGCGTGAGTGAGCACCTGGCCGCGCTGGCCCTGGTGGAAGAAGGGTTCGCCACCAGCGTTGACCAGGCCAAGACATCTCTGAAATTGCTCTGGTGCGAGTCTCGCTCAGAACGCAGCCAGTTTGAGCCCATTTGGGATGACGTGCTGATTGAGGCGATCGCAGCCCAATCCACCCTAGTCGGCCTTTCCAACGACTCAAAATCTCAGTCACCCCCTGCTAGCCCTCCCCC
>PYER01000340.1 GCA_003017855.1 filamentous cyanobacterium CCT1
TCGTGAAACTCCCGAAGGGAGAAAGCCCGTTCCCTAGCCCCTTTGGGGCGGCAAAGCCTACGACTCCGCTCAGGGAAAGGCTGTGAGCCTTTTCATCGTTTGGAGTGACGCGCCAGCGTCATGGGACGTTGCCCTAAAAATAGCCGCTCCCTTCGACTCCGCTCAGGGGTCGGCTATGGCTATTTTCGTTCTTGAGGGTACTGCACTAACGGTATGGGTGATTGGGATAAGACCGGCTTTTCAACCAGGATTGAATGGGCATCTAGAAAGCAAAATATCGCACCGCCCTTGCCAAGCAGTGCGACATTTTGGGCCTAATTGTCCTAAGTCAGGGTTGAGTTGACTACTCGTAGAGCCAGCCCTTGGCGGCGGGTTCCCAGCTGACCAGTTCGCTGTCGCTAAACCATAGGGCAATCTCGGCTTGGGCAGTTTCGGGCGCGTCGGAGCCGTGGATGATGTTGCGCCCTACGGTGACGCCCAGGTCGCCGCGAATGGTGCCGGGTTCGGCTTCCAGGGGCTTGGTGGCGCCGATGATCTTGCGGGCGGAGGCAATGACGCCCTCGCCTTCCCACACCATGGCCACGACCGGGCCAGAGGTAATGAAATCAACCAGCCCGGCGAAGAAGGGGCGCTCGCGGTGCACGTCGTAGTGCTTTTCGGCCAGTTCGCGAGAAACCGCCATAAACTTCATGCCGACCAGGGTGAACCCTTTGGTTTCAAATCGGCCAATGATGTTGCTGATCAGGCCGCGCTGAACGCCGTCAGGCTTGATCATCAAAAAAGTGCGTTCCATAGATACCTGTTCCTAATGCTGTGAAAGGGTTGATTGCGAAAGGGTCTGTGGTTGCAAGACCTTTTCTATGCTGGGAAACGGCGGCCACTTTGTAAAGGATTTGGCCAAAGATTTATGGTTTGAACCCTAGGGGCTGTCATCAATCAGCCTTTGAAGGCACCAGAATTAACGGTTACAGCCCCTAGCCTGTTTTGTTTGTCGGGCGTGGCACCGCTGATATTGAAGGATTTTTGGCCAGAATTGATGGCATGCCCTAGGCATTAAGGTCAGGCCAGTAGCGATCGCGCTCTGCATCATACCGCCAGCCGCAGCCGTCTGGGTCGCGATCGCGGCTCCAAAGCCCAAAAAGGGGCTGACCATGGTGGCTGACCACATCGGCAACGGTGCAGCCCAACCGCTGGGCCAGGTCGGCGGCAGTCAGCGAGAGAGCTAGGGGGGCCGCCCCCACCACCGCTGGATTAGCTGTATTTGGGGAGCGAAAGGTATAGAGCACATCCCCAGCCGGGGTAGGCTCAAAGTCGCCCCAAAACTCCTCGGCGCGCTGGTCGAGAAACTGGCGGGCCTCGCGGCCGGTGATTTGGGCTGCGATCGCAAAGTCAAGCACGCTCAGGCGGCCCTGGTGGGCGGCAATTTGCGCATAAAACAGCCGGTGCAAGGCCTTTTCACGCGCCTGCCGCCGTCGCCAGTACCAGACTGCACCACCCACCAGCCCTCCAACCACAAGCCAGGGCAGCAAGAGCTGAATCAGCAACACCGTGACCAGGGCCGCCCCGGCCATGATCAGGGCCATCAGCAGGCGATATTCAAGCCCGGCACCGGAGCTGTGGAAGGGCCGCAGGGGCATACCGTCCTCAAAAGTTGGTGGTGATAGCGTGCAAAGGGGGTTGCACAGTAGTGTGGCACTTGATTTTAGCCACCGGAGCAGCGTGGGGCCAGCTAAAATGCTGTCACGCCCCGTCCTATGCTGCCACAGCTGCCCCCATGCTGACCTTTGCTACCCCTGCCGACGAAGCCCTGGCTGCCCAACTGATGCAGCCCTGCCTGATTCGCGTAGTCGACAATATTCGCAAGCACACCGAGACCCTCGACTGGCGCAGCGACTACCTAGAGCAGGTGCGCTGGCCGGGTGATACCACCGCCACCCAGCGGCAGCAGGTCCGCGAGTTGGCCGCTCAGCTAGAGGGAGCTTCTTCGGCAGAGGCAGATGCGATTCGCCAGCAGCTCAGCCAGCTGCCCACCCCGATGCCCGGCTACGAGCTGCGGCTTACCCAGAGTGCTGGCGCCGCCGAGGAGCCTCGAACTGCCACCCTCGACGTGTGGGAGCTGTGTTTTGCGGTGTGCTTTAGCGACTACCGGCCCGACCAGCCCGTGACCGTTGACCCGGCTCTGCTCGACCCCGACGGCGAGATCAACTGGCTCACCCTCGACGACAAGGCGAAGGCCCTGGTCGAGCAGGCGATTGACGGAGCCATTGGGGAGGCGAATGGTCAGACCAGGGCCACGGCGTAGGTGGGCCATACGGCACAATAAAAGACATACCCCGACGCCTAGCGCTACCGCAATGCTTGACCTGCACAACCACACCACCTTCTCAGACGGCACGCTGACCCCCACGGAACTGGTGGCAGCGGCGATCGCCGCCGGGGTAAAGGCGCTAGCGATTACCGACCACGACACCCTGGCGGGGTGGGATGAGGCCCTCAAAGCATCGCAAGACGCATCGGGCAGCGAGCTGGAGGTAGTGCCGGGGGTCGAGCTGAGTACGGTGGAAAACGGGCGATCGCTCCATATTCTGGGTTTTTACCCCAACCGCAGCCTGCTGGAACCGCCCCTAAGCGAACGGATTGAGGGTCGCCGCCGCCGCGCTCAGCAAATGGCCGAAAAATTAGCTGAACTGGGCTACCCCATCGAGCTACCGGCGATGCCGGGCAGTATGGCTCCGGGGCGCCCCCACCTGGCGACGGCGCTGGTCAAGGCTGGCCACGCGGCCACCAAGCGAGAAGCCTTTGATCGCTGGCTGGGCGACCACGGCCCCGCCTACGTGCAGTACGAAAAATTTTCGGCTGCCGAGGGCATTCAGCTGCTGCGAGATTGTGGGGCGGTGCCGGTGTGGGCGCACCCCTGTCTGTTCAAAGGGGCGACCGTTGATGCGCTAATGCCCCAGCTCGTGGAGGCAGGGCTGATGGGCGTTGAGGTGTACCATCCCCACCACAGCCCGAGCGATGTGCGGCGGCTAGAGGACTACTGCCGCCACTACGGCCTGCTGATGACCGGCGGCAGCGACTATCACGGCCCCCCAGAGTCCAAATCCCCGGCCAAAGCGTCATCCAAACCGTCAGGTAAAGGCAGATCCGGTACCGGGCAGGCGGCTAAAAAACAAACCGAGGCCCCCATCCGGCTAAACCACCTGCACCTTCCCCTGGCGCTGCTAGAGCCGCTGAAGCAGGCCGCCGCTAGCATGGCCACGGGTCTGCCACCCATCACCCGACATGAATGATCTGACCTTTGACACCCTGGGTCGAGTGCTGACAGGAATTTTAACCCTCGACCCTGAGGCGTTTTTGGCCCTGCGGCAGTTTCCGGCTGATACCGTTGACACCCTGGCGCTGGCGGTGGTGTTTGTGGCTGGGCTGTCGCAGGCAGTGGCTCAGAGCATTATTTTGTTTGTCAATCGGGTGAAACCCCTGCGATTTGCGCTAAGCTTGGTGCTGGCGGCGCTGCTGTTCGTGGCGGGCTATCTCTTTTGGGCGCTGAGCATTTGGCTGGCCAGCCGCTGGTTTTTGGATCCGCCTATTTCGTGGCAAGCGGTGTCTGACAGCCTAGCCTTTAGCTACCTACCGCTGATATTTAGCTTTTTTGGCGCCATGCCCTATCTGGGGGTGCCGGTTCTGCGGCTGCTGCAGGTGTGGAATTTGCTGGCGGTGGTGGTGGGCTTTGCGGTGCTGGCTAACCTCACCGCTATTCAAGCGGTGAACCATGTGGCGCTGGGCTGGGTTGTGCTGCTGGTGCTGCAGCAGACCGTAGGGCAGCCCGTTGTTAACCTGGGGCGGTGGCTCACCAATCGCATCGCTGGGGTCAAACTGGTGGTCAACCGCGATCGCCTCAAGGCCCTAATTGCGTCTCACGCTCTGGGGGTTGAGCCGACAGAGGCTGTGGATCACAATCGGCCTCCTGAAGCGATCGCGCCCCCGACCATACCCGGTTCTGCTGAAGCGATCGCAGCCCAACCCTTGTCACCCGGAACCCTGGAAGAGCTGACTCAGCGGCGATCGCGGCGGCTAAACCTGCTGTGGATCTATCTGGGGCTGGCTCTGCTGGCCCTGCTGGTGGCCCTGAGCCTGGAGCCCCTGCGATCGGTATTTACCCCCTGGCAGGGGCAGAGCCGAACGGCCCGCTGGCTGGCTGATTTGCTTTGGATTGGCGCGATCGCCCTGGTGGTCGGCGCCATACTGGCTCCCCTGGAAGCCCTGGGCTGGTGGGCCGGCTGGTATGGCGATGGGGTTAGCACCCTGAGCCCCCAGCCGGTGGACGAACCCGATAAAAACCCCACCTATCCACGCCGATTTATTGTCTACCTCGACGGCATCAACCAGGCCACTGCCGACTATCAGCCTACCGTAGCCCGCTACCTCGACGAGCTTAGCCACCACCTGCCCGCCAATATTTCCCTGGTCAAAGGGCTGATTCCCTACTCGGTGCTGAACCGATCGCTGACCCAGGACCGGCCCTTGGCCTTCTTTTGGCGCGGCATCGAGTCATTGACCAAGCACCTCGGCCCCTGGGTAGGACTAGTGATCAATCTGCGCAATATTCTAATTGTGGCGGTGTCTGCTGACCAGCGCTTTGGCCCAATCTACAATCAGGGGGTTGCCCAGCGGGTCTACGAAAGCCTGGTGCAGGCCGGGTACCCCGCTGCGGGCGGCATTCCCCTGACGCTGATTGGCTACAGCGGCGGCGGGCAGATCGCCCTGGGCATTTTGCCTTTCCTAAAGCAGGCGCTGGGGGCTCCGATTGAGGTTATTTCGCTGGCGGGAGTAATCAGCGGCAACGGGCGCGCCACCGAGGCTGAGCAGATCTATCACCTGGTGGGCACCAAGGACCCCGTCGAGCGCCTGGGACCAGTCATGTTCCCCCGCCGCTGGAAGGCCGTGCCGCTGTCCTACTGGAACCGGGCCAAACGCAAGGGCAAAATTACCTTTGTGAACCTGGGGCCGGTGGGTCACCAGACGCCGGGCGGCGTACTCGACGACCAAGCCCTTTTGCCCGACGGCCGCAGCCACCTACAGCAAACCCTGGATCTCACCCTCAATATTCTGGTGGGCGACCTGCGCCAGCACCTGGATATTCAGAAAATTCAGGTGGTTAAGCTGGGCAACTACTACCACTTTCAAAGCGCGGCCTTTAACCACCCCAGCTATTACCCAGTGCAGCAAGCCCTGCCCGCTCCCTGGTACCGCCCCGTGGCCGCCTGGGTGGGGCGGCTGGTGCTGCCCGAGCCCGAGCAACGCCCCCATCTCGATGACGTTTGGCTAGAACTGCTGCACACGCCACCTGCTTACCGTGCCTGGCTGGGCCAGCGAGTGCCCCTGCGCTGGCAGGGCGAAACAGACCTGAAAAAAAGGCTCCAGGCCGTCACCCGCGATATTCACTTCAGCGCCGAGGCCGAAGAGTCTCACCGCCAGGGGCTGATTTTGCCCACTCGCCTCAACCACTGGCGGCTGGTCACCCCCCTCGAATCGCTGGCGGGGGCGCACCCCATCGACGACATCCTCGTCAAGTTGCCAGAGCCCGTCGTTGTAAACAGGGGCTTGCTCCCTCATCCCCCTAC
>PYER01000043.1 GCA_003017855.1 filamentous cyanobacterium CCT1
TTCCCGAGGTGCAGGCCCTGCGGCTGATGCCCCGGATGCGGGCGGTTGCCGCCATCATTGCCCACCAGGGCGAACGCTGGGACGGCAGCGGCTACCCAGCAGGCTTAGCCGGGGATGCGGTGCCGCTAGAATCGCGCATGCTCAGCCTGATAGCCGAGTTTCAGCGCCGAGTGGCCGAAGCTCGCCACGGCCAAGACGTTGACAACATGGCCGTACTGGGCGAGGTCTTGAGCACCTGCCAGGCCGAAGCCGGAGAGCAATGGGATCCAAAACTAGTCGAAATCCTGGGGCTGATGGTGATGGGACTGCAGCAGGGCATGAGCTTGCCCACGATACCAACTAAAATTACCCTGGGATCGGGGCTATTAAACCCCGATGTCGCCGATCAGAACTCGGTCTTTCCCGCCTCCTCTGCACTGCAGCCTCGATAGTCTGTTTTTAACCGTAACCTCTGTAACCGCGACCCCTGTAACCGTGACCCCTGTGCCTAGCGACTCTGTAGATATTGCCGCCCTGCGATCGGGCAAGCTCCGTCACCTGGCCGGGGCCGATCTAGAAGACGAAGACCTCTCTGGCGCTGATTTGGCGGGCGTTCAGCTGGCCGGGGCCAGCCTGGTGGGCACCGACCTGAGCCGCGCTTCCCTCGCCAAAGCGCACCTGGAAGGCGCCAACCTGATGGGGGCCAGCCTGGTGGGCACCGACCTGCGGGCCAACCTGTGGGGGGCCAACCTGATGCAGTGCGACCTCACCGGAGCCGACCTGCGCGGCGCTAACCTGCGCGGCGCTAACTTGATGGGGGCTCGCCTGGCTGGGGTGAGCCTGGCCGGGGCATTCTTAAGCGGCTGCAACCTGATGGGGGTCAACCTGCAGGGAGTTGACCTGCGGGGGGCGGACCTGCGGGGAGCCAACCTCAGCAATACCAACCTCAAGGGGGCCGACCTTTCTCAGACCGACCTGCAGGGGGCGCGGCTGGATAACGCGAATTTAGAAGAGGCCGACCTGCGCCAGGCCAACCTGTCGGGGGCAACGCTGGGCGGGGCCAACCTGCTCTGCGCCGACCTGATGGGGACCCAGCTCGACGGCGTCAGCCTCACCGGAGCCTGCCTGATTGGCACCCGTCTGGACAAGTAGGTTGCGGGCTGGAGAAGCCACAGAGGGAACTACCCAGCTAGACTGGTACCGTTGCTATTGAATCTCCATTGCCCTGAAACCTGTGCTGTGCATATGATCTCTAGCTTTGGAATTCGGGCCGCGATCGCCCTACCCCTAGGGGCAGCCGTGCTTGCGGTCGCGATCGCCTGCCAGCCATTGGCCTCCTCCAACAGCAGCGCCAGCGACAAAATCGCCTTTGACCTCAGCAGCCTCGATGAAAATGGCCTCTACGGCCCGCCCGACGGTAAGCGATCGCTCGACTATGAATTCTGCATTCCCGTCGGCGATGCCTATGCCCAGGCCGTCGGGGCGATCGACCCTTCGGTGCAGTTATATCCTCAGAGTCGGGGCCGCATCGGCTGTGGAGAAGGAGAGGTGCTGGCGATCGGTAACACTAATCAGGCTGACCACGACACCGTTTTGATCGAGTTAGCCAACCTCGACTACATCGAGCGCATTCAGCCGGTGGACTGGGAGTAGTGAGCCAGAGTCATCGGCAAACCGTTAATAGAACCAGCATCGATATGGCTTCATCTTAACCGAGGCGGAGTGAGCGACGAGAGCGCCGGTCCAGGCGTCCCAGAACAATCAGGACCAGACAAACCAGGCCAAAGACGACTAAAAGCGCCGCTGAATTGGCCAGCACGCGGGAATAGCCCAGGGCCGTAACATCGATAAACGGGTAGGGATAGCGACCCCGTAGCGACCCCAGCCCCAGGGCGTAGATAGCATAGCCCAGGGGGTAGCCCATCCAGCGAGCGATCGCGGCAGGGTGCAGAGCCTGCTTGGGTACGGCCCACCACCAGTAGACCAAAAACAGCGGTGGCATGACGTAGTGCAGCAGCACATCGGCTAGCCACTGCAGCCCTTGGGGCTCCCAAATGTGGCGCAAGATTAGAAAGTAAACGCTGCCCACCACGATGATGCTGGCGGTGATGGCGGTGACCACGCCCGGTCGGCGAAAGAACGCCAGCCAGGCCGGAGATGTCGAGTTGGGGAGCGCCGCGGCGGTGAGCGCGATCGCCACCAGTCCGTTCGTCAGAATGGTGAAATAGCTGAAGTAGGCCACAACCCCGCCCAGCACGCCGTTGCCGTTGGCCACACCCAGCTGCACCGAGAGATAAAACTGAGCCGCCAGCGCCAACCAGCAGACGGAAGCTGAGAGGGCGGCAAACCGTCTGAGGCCTATGGAGCGCACCATAGTCAACATCAAAACGCCAGGTTCAATATCCTGAATAACGAGAGCTAATCCTAGCGACAGGTACTGATAGCCTGCCGCTCTTTTTTAACGCTAACTATAGCATTTGGCGAATTTTGGCCCAGAATACTCTTAAAGATGTGAGCAGGGGCGATCGCAGCCCCAACCGTTTCCCCTTCATGCCTGGTTCATCTTTGGAGTGGCGAAGGTTTACATTGTTTAATTTCTAAACAGCCAATTGCCATCGGTGGAGTTACGGGTCTCGTAGGGCCATACACTAAGAAGAATTAGTCAGCGCAGCTATGGCGCTGTGGGTGTTTTGGGGTTTTTAAGCGTGAGGTCAATGAAGTTTCGCTCCTTTATTCGTCCCCTCGCCATTGCCGCCGGGCTGGTACTGGTGCTGGGTTTGGGTCTGCTGGGTCGCCTCACCCTCAATACTCCCCTGTACCTGATCGAGCGCGGCGGTCAGTCGCAGCCGCTGGCGCTGCAGTTTGTGCCCAAACAGGCCGCGGCGGTAGCTTCGGTGCTGGTGCGCCCCGATCGCCTCGCCAGCCTCTGGGACTATTTGGCCGCCCCCCGCCTGCGCCAGGAAACGCGCCGCGATCAGGAACTGATTGAGCAGGCGCTGTTGGCCAACACCGGCCTCAGCTACAGCCGAGACATTCAGCCCTGGCTGGGGGAAGAGGTGACCGCCGCCCTGGTCACCCCTGACCTCGACCAGGATGCCACCAACGGCGCCACCCCCGGCTACCTGGTAGCCCTGCCCTGTAACGACAGCGCCGCCGCCCAGGCCGCCCTTGAACTGTACTGGCAAAACCGCGCGATCGCAGGCGATGCCCTCACCTTTGAAGACTTTTCGGGCAGCCGATTGATTTACGCCCGGCGAGGCGCCCAGCAATTCTCCGGCGACGGTACGGCTCAGCTGGCAACGACTCTGGTGGCCAACCGCTACGTGCTGGCCGCCAACCATCCCGACGTGCTGCGCCAGGCCCTCACCGCCGCCCAGTCGAGCGATCTCAACCTCCAGAGCGATCGCCGCTACAAAACCGCCCTCAAAGAGCTGCCCCAATCTCGAGTTGGGTTGCTGGCTCTCAACCTGCCTGCTCTCAACCACTGGCTGCATCCCGAGCTGAGCGAAACGGTCAGTCTCACCCAGCTCGAGGCCACCGACGATGAGGTGGGCTGGGGGCTGACGTCATGGCAGCTCACCCGCCAGGGGCTAGTGGGTCATACCGCCCTTTTGGCGGCCCAGGGACACCGGCTGCATCCCCAGCGGGCGACAGCAGCGGGGTGGGAAGCGATCGCGCCCTACCTGCCAGACTCTCTGGCGGTGACAGCGGTAGGCTCTGATTTAGCCTCCCTGAACCGGCGACTAAAGCCGCTGCTGGCCCTGGCGGAGCCGTCGGGCAGCGAGTTTGCACCCCTGGCTCAGACGCTGGACGGGGCGCTGGGCACGGGCGCAGCCGACCTGTTGCAGAGCGGCATCGATCGCGCCTACGGGGTAGGGCTGGCGACTCCCGGAACCCCTTCCCCTGACTGGCTGATCATGGCCCCCCAGAGCCCGGCGCTGAGCGAAACCCTGGAGCAGCTCAACGATCTGGCCCGGGAGCAGGGGTTAGGGACTGGCGCCCTCGATTTGCGAGGGACTCCGGCGATCGCCTGGACTCGACTTACCCTCCCCAAAACCCGTGGTCCTCAGCCCCTGCAGGTGGTGGCGGAGGTGGCCGGGCTGCACGCCAAAGTCGATCAGTACGAGGTGCTGGCCGCCTCTCCCGCCACGCTGGATGCGGTTATTCACCCCAGCGCAGAGCCCCGACAGCACCCGACCTGGTGGAAGCAGGTGGCGCAGCTCCCTGGCCCCAGCACTGGCTATGTGCACATCGACTGGTCACAGGTACAGGCCGGTTTAGTTGCTCAGCTGCCCCAGTGGCGGCTGTGGGGTACAGCGGCACAGCCCGCCCTCAAGCACCTGCGGCAGATTACGCTGGTCAGCGGCGATCGTAGTGATGCCATCCAGACCGGCAGCGTTTTGGTTCAGCTCAGCAATCAGTAACGGCTATGGCAGACCCGACAGAATTGGTCATGAACTTTGCGCCTGGCAATTTTGACATTGCGCCCCTGCTGGCTACCCACCTGGCGGGTAACCCCCTCAACGATGCCCAGCTTCAGCAGCTGCTGGCGTGGGAGCTGGCCGACCCTCGCCGGGCCGCCGCCTGGGGCATTACGCCTGCCAATGGCCTAGACAAACTGCAGGAGCGCCTAGATTGGCTGCTCGCCCTGCCGCCTCACCACCCTGCCCTGCCCCTGCCGCCAGCCCCGATGGAGCGCTACCTCAATCTGTACTGGCAGCTGTGGCTCCCTCTGGCGCTCACCCTCAAGCAGGCCCGCGACCAGCTCAGTACCCCCCTCATTCAGGGGGTGCTGGGCGGGCAGGGTACCGGCAAAACCACCCTTACCCTGATTTTGCAGCACCTGCTGGGGGTGATGGGCTATAGGGCGGTGGGTCTTTCCATCGACGATATTTATAAGACCTACCGCGATCGCCAGCAGCTGATTCAGAGCGACCCCCGGCTGCGCTGGCGGGGGCCGCCGGGTACCCACGATATCGACCTGGGGCTGGCTACCATCGCCCATCTACGCTCAGCCGCTGCGGGAGAGGCCGTCGCCCTGCCCCGATTCGATAAATCGCTGCACGGTGGCGAAGGCGATCGCACCGACCCCGAGTGGGTGCAGGACGTCGATATTCTGTTATTTGAGGGCTGGTTTTTGGGGGCGCGCCCGATCGCGCCTAGCTGTTTTGACCAGGCTCCCCACCCCACCGCTACCGAGATCGCCACTGAGACCGACTGCCAGTTTGCCCGCGATATGAACGCTCAGCTGGCCACTTACCTGCCCCTGTGGGACTGTCTCGATCGCCTGATGGTGCTCTGCCCAGCCGACTATCGCCTCAGTAAGCAGTGGCGCAAAGACGCCGAACACCAGATGAAAGCCCAGGGCAAGGACGGCATGAGCGACGCCACTATTGACGAATTTGTGGAGTATTTCTGGTGTGCCCTGCACCCGGAGCTGTTCATTGCGCCCCTCAAGCAGGACGAAGAACACGTTAACCTAGTAGTAGAAATTGACCGCGATCGCATGCCCAGAGCGATTTATTCTCCGGCTTTAGCCTCGGTTGAGGCGTAGAGATAGAGGTTGGCTGTCAAGCGAGTTTTTAGTTTAGGATAGTGACTTTTATTATGAGTGTTAACGTTCAAGTTATTGAGCCTACCGGCATTTTAGACAGCACCAAAGCCGAAGCATTTCGCCAGTCGGTAGAAGACCTGCTCCAAAGTGGTGCCGACGTGATTTTAGTTGACCTTAAAAATATTACGTTTATTGATAGCTCTGGCCTGGGCACGCTGGTTGTGCTGCTCAAAAAAATTCGTGGGCTAAATCGCACCCTCTGCATTTGCTCCATGAATGACCAGGTGAAGATGCTATTTGAACTCACCAGCATGGATCGCGTCTTTGAAATTTACGAAGACCGACAGGCCTTTGAACTGGCCAAGCTCAAAGTGTCTTAATCCATTTTGAGGTGGCCGGCATTGGCGTCTAGATAGCGGCGCTGGGCTCAGAACTGTAGCCAGAACTGGTGCCCCGCCTTCAACCCTTGCCCAAAACCTAATCCAAGCTGACCATCATTAGCGACATGTCATCGCTGGCAATTTCTCCCGCCTGACGCTTAATCACCGCATTGAGAATATGGTCAACGCTTTTTTCGCGCTTGGCTAGGGCCAGCAGATCGACAAAGGCATCGAGGCCGAGATACTGCTGATTGCTTTGCAGCACCTCGTAGAGACCGTCGCTGAACAGGTAGAGGCTGCTGTTGGGGGGCAGATGACAGCGCTGCCACTTATACTTGGCGTCGGGCAGCATGCCGACCGGCATACCAGGGGTGCGCAGGCGGGTAGTCGTTACCTGCTGGTTGCCGTCAATCGACACCAGCACCGCCGGGGGATGGCCCGCGCTGGCGTAGAGCAGCTGCCGGTTGGCGCAGTTGAGCACGCCGTACCAGATGGTGAAGTATTTTTGGTTCTGGTCGCTCATCTGAAAGGTTTCGTTGAGAGCCCGCAGCACCTTTTCGGGGCGGTAGAAGCTGACATCGGGCAGCGACTGCGATCGCAGCACATTCAGCACCGAGGTTGACAGCAGCGCCGATCCCAGCCCGTGCCCCGACACGTCGAGCAGGTACACGACCAGGTAGTCGGGGTCGAGCCAGTAGTAGTCGTAGCAGTCACCACCGAGCTGCTGCGAGGGCAAAAACCGCGACTGAATGGGCACCCGCCCGGTTTGGTCACCGGGCAAGAGCGATCGCACGTAGCCCTCGGCCTCGGCCATTTCGGCCTCCATGCGCTGCTTTTGCTGACGCAGGTCCTGGGTCAGCTGGTAGATGCGCAGCCCTGCCCGCACCCGCGCATTCAGCTCGTTGATATCGACCGGCTTCGAGAGCAGGTCGTCGGCCCCCATCTCCAGCCCCTTAACCCGATCGGCGGTGCTGTAGCGGGCCGTTAGCAGCAGCAGCGAGGTAATTGAGAGTACCGGGTGGTGCTTGAGCGCCTGACATATCGCCAGCCCGCCAACGTCGCCCGGAATATTCCAGTCGCAGATGATCACCCCCGGCAGCAGCTTTTTGGCCAGGGCCAGTCCCTCGGCACCGCTGCGGGCCGTGGTCACGCTGTAGCCCTGCTGTTTGAGGGCGCTGACCAGAAACTGCTCCGTGGCGGCATCGTGCTCAATGATGAGGATGTCGATCATGCTGCGCTTTGGCTTGAAGGGTGAATTGTAGAACCGCGAGAGGCTGGAGGGGGCAGATGGCGAAGGGCAGCGGCACAGGGTTTTGACGGACCAACCCTGCGATCGCAGGTGAGCGGCATACACAGGTTTAGCGTAACCCTAAACCATGGTGTCAAGAAGCTTCATGAAGATCCTACGTAACGGGATAGCGCAACTTTGCGGCACAACTTTACGGCAGCAGCCCTGGCCCTGGCCTTAGAGGACGTAGAACCATAGTGTGCCCCTCGCCAGCCCCCAAGTAATCTGCGGCGGCAGTTGGCCAACTGTTTTCGCCACCGGGTAACGGCTGCTCTCAGCCAGGCCTGCCACGTTTTTGCCGGCTCCGGTCAGCCAGGCAACTTTTTATGAAAGGTACGGTGAGCTACTGTGATCTGCGTGGGACTCTGTAAGCATAGTCAAGCCCGAACCGTTAGATCGACCTGCTATGGACAATCTGGTTATGGACGCTCCTGTCATAGATACGGTGGCTTGCTCGTTGCCCACGAGCTGCGTGGTACCCGTTTACAAATCGCCCAAAGACTATCAGGCCTACCGCATCAGCCCCGGCGACTCCAACCGTTTGGCCCTGGTGTTTGACCCCACCATTGCCGACATGTCGCTCACCTACTGCGTCGAAATTTTTGACGTCGGCGGCAAAACGCCCCCCAATCGCCACCAGGTCGCCGTCGAAATGTTCTTTGTGCTCAAGGGCGAGGGCCGCGCCACCTGCGACGGCAAAACGGTGGCGATTCAGGCGGGCGACAGCATTTTGGTGCCCCCCAACGGCGTTCACGTCGTTGAAAACACCGGCCCCTCCAGGCTCTATACGCTGTGCATCATGGTGCCCAACGAAGACTTCGCCGAGCTGATTCGCAGCGGTACCCCCGTCACGCTCGACGACGAAGACCTGGCCGTGCTGGGCCGGCACGATGCTCCCCGCTCAATATCCCTCGCCCCGTAGGGCAGTGCCCATTCACCGTCCCGTAAGGTGGGCACCGCCCACCAGTCCCCTATCGCGCCACATCATCAGTCCTTGCCCACCCCCCACGCTCCCGGCCCCTACATCGTTGCGCCCAAGCAGACGCTCAGGCTAGAAGTAGCCTCTCCCCATATTGATAGAACAGCCGAAGGGCAAAGCTCTGCCGTCATCCACCTCGATGCCGACCTATATTACCCGGTGGGGGAAGGGCCGTTTCCAGTGCTGCTGATGCGGCAGCCCTACGGACGCGCGATCGCCTCCACTGTGGTCTATGCCCACCCCACCTGGTACGCCAGCCACGGCTATATCGTGGTGATTCAAGACGTGCGGGGGCGGGGCACCTCTGGCGGCGAGTTCGACCTGTTTCGCCACGAGGCTGACGATGGCTACGCCACGGTGCAGTGGGCCGCCGCCCTGCCCCAGAGCAGCGGTGCAGTGGGTATGTACGGTTTTTCGTACCAGGGCATGACTCAGCTCTATGCGGCAGCGCAGAAACCGCCTGCGCTCAAGGCGATCGCCCCTGCCATGGTGGGCTACGACCTCTACGCCGACTGGGCCTACGAAAACGGTGCCCTGCCTTTGCAAATTGGCCTGGGCTGGGCGCTTCAGCTGGCCGCCGAAACCTCCCGACTGGCGCAGGATGAGGAGGCCTATCAGGCGCTACGTCAGGCGGCTGCCGCCCTACCGCTGGGGGATGCTATCCCGGCTTGTCCTCAGGTGCTCAAGACCTACGCCCCCGACTCGTTCTTTCACCAGTGGCTCGATCACCCCCAGCCCGACGACTACTGGCAAGCGCTGCAACCCGACCTGAGCGGAGTGGACCTGCCGATACTGCACATTGGCGGCTGGTACGACCCCTACCTGCGCGGCGACCTGCGCCTGTACCAGCAGATGATGGCCCAGAGCAAAGCCCCCCAGACTCTTTGGATTGGTCCCTGGGGACACCTGCCCTGGGGCCGCCGAGTGGGGGCTGTCGATTTTGGACCCAAGGCCGATAGCCCTATCGATCGCCTGCAGATTCGCTGGTTTGACCGTTTTCTCAAGAATAGGCCTGCCGAGACCGGCTTCGAACCGCCGGTTCAGCTGTTTGTGATGGGGGCAAACCAGTGGCAGGGGCGCGATCGCTGGCCCACCGACCCAGGCCAGCCCGTCTACCTCACTAGCACTGGCCTGGCCGGACTGCGCTGGGACGACGGTAGGCTCACCCCCGAGCTACCCCGGCCAGAAAACCGAACAGAAACCCAAACAGAAATCCAGCCCCAGGACGTGATTGTGCACGACCCCTGGCGACCCGTGCCCTCCCTCGGTGGCCACTGCGGCCTACCCGCTGGCCCCTTCGACCGGGCCACCCTCGACAGCCGCACCGACGTCCTCACCTACACAACCGCAGCGCTGACGGAGGAACTGACGCTAATAGGTACCCCCACCGCCCTGCTCTACTGCCAGGCCGATGCCCCTAGCTTCGACCTCAGCGTGGTGCTGTCTGAGGTGCACACCGATGGCCGCGTGATAAATCTCACCCAGGGCCACTGCCGAGTTGATCGCCCCGCTCCGGCTCCCTCTCCCCAGGCCGTCACGCTACCCCTGCAGCCTACCGCCTGCACCCTGGCGGCTGGTCATCGGCTGCGGCTGAGCGTGGCGGCGGCCTGCTTTCCGGCCTATGCGGTTAACAGCGGCACCGGGGCTGGTTACGGCGACTGCTCCCAGATCGACCATCGCGTGATTACCCTTACCATTGCCCACGGCACCCACTACCCCTCCTGCATCCACCTCCCGAGGGATGCCAAGGCAGAACGCGATCGCTAACGTTATAGATCATGCGATCTCCCTCAACAGCTCATACAGGGGCAGTCAGCACAAAAGCCTGCACCAGTAGACCCCATGTCCACCTGAGGCAGCGTTGCAATAAAAACGTAAAGAATAAAAAAATCGGCTCCCTAGGGAAGCCGACTCAGGTGATACTAAATATCTGTTGTTCTCTCAATTTGGAAGAAACCACCAAAAATCAAGCACTTTTGGCAGTGCTAGAGATTGGATAATTTTTCCGGTGGAGGGCTCTCATCTCCTCCGTTTCTCATTGTAACAACAAGTACAGATTTTCATTAACACAATCTCTGCTAATTGTGTGTTGATTCGATAACTTAAGCTGATGAGCAAATGTACTCAGTGATTTTGCGGAGTATTGCTTACGCTGTCTAGCAAAGCATTCAAAATCATGGCGGCCTGCTCAAACCAGCTCCAGGGACTGGGCCGCCTGTGCCTGCTCTATCCGACGGGGCTGCCCCCAAATCACGGTTTCGTGCTTGTAGATCACCATGCCGGGGCGAGCGCCCTTGGGTTTGTAGACGTGCCTGGGCTGGGTATAGACCACGGGTACCTGGTCGGCATGGCGGGCGCGGCTGAAGTAGGCAGCCAGGTCGGCCACGTAGTGCAGATCGCGATCGCTCGGTGCCTGCCCCGCCTCTAGCCGCAGCAGCACGTGGCTGCCTGGTATTTCCTGGGTGTGAAACCAGAGGTCGTAGTCGGTGGCTACGGTGGAAATGAGCAGGTCGTTTTGGCGGTTGTTGCGGCCTACCAGCACGGGCAGACCATCGGGCGTCTGGAGCTGGCGAAAGCCCTCATCACTCGCCTTGCGGTCGCTGGGGCGATAGTCGGGCGAGGCCATATAGCCCTGCTGAATCAGCTCGTTGCGAATGTCGATCAGCGCCTCCAGATCGGCTGGCTCATCGTAGGTGGGAATCTGGCTCAGGGCCGCCTCCACCTGCTCCAGGTAGGTCAGTTCTGCCTGCACCTCTGCTAGCAGGGGCATGACCACATCCTTGGCGCGCTTCAATTTCTGGTGCTGTTTGTAGAGGCGCTGGGCCTGCTGAATGGCCGTTTTGTCGGGGTCAATGGCCAGGGTGATGGGCTCTCCAGTTTCAAAATCATCTACAGTTAGCTGAGTCACCCCAGGCTGCCACTGGTAGCTGTAGGCCATCAGCAGGTCGGCCTGCTGGCGCTGCTGGTCGGCCTGGGCCGACTGGTCGAGGCGCTGCTCAAAGGTGCTGGCCTTTTGCCGCAGTTTGTCGAGCACGCCCCTGAGCTTTTGCCGAATTTGGTTTTGAATGCGATCGAACTGCTGCAGGTTCAACTCGCGGCGGTAGTACTGGTTCAGCAGGGTGTGCACGTCGGCGACGGGCGCTATCCCCTCCCAGTCAAGCACTGTGTAGCCCCCCTCAGCCCAGCCGGGGAAAAACTCACCCTTTTCTAAACAGAGCAGCCAGCGCTGCCACACCTCAAATAGACAATCCCAGTCGGACTGAGTGAGCGTATCGGCGGGCTGATCGGGGGTGAGGTGGGCGGCGGCCAGCAGCGATCGCACCAGCGATGAACTCAGCCCCCCGTAGCTCTGCATCAGCATTTTTTTGAGCGTTGTGGGCACCAGCGTCACCCGTGACCGCCAGGAGGCTTGAGATTCTTGCCGGCTGGGCAGCGTGTTCATGATCGCCGGAGGCAGCACGTAGGGATCGCCAGTTTGAATTGGCCGCACCCGCGACTGCTGGTCGCTCACCTGGTGGGCAGCGGTGACGATCTGGTTTTGGGCATTCGCCAAAATCACATTGCTGTACTTACCCATAATTTCGACGTAAAGGTGCCACTGGGGCGGGTCGCCAGGGCGAGGGCCAAACTGCAAATCGATCGCCCGCTCCCAGGGGGCCACCGGGGCGATCGCAACCAGCGCCATCTGGTTCAACTGGTGCTTGAGCTGCTGGCTAAAGGTAAACGTGTCTTGCCCCTTAGGGGGCGCGTCGCCCAGGTGCAGCCGCGCCGCCTGCGGATGCCACGATATCGTCAGCCAATCCCGGCGATCGAGGGTGCGCAGAGCCAGTACCAGGGTGGTGGTATCGAGCTGCACCACCGTCTCACAGCGGGCGGGAACCCAATCGGCCCGCAGGCTGTGGCACAGGGCCATCAAAGTCGTAAAGTCAACGGGCTGCACAGTAGCATTCTCCGGGCGAAACGGACGGGAAGAGCAAGCGGTGGTCTATGTCTTTAGACATAGGCAAGTAGCGGTTTAAAGCGCCAAGAACGCCCGCTTGAGGGTTCTTAGCGCCGAAAGGTGTAGCCCAAGGAACGAAAACGCCAGAAAACTGAAATTTCGCCTGAAATTAACCCTCAGCGCTAGAGGGATTCGTTAGTATGGCAGATAAGGTGATCTGGGCCTGATCTCGGCCTAAATGCAGCGCCTTGTGCCAAAAAAGCCTTGGGGTTTCTGGCCTGTCCGGGCTAATCCTGACATCAGTACCAGAATCTCCCGTTATCGCTCCTTTTACATTATGGACATCAAGCTGATCAATATTGGCTTTGGCAACATCGTATCGGCCAATCGGGTGATTGCCATCGTTAGCCCCGAGTCTGCCCCCATCAAGCGCATTATTTCCGACGCCCGCGAACGAGGGCAGCTGGTCGACGCCACCTACGGTCGCCGCACCCGCGCCGTCATCATTACCGACTCGGGCCACACCATTTTGTCAGCCATTCAGCCCGAAACCGTAGCCCACCGCTTCGTCAGCGGCAAAGATAGCGACGGCAAAGCGTAGAGGCAGTAGAGAATGTGAGGGGATGAGGAGGGTGAGGTGATTGCCGTACTGGATAAAGCCCCCATCACGTTTGACGAATTCATAGAGTGGTATCCAGAGAATTCGGAATATCGCTACGAACTGCGGCGGGGGGTGGTGCTCGAGATGCCCAAACCAAATGGGAAGCACTCCAAGCTGGCAGGCAATCTAGCCTTTGAACTGGGTGCGGCCATTCGCGGCGCTAACCAGCCCTATTTCATTCCTAAAGAATGTGTTATCAAGCTCTCAAACGACATAGGTTATGAGCCCGATGTTGTCGTTTTAGATGAAACAGAAATCGCCGACGAGCCCCGCTGGGAACGAGAGTCAGTGATTACTAGAGGTCAGTCGATCAAACTGGTGGTGGAGGTTGTGTCTACTAACTGGCGAGACGACTATCTCCTCAAGCTGGCCGACTACGAAGCCTTTGGCATTCAGGAATACTGGATTGTCGACTACCTGGGATTGGGCGGACGGCGCTACATTGGCTCACCAAAGCAACCCACGTTTACCCTTTGCCACCTGGTAGATGGGGAGTTTGAGCTACAGCAGTTTCTCGGCAGCCAACCCATCGTTTCTCCCACGTTTCCGGAGCTATCGCTAACCGTAGAGCAAGTATTCGGCTAGCGCTGCTGGGGGTAGTTGAGAACACCTCCTCATCTCCCCATCCCCTCATCTCCTGACACTGCTTGGTAGACTACTAGCAGGTTGTTACCCTAGCTCCCCATGCCCGCCGATCGCCCCGAGTCTATTGAGAAAATTGTGGCCCGCTTTCAAAAGACCGCCGACCCTAAGCGTCGCTACGAGCAGCTGCTGTGGTTTGCCAAAAAGCTCGACCCCCTGCCCGAGGAGTACAAAACCGCTGAAAACAAGGTACCGGGCTGCGTCTCGCAGGTGTTTGTCGTGGCCGATTTGGTCGATGGTCAGGTGGTCTACCAGGCCGACTCCGATGCCCAAATCACCAAGGGGCTGGTGGCGCTGCTGATCAAAGCTCTCAACGGCCTCAGCCCCGACGAGATTGTTGCGCTCAGCCCCGATTTTATTAAAGACACCCAGCTCGACGTCAGCCTGACGCCGTCACGGGCCAATGGGTTTTACAACATTTTTAAGACTATGCAGCAAAAGGCGCAGGGACTAGCGGACGGAGCCGCACCGGGGGCTTTGATTGGCTAGCTAGCCCCAGACGGATACCGGCGACGATTCGCGCTGACGGCCTGACTATCCCAGCGCTCTAGCTAAACTTTGATAAACTTTGGAATGCGAATCAGCCCCGGCTGACCACGCTCCTGTTCCTATTGCTAGTGGTTGGGCTTATTTCATGAGCGAGTACAGCATTTTTACCTCCGAGTCGGTGTCTGAGGGCCATCCCGACAAAATGGCCGATCAGATCTCCGATGCCGTGTTAGACGCCATTCTCAAAGAAGACCTCAATGCCCGGGTGGCGGTAGAAACCCTGGTCAAAACCGGCATGGCCGTGATCGCAGGTGAGGTACGCACCAACACCTACGTCGATCTCGAAGATATCGTTCGCAACGTTATTTTGGGCATCGGCTACGACAGTTCCGATGTGGGGTTTGACGGGGCCTCCTGCGCGGTGCTCAACGCGATCGGTAAGCAGTCGTCAGACATTGCCATTGGTGTCGATGTCGCCATCGATAAAGACCTGGGAGCGGGCGACCAGGGGCTGATGTTTGGCTACGCCACCAGCGAAACCGATACCCTCATGCCTGCCCCGATCTACTACTCCCATCGCCTGGTAGAGCGGCAGGCTCACCTGCGCAAAAATGGCGTGCTGCCCTGGCTGCGCCCCGATGCCAAAAGCCAGATAACGCTGCGCTACGAAAACCTGAAGCCCGTGGCGGTGGAAGCGGTGGTGCTCTCCACGCAGCACAGTCCCGACATTTCCCAGGCCGATATTCGCGAAGCGGTAATGGAGGAAATTATTAAGCCGGTGCTGCCCAACGAGTGGCTCCACGCCGATACCCAGTACCACATCAACCCCACCGGGCAGTTTATTATTGGTGGCCCCGTGGGTGACTGCGGCTTGACTGGGCGCAAAATTATCGTGGATACCTACGGGGGTATGGCCCGCCACGGCGGCGGCGCTTTCTCGGGCAAAGACCCCACTAAGGTCGACCGTTCGGCGGCCTATGCTGGCCGCTACGTAGCCAAAAATATCGTGGCGGCGGGTCTGGCCGATCGCTGCGAAATTCAGGTGTCCTACGCGATTGGGGTCGCTAAACCTACCTCAATTTCGATCAACACCTTCGGCACGGGCAAGATTGCCGATAGCGCGATCGCCGATCTGGTAAGCAAGCACTTCGACCTCAGGCCCCAGGGGCTGATCGACATGCTCAACCTGCGCCGCCCCATCTACCAGCAAACGGCCGCCTATGGCCACTTTGGCCGCGAGCTGCCCGACTTCACCTGGGAGAAAACCGACAAGGCCGACTTGCTCAAAGCGGCTCTCTAGCCCGGTCTGACGACAAAGCCCTGCGATCGCAGGGCTTTGCTGATTGGCTCCCTCAACCTAGCAGTCACGCCTCTGCGGGCTGGTCTTCGAGGTCAGACTCGTCCTCGGGATTGATCACGGTGGTCTGGTGAGATAGCCCCTCCGAGTCGTCGTGAAGCTCGCCGTGGGGGCCATGCCCGGCCTCCTTGGCTTCTTCAATTCGGCGACGGTTCATCAGCAGCTCTTTGAGGGGGTCGCGCTTTTCTTCGGAGACGTGAATTTGAATGTTGGGCCCCGATCGCGCCAGCCGAATGACAATGCCATCTTCCACCGGCACTTCGGTAATACGACGACCATCCAGGTAGGTGCCATTGGTGCCAATGCTCTTCACCGCCCAACCGCTGTCGGTCCGGTGAATTTCGACGTGGTGGCGCGAGACGACGGCGCTGTAGAGAACCACATTATTATCGGTCGAGCGACCAATGCAAATCACAGACTCTTGGTCAAAGGACCAGCTTTGAACCGGAGTTTTGTGGAGAGGGTGCAACAGCGAAAGGGTAATCACATTACTCAATCAAAAACGATCCCTGTAGGTTTCAATCATAGAAGAGTCTGGCAGACCCCGACCTACTTTTAGACCCAGCTGCCACCGCCGCCAGATAGGGGAATCCACTGCCTAGATAATAGTCTAGGTTGAGGGCAATTCAGAGGGGGAGTCAGCCCCTATTTAGTCCTGCCTGGCTGGGCTCAAGAGGGGGATACGGCTCCCAAGTTTAGCTCGCCTGCGGCCTGGCGATCGAGCAGCCAGCGCAGTTCACCCTGGGGCCGCACCAGCCGCGAGGGATAGGCCTGGTCGTCGCCCTCGGCGGCAAACACCTGGGCCAGGGCGGCCTGCTTATCGGCCCCGGCCACCAGAAATAAGACCTGGCGACTGTGGTTGATCAGCGGGGCAGTAAAAGTAATGCGGGGATCGTTGCCTTTGTTGCCCACAGTCACCAGGTGGTCGTTCACCGCCAGCGCGTCGGTGTGGGGAAACAGCGAGGCGGTGTGGCCGTCGTCGCCCATGCCCAGCAAGATTATGTCAAACTCAGGGATCTGGTCGTGGGAAGTGCCCTGGAGGCCGCCAAACACCGATTTCACCATCGCTTCATACTGGCTAGCCGAGGCGGCTGGGTCACCCTCCAGGGTGGGCGTCACCAGAATGTGGTCGGGCGGAATGGGCACGCGATCGAGCCAGGCCGCCTTGGCCATACCGGCATTGCTGTCGGGGTGGTCAATGGGCACGTAGCGCTCGTCGCCCCAAAAGACGTAGAGCTTTTCCCAGGGCAGATCCTGCTCGGACAGGCCGGCATAGAGGGGCTTGGGGGTGCTGCCCCCCGCCAGGGCTAGGGTGCAGTAGTCGTGGTCGGCGACAGCGCTGCGAATGGTGCCGGTCACCAGGGCTAAGGCCCGCTGCACCAGGGCAGGCTTGTCGGGCAGAATTTCAACCAGGGGGGCAGTCATAGGTACATCACCGGTAACGACCCCAGAATGCCTTTTCTGAAGGCGTTTTCGCAGGGCTTTTCATAGAGCAGACTAGCTCAGTTCTACCGCCAATCCCAGCGGCTTAAGCTTTACTTTCAAAGCGAAGGGCCTTATGGTTCAATCTCTGGTTGACAAGCCGCTCAAAACCTTGAAAGCTTACGGTTAGCCCCATTTCTCCCGCTGGTGCCCCGTCATTCTTACCTTCGCCCCATGCAACTGACTCCCCAGGAAAAAGACAAGCTGCTGATTTTTACCGCTGCCCTGGTGGCCGAGCGCCGCAAAGACCGTGGCCTGAAGCTCAACCACCCCGAAGCGGTGGCCTACATATCGGCAGCCATTCTAGAGGGGGCGCGCGACGGGCGCACCGTAGCTGAGCTGATGAGCTACGGCACCACCCTGCTCAGCCGGGCCGACGTCATGGACGGGGTGGCCGAGATGATCCACGACGTGCAGGTGGAGGCCACCTTCCCCGACGGCACCAAGCTCGTCACCGTTCATGAACCCATTCGGTAGGGCCATCCATGGCAATGTCTGCCTCTAACCCGCCCCAGGATATTTCGCTGGACACCACCGATCGCGAGGCCGTACTGAGCGCGCTGGTGGCCCAGCTCGATGCCTACGTCTTTCCTGAGGTGGCGGAAAAAATTCAGGGCGACATTGAGCAGCGCTTGGAGGCCGGAGGCTATGGCGACATTACCGGCGCTCAGCAGCTGGCCGATACGCTGACGGCTCAGCTGCAGGAAATGAGCGGCGATCGCAACCTGCGTCTGCACTTTAGCCCCGTACCGCTGCCCCACATTGAGCCGGAAGCCGCGCCCGATCCCCAGGAGTTGGAGCGCCAGCACCAGGCCAGCCGCCGCCGCAACTTTGATATCAACAAAGTGGAGCGGCTGGTAGGCAATGTGGGCTACATTCAGCTGTTTAGCTTTGAGCCGCCGGAGTTTGCGGGAGAATCGCTGGCGGCGGCGATGATCCTGGTGGCCCACACCGACGCCCTGATCTTTGACCTGCGCTACAACCAGGGCGGCTCTCCGGCTACGGTGGCGCTGCTGTGCAGCTATCTGTTTCCGGCCCATCCGCCCATTCATCTCAACGACCTGTACTGGAGCGAGACCGACGAAACCCACCAGTGGTGGACGGTGCCCTACGTGCCGGGGCAGCGCTACCTCGACAAACCGGTCTTTGCCCTTACCAGCCCCGAGACTTTTTCGGCAGCGGAGGAGTTTGCCTACAACCTGCAGGTGCTGAAGCGCGGGGCGGTGGTGGGCGAAACCACGCGGGGCGGGGCCAACCCAGGCCGCGGCTTTCGTCTGCACGACCATTTTTGGGTGTTTATGCCCACGGGGCAGGCGATCAACCCCGTCACCGGCAAAAACTGGGATGGGACAGGGGTAATTCCCAACGTCAAAGTGCCGATGGAAACCGCCCTCGACACGGCCCACCTGATGGCCCTCAACCACCTGCTGGAGGCGGGGCCTGAAGGCATCGCGCGCCGCGAACTAGAGGAAGCCCTGCCGCGAGTCGAGCGATCGCTCCAGCGATCGCGCCAAGATTTGATTGCTAACCTAGGAGGCCCCCTATGATTCCCGGAGAACTGCTGCCCGCCGAGGGCGAAATCGAACTCAATGCAGGCAAGCCAACGACAACGCTGACGGTAGCCAATACGGGCGATCGCCCCATTCAGGTGGGCTCCCACTTTCACTTTTTTGAGGTAAATGCGGCCCTGAGCTTCGATCGCGACTCAGCCCGCGGTATGCGGCTCGATATTCCCGCTGGGACTGCGGTGCGCTTTGAACCGGGTGACGAGCGCGATGTGACACTGGTGCCCTTGGCCGGGGAGCGACGGGTCTACGGGTTCAACGCCCAGGTTGAAGGAGCGCTGTAGCAAGGCATCACCTAGAGCACCCGGCTCGACGACACCATCACCCAGGGGGAACTGGTTTAAGCTAAAAGCATCCACGTCGAGAAACCCGCGATGCAGAGCACAGCTAGCCTCGAGCAAATCCTCCTCGACCACCTGCGGCAACTCCCCCCCGATAAGCAGCAGGAAGTCCTCGACTTCGCCGAATTTCTGCGACAGAAGCTGCTCTCGCCGTCCAAACCTGCCTCCGGGCTATCTCTGCAAGATCTAGCTAGCCTTCCTTTGTCCCAACGCCACCAGGCATTGGCCCCATTCATTGCCGACACTGCCGAGGACTTCAAAACTGATCCGGCACTGACCGAGTTTTCAGCTCTAGATAGCGAAGACTGGGAGTTTCCCAATGACGAGCCCTAGTCGTGGCGAGATCTGGCTAGTAGACCTCGACCCCACCCGTGGTCAAGAAATTCAGAAAACTCGCCCCGTCGTTGTGATCAGCAGCAATCTGTTTACTCCCATCCCCCTTCGCATTGTCATTCCCATCACCACCTGGCAGGACAAATTTGACAGCCGCCCATTTATGGTGAAACTTTGGGCTACTGCCGCCAATGGACTAAACCGAGACTCTGCCGCCAATGTTTTGCAAATCCGCAGCCTCTCTACCCAGCGTTTTGCCAACTATCTCGGTAGGCTAGAACCAACTTTGATTTCTGAAATCTTGGCTGGACTGGTCATTTGTGTTGATTATGAGTCTTGACTCGTGGACGCTGGGCTTAGTGAACTATAGCCACGACGCAGACTATAACGTTAGCTGATTACATAAGCCTTCCCATGCCTACTCCTCGCCTGCTGATCATTGGCCTCGACTGTATGGCCCCCGATCTGGTGTTTGACCAGTGGCGGCAGGATTTGCCCAACCTGTCTCGGCTGATGGCGCTGGGCAGCTACGGCAGGCTGGAGAGCAGCATTCCCGCCATTACGGTGCCCGCTTGGAGCTGTATGATGACCGGGCGCGACCCTGGCGAGCTAGGTATCTACGGGTTTCGCAACCGGCGCGATCGCGACTACCACTCCATGGCGATCTCCGACGGGCGAGCGGTCAAATTTCCGCGCCTGTGGGACATTTTGGGCGAGGCCGGGTGGAGCGTGGCGGCCCTCAGCGTGCCGGGCACCTCGCCGCCCTACCCGGTCAACGGCTCGCTGGTCTCCTGCTTTCTCACTCCCAGCCCCGAGGTGCCCTTCACCCATCCCCCTGATCTGGGCGAACAGATCACCGCCTGGATGCCCGACTTTATGCTGGATGTGCCCAGCTTTCGCTCCGACGAGAAAGAGCGCATTTTGGCTAACCTGTATGCTCTGTGCGACCAGCGCTTTACCCTGGCCGAAAAGCTGATTGCCCGCGATCGCCCCGACTTCTGCATGCTGGTGGATATGGGCGTCGATCGCATTCACCACGCCTTCTGGAAACCCATGGACCCGCGCCATCCCCAGTACGAGGCCGGGTTGTCCTTTGCCAACGCCATCCACGACTACTACGTGCATGTGGACCGGCGAGTGGGAGAGCTGCTGGCGGTCTGTGATGCCGATACCGCCCTGCTGGTGGTGTCTGACCACGGGGCGCAGCCCTTGATGGGTGGCATCTGCATCAACGAGTGGCTGATCGCCAACGGCTACCTGACGCTGAAGGAAGCCCCCGCCGAGGTGCTGCCCCTGGATAAAGTTGAAGTGGATTGGAGCCAAACCCAGGTGTGGGGGGCCGGGGGCTACTACGCCCGCATTTTCCTCAATGTAAAGGGGCGCGAACCCCAGGGTACTGTGGCCATGTCCGACTACGAAGCCCTGCGCGATGAGATAGCGACGAAGCTGTCTCAGCTTGCTGATCCCGATGGCAACCCGCTGCCGGTGAAGGCGTTTAAGCCCCAGGAGATCTACCAAAAAGTGCGGGGCCGCGCGCCCGATTTAATCGTCTATTTTGACGATTTGGCCTGGCGGTCGGTCGGCAGCGTCGGGATTAACAGCCTCTACACCGTCGAAAACGACACCGGCCCCGACGATGCCAACCACGCCCCCCTGGGCCTGATGATTTTCCACGACCCCCAGGTGCCAAAAAATGGGCAGGTGCTGGAGGGGGCGCAGCTCTACGACCTGGTGCCGACCCTGCTTCACCGCTACGGCATTGATGCCCCAGCGGGGCTGCGGGGCAAGGTTTTGGCCATTTAGCGCGGCTCTATCCTGGCGATGGTCAGGTACGGGCGGCGGGGACTAATTCAAAAAGCGGGTTAGCGCAGCGCTATAGGTCTGGTAGGGTTTAACTCCGGTGAGGGTTTCCAGCAGTTCGCCGTCTTTGAAAAACATGACCGACGGCATGCCTTTGAGCCCAAACCGCTTGGAGATCTGCCGATTAGTGTCAAAGTCTATTTTCATGATGCTGGCGCGATCGCCGTAGGCCTCAGCTAGCCGGTCGATTAGGGGCGCAACCTGCTTGCACGAGCCGCACCAGGAGGCCATGCAATCGACTACCAGCAGCGACTCTCGGGCCAGTAGCGAGTCAAGTTCGGCCTCATCCCGAATGGTGCGCGCCGCCCCGGTCTCTTCGCTGCCCATCTGGGCTAATTCGCTGGCAATTTCGGCAAAGGAGCGGCTGCCGTTGAGGGTTTTGAGCTGCGCTGGCCCATCGGGATCGGTCTCTGACCCTGGCGGCTGGTAGTACTCCAGCAGCGGCGCAATTTCTGCCTCGTGGCGCTCTAAGCGGCGGCGAAGCATCGGCATAGTCTCGTCTGGTTCGCGCTCGGTCCAAAGCCGATTTAGCAGCAGCCCGCTCATGACCTTGAGGTAAACCACGGTTGCCGCAGGCAGGCCTACTGCCGCCAGCCACTGATCAAGCGCCTGGGCCTGGGCCACCGTGCGCGGAAACCCGTCTAGAACCCAGCCGTTTAGCATCACGTCGGGCTGCTCAAGCCGCCTCCGCAGCAGCTTCATCACCAGGGCGTCGGGCACCAGCTCCCTAGCTTCAACGTAGGGGCGCGCTTCGAGGCCAATGTCGGACGGCTTGGCGATCGCCTCCCGCAGCAGCGCTCCCATTGAAACATGGGGAACACTCCAGCGCCTAGCCAGTTCGCTGGCCTGGGCCTTGACCCCCACCCCCGGCGGCCCCAGCAAAACAACTTGCTTAACGGTCATGGAAGCCCCCTTCTAGAATGCTATCTAACGGCGTTTATGAAGGTATGAAGACATGCGCTATGGCGCACTGCGCCTACCGCTAAGCAGTATCTGGCAACGGTCTGCCACACGGTGATTTTTGTGAGGATTCTTTTAGATTGGCTGCCTAATTTCTGGCGGGTCTTAATCTCTCACTACTTTGCCTCGGAGGCGACGGTAGATTTTCTCGAACTCCACCCAGACAAACAGCAGGGTGCTAAAGCCAAAGCAGATCAGCAGTTCAAAGGGGCTGAGCAGGTGGGTGCCAAAGAAATTTCTCAGCGGCTCGACGTAGATCAGCATGAGCTGGAGCACGCAGGTGAGAATCACCGCCGCCAGCACAAAGGGGTTTGACCAGGGCGACATTTCCACCGTCAGGCGGGTGCTGGAGCGCACGGCGATCGCGTGGCCCATCTGGGCCAGACAGAGAGTGGTAAACACCATCGTCTTCCAGCGATCGGGGTCGCCGCTTTGCTGCGACCAGTGGTAGGCCCACACCATCATCGACACCGAAATAATCGCAAAGACCACGCCGATACGCAGCATGTAGGCCCCCAGCCCGCGCGCAAAAATGCCCTCCTGGGGGTCGTGGGGCGGGCGATTCATCACGTCGGGTTCGGCCGGTTCCACCGCCAGGGCCAGGGCCGGAAAGCCGTCGGTGACGAGGTTCATCCACAGAATCTGTAACGGCGTCAGGGGCACATCCAGAATCGGCAAAATCAGCGGCGACAGGGCAATGGTGAGTAGCTCGCCAATGTTGGAACCGAGAATGTACTTCACAAAGCGGCGAATGTTGGTGTAGACCACTCGGCCCTCTTCAGTGGCGGCGACGATAGTGGCGAAGTTGTCGTCGAGCAGCACCATGTCGCTGGCCTCTTTACTGACGTCGGTGCCGGTAATGCCCATGGCAATGCCAATTTCAGCCTGTTTGAGGGCCGGGGCATCGTTAACACCGTCGCCGGTCATGGCCACGATCTGGTGGTCCTTTTGCAGGGCTTTGACAATGCGCAGCTTGTGCTCGGGCGACACCCGGGCGTAGATATTGACCTCCTTCACCGCCGCCTCTAGCTCGGCCTGGTCCATCTTCTCCAGGTCGGCTCCGCTGAGGGAGTGAGCCCCGCGTTCGGCAATACCTAGGTCCTGGGCGATCGCCATTGCGGTGAGCTGGTGATCGCCGGTAATCATCATTGGGCGAATGCCGGCGCTGCGGCAGCGCTGGACTGCCACGCGCACTTCCGGGCGCAGGGCGTCGATCATGCCGACTAAACCGAGCCACACCAGGTCCTGCTCCGCTCGATCGGCATCGCCTTCGGCTGGCACTGTCTCCAGCGGACGGTAGGCAAAGCCCAGCACCCGCAGCCCCTGGGCGGCCATATCAGCATTGTCAGAGAGGATCTGCGATCGCGCCTCTTGGTCGAGCGGCACCCGCTCTGCTCCCCTCAGGTGGCTGGTGCAGCACTCCAGCAGCATCTCCGGCGACCCCTTGGCCAGCATCAGGTAGGGAGCTTGAACCACTTCCCCAGGCGGGGTAAGGTCAGACCTCAACGCCTCGACACCGCTGAGCACCACGCTCATGCGCTTGCGCTCCGAGGAAAACGGAAACTCTACCACCCGCCGCAGCTCATGGCCCAGGCGGTGACGGTCTAAACCGCTTTTGGCCGCCATCACCACCAGCGCTCCCTCGGTGGGGTCGCCCATAATCGCCCAGTCGCCCGCTTCCTTTTGCAGCACCGAGTCGTTGCACAGCAGGCCATCCAACAGCAGCAGGCCGATATCGGTGATCTGGCGGGGATTAACTGGCTGGCCCTGGCTCAAAAAATCGCCCTCGGGGGCATAGCCCTCGCCAGTAATCTGCAGCGTTTCGCTCAGGGTGCGCACCTGCTGCACCACCATTTTGTTTTGGGTCAGGGTGCCGGTCTTGTCGGAGCAAATGGTGGTGACCGACCCTAGGGTTTCGACCGCAGGCAGGCGACGAATCAGGGCGTGGCGACGCACCATGCGCTGGGTGCCGATTGCCAGCGTCACGGTGATCACCGCGGGCAGGCCCTCGGGTACTACCGCTACGGCCATGCTCAGGGCCACCTCCAGCAGGCGCTCAAAGGCCTCCCAGCCAGCAAAGATCACGCCGCCAACCACGACAATGGCTACCAGCGTCAGCGACCCCGTGACCAATACGTTCCCCAGCTGGGTCATGCGCTGCTGCAGCGGGGTGGGCTCGGTTTCGACCCCCTGCAGCATGGCGGCAATGCGGCCCAGCTCGGTTTTCATGCCGGTGTTGGTGATCAGCACGCGGCCCCGGCCCTGCACCACCTCGGTACCCTGAAAGACCAGGTTTTTGCGCTCGGCCAGGGCGGTTTCCACGGCCAGGGTGTGGTTGGCCTGCTTGTTAACGCCCTGGGCTTCGCCAGTCAGGGCCGACTCACGCAGCTGCAGGTTGACCGCCTCCAGCAGGCGACCGTCGGCGGCCACCTGATCGCCCGCCTCCAGCAGCATGATGTCGCCGGGCACCAGGTCCTGGGAGGGCACCTCCTGCAGCCGACCATCGCGCTGCACCCGCACGCTGGGTGACGCCATTTGCTTCAGGGCAGCCAGGGCTTTCTCGGCCCGGCTCTCCTGCAGGTAGCCCAGCACGCCGTTGAGAATAACGATCGCAAAAATCGCGATCGCATCCTTGGGAAATTCTTGATTTCTAAACGACAGCACCCCCGACACCACCGCTACGGCGATCAGCATCAGCAGCATAATGTTGGTGAACTGATCAAGTAGAATCCGCCAGGCCGGGCGACCGCCGGTTTCCTCTAGCTCGTTGGGGCCATACCGGTTGCGGCGCTCAACCACCGCCTGGGCGCTGAGGCCCGTATCGGCACGGCTGTCGAGCTGGCTCAGGGCTGCGTCGATGCCAACCGTATGCCAGGCGGTCGTCGTGGGGGCGGGGGAAAGGTCAGTCATACAACGCTACCGGCTACCGTTGGATTCACGCTCTAATGGTATAGCCTTGGTCGGAGCTACGGTAACAGGCAGGGGTGGGATTTTGGCGCAGTCCACTGTAATACAACGGTTAAAGGCCTTGATGCCGATTGGATTTGCCCAACGCCGGGCAGGGCGCTGGGCGGTGCTGCTCTGGCTACCGCTGCTGCTCAGCGGCTGTCTGCGCTACGACCTCACCCTGCGCTTTGACCACCACACCCACGGCCAGATCGTGCAGACCATTGACTTGAGCGATCGCGCCGCCGCCCTGGCCCAGCCCACCCTGGAGCCCTGGCTTGAGGAGCTAAGGGCGCGATCGCGCCCCCTCGGTGGTCAGCTTCGCCAGGCTCCCCAAACCGTGACCCTGACCGTGCCCTTTGGCACCGCCCGCGATTTGAGCGATCGCTTCCAGCAGCTGTTCGCGGCTGCCCCCGATCTCACCCAACCCGAGGACAATCCGGTGGCATCCCTCACCGTCACTGACAGTTCTGCTCTCCCGGCGGGCTCTACCTATCTGCAGCTGCCCGGCTGGGGGCCAGTACCCTTTGAGCTGGGCCTGGAGCAAACCAGCTGGGTTTTCGTCAGTCGCACCCACCTCACCTACGCTCTCGATCTGAGCGATCTACCTGTCAGAGGGTCAATCAATGGCGAAGATACCCCCGCTTGGGCCGATCTGCGCTTTCGCCTTCAGGTGCCCTGGGGGCTTGCCCAGCTGGCCCCCACCGCCACCCCGCCCCTGAGCCAGGATGCAACCGGGGCCGTCTGGCAGCTGCAGCCCGGTCAAACGACCCGCATCGATGCCGTGTTTTGGCTGCCCAATGCGATCGCCCTCGGCACTCTGGGCATTGTCGCGCTGGTCCTGGGCGGCTACGGTCTGCGCTACCGAGTGTTTAAACCCGCAAAAACCTTTGGCCAAAGTTAAAGTCTGCCTGGTTAAATGAATCTATCCAAGGCCAGATGGAGACGGTTTGTGAGCAAGCCATGGATCCAGACCGGGCCTGGGATTGACCCATCAACGTTGATTTAGCAGTTTGAGGCCAGAGCCATGCGGCAGATAAATTTCGTCGTTATTTTTGTGATTGCCCTAGCCCTGGTGCTATTCGGCATTGAAAACACCGAGCCCGTCATTATTCACCTTGCCCCCGGCATGGATATCGAAGCGCCGCTGTGCGTGGAACTGATCATGGCGATGGGGATTGGGGCGGTGTTTGCCTGGGTGTTTAGCGTCTGGGCCCAGTTGCAGGGCTATATGTCCTTTGGCAAGCAGGTGCAGCAGCGCGAAATTCGCATTCAGGAGCTAGAGCAGGACGTGCAGCGCTACCAGGTCAAGCTTGAAGAACAGAGCCTGCTGCTGCCCGCCGCCAAAGTTGAGGAGAGCGATAGCGAGGAAGCCTTTGCCCAGTAGCTTGACCCAGGTCGTTGGCCTAGGAGAATGACATGAGTACCGGGGTGGTTAATTGGCCGAATGGTAAGGGAATAGTTCGTTAAGATAGGGCAAATTCTCACCGTTTCAAGCACCCACGCATTCAGGGCCGTATTTAGGCGGCACACCACCCCGTCCATGTCGTCATCCCTGGCTCAAACCGCGATCGCATTTCTCATCGACCTGGCTGACCAGGGCGAAATCGACCCGTGGGATGTCAAGGTGATCGACGTCATCGATCGCTTTTTGTCGCTGCTCAAGGCCCAGGCCGAAACCCTGGCTAGTCAGGGCCGCACCCCCTACGAGGCCAACCTCTCCGAGTCGGGCCAGGGGTTTCTCTACGCATCCATGCTGGTGCTGCTCAAGGCCGATACTATGGTGCGGGCCGAAGCCGAGGCCGAGGCCGAAGCCAACCCCGAAGAGGTTTGGGAAGAGGAGCTGCCTGAGCTGGTGCCCCTGCCCCGCAACCTGGAGCGCCACCTGCACCGCCGGGCCGTGGCCCCCACCCCCCAGCGCCGCCAGGTCACCCTGCAGGAGCTAATTCAGCAGCTCGAAACCATGGCCACGGTGATGGCCGACCACACCCCTCGTCTGCGGGCCAGGCGAGCCCGCCCCCAGCCCCAGCGCCAGGCGGTACGCGCGATCGCCCAGCTCGCTCACCAGGAAAACCTCTCCGAAATCGCCGCTGCCCTCGAAGCCTTTCTCGACCAGTACTGGGATGAGTTTGGCGAAAACCTGATGTGGATCGACTTTGAGCTGTTGCTGCAGCAGTGGCCCCACTTCAAGCCCGCCGACCTCGAAGATGCCCACGACTTTGACACTCCCCACGCCGCTGAGGTGCACGAGAAGGTGGGGGTGTTTTGGGGGCTGCTGTTTCTCTCGGCTCAGTCGAAGGTCGAGCTGAGCCAGGACGCCTTCTACGCCGATTTACGGGTCAGAAACCTCAATCGCGCCCCCCTGACGGCTGAAGACGCCGAACTACCGGCCTTTATTCTGCCGGACTAGACCAGACTAGACTGTATGAAGTCTGGGAGTTGCCAACGAACGCTACCGTTTCAGCGTGAGGAGGGCTATTTTAAAGAAAGTGTAAGAACTCTTTGAAGGCCCGTCGGCTGAACCATGCCCTGGCTGGGGGCGCTGCTAGCATGGCCGAGTGCGCTGGCTAACGACCAGCTCAAGGGGGGCCAATGCCCGGTCTGGCTCTGTTCCTCGGCATTTGAGAGCGATCGCTCCCCGGCCCCAAACCACTGCTCTGCGGCAGATCTATACCCCAATACATATTAAGGATTCTATTTGTATGAAAGCCATGATCCTGGCTGCCGGCAAAGGCACCCGCGTTCGGCCCATCACTTACACCATTCCCAAACCCATGATTCCGATCATGCAGAAGCCGGTGATGGAGTTTTTGCTCGAACTGCTGCGTCAGCACGGCTTCGATCAGATTATGGTGAATGTGAGCCACCTGGCCAACGAAATTGAGGGCTACTTTCGCGACGGGCAGCGCTTTGGGGTCGAGCTGGCCTATTCCTTTGAGGGCCGCATCGAAGAAAATGGCGAACTTGTGGGCGACGCCATTGGCTCCGCTGGGGGCATGCGCAAAATTCAGGATTTTTCGCCTTTTTTTGACGACACCTTTGTGGTGCTCTGCGGCGACGCGCTGATCGATCTCGACCTCACCGAGGCCGTGCGCCGCCACCGCGAAAAAGGCTCGATCGCGACCATCATCACCAAAACCGTGCCCCTCAAGCAGGTGCCCAGCTATGGGGTGGTCGTCACCGACAGCGAAGGGCGGGTGAAATCGTTCCAGGAAAAACCGGCGGTGGAAGAGGCGCTCAGCACCGAGATCAACACCGGCATCTACATCTTTGAGCCGGAGGTGTTCGACTACATTCCCTCGGGGGTGTCGTTTGATATTGGCGGCGACCTGCTGCCCAAGCTGGTGGCCAACAACGCCCCCTTCTACGGCATTCCGATGGAGTTTGAGTGGGTCGACATCGGCAAGGTGCCCGACTACTGGCGCGCCATTCAGGACGTGCTCACGGGCGTGGTCAACCTGGTGGACATTCCTGGCGAAGAGATTCGCCCCGGCGTGTACGTAGGGCTCAACGTCAAGGCCAACTGGGACAAGGTCAACATCGAAGGCCCGGTCTACATCGGCGGCATGACCCACATCGAAGACGGGGCAACCATTGTTGGCCCCAGCGCCATCGGCAACAACTGCGCGATTTGCAGCGGCGCGATCGTCGACAAGAGCGTGATCTTTGAGTATTCGCGGATTGGCCCTGGGGTACGCCTGGTCGACAAGCTGGTGTTTGGTCGCTACTGCGTCGACAAGACCGGAGCCTCGATCGACATGAAGGCCGCCGCCCTGGATTGGCTGATCACCGACACCCGCCAGCAGTTTCCGCTGGTGCCGCCGGTAGAGCACCGGGCGATCGCCGAACTGCTGGAGCAGCACATTTAGGGCTCAGCCATTGCTCCTTAACCCGGCGATGGTTTGATTAGCCAAGTTATGGCCCCAGAGTTTAGTCGCTCTGGGGCCTTGCTTTAGAAAATATCTATCCATAGATAGTGGCGCAGAACACACCAGACGGTTGTTTCTGATACAACTACTTCAGGACCTTTTACCAATCCTTAGAAGGTAACCTAAACGCCTAGGGCAGCCTTGGGCAAACTGAGCCGACTTGAAGACCCCTTGGTTGATTGCCAGGCTGCCATTCTGATGCTGTTCTGCCACTGTATTAAAGAATTAAGAGAGTTTCACAATGAGCGATCGCAACCGTTCTTTTCGCCTATCGCGGCGGCAGGTAATGCGAGGGCTGCTGGCCACCTCTGCCTTTGGGCTCACCGCTAAGTTTGGCACCGGCTGTGCCCAGTCGCCCAGTTCTGGGGACGGCGCAGCGGCGGATGGTGCAGCAGAAGAAATAGTCGTGGGCTTTATCTACGTCGGCCCCAAAGATGACTTTGGCTACAACCAGGCCCACGCCGAGGGGGCCGCAGCGATGGCCGCCAACGTCCCCGGCATTCGCCTGGTGGAAGAAGCCAGCGTGCCCGAAACCACCGCCGTAGCCGAGACCATGCGCAGCATGATCGAGATCGACGGGGCCAAGGTGCTATTTCCCACCTCCTTTGGCTATTTTGACCCCCACATTTTGGCTCTGGCCGAAGAATTCCCTGAGGTCCAGTTCTTCCATGCCGGGGGCCTCTACCAGGAGGGCGTGCACCCCAAAAACGTCGGCAGCTACTTTGGCTACATTGACGAGGCCCAGTACGTGGCCGGAGTGGTGGCCGCGACCATGAGCCAGGCGGGCAAGCTGGGCTTTGTGGCGGCCAAGCCCATCCCGCAGCTGCTGCGTAACGTCAACAGCTTTACCCTGGGGGCCAGGTCGGTCAACCCCGCCGCCACCACCCAGGTGATCTTTACTGGCGAATGGGCAGAGCCAGTGAAAGAAGCTGAGGCCACCAACAGCATGGCCGACCAGGGCATTGAGGTGATTACCTGCCACGTCGACAGCCCCAAGGTCGTGATAGAAACCGCCGAGCGGCGCGGGGTGATGACCTCGGGCTACCACGCCAACCAAAGCTCTCTGGCCCCCGAAGGCTACCTCACCGGAGCTGAGTGGGATTGGTCGAGCATTTACACGCAGCTGGGCCAGGAATTCATGGCGGGCAAAACCCTGATGACGGGGGGCATTCCCCACATTTTGCGGGGTGGGCTGGCCGATAACTTCTGCAAGCTGTCGCCCTACGGCCCCGCCGTCAGCGATGAGGCTAAGGCCGCTGGCGATGAGGCTTTAGCCGCCATTGAGGCCGGGGAATTGGTGATCTACCAGGGGCCGCTAAAGACTAACGCTGGCGAAGAGATTATCCCCGCCAGCGAGGAATTAAAGACTGACAACGTCGAGCTGGAGAAAATGGACTATTTTGTTGAGGGCGTGATTGGGTCCATTAGCTAGGCAAAATCAATGCAGTTGACGACAATCTGGCGGCGATTCACGCAGCGTCCCCTTAGGGCATCACTGGAGTCGGTGCTGCTGCCTGTGGGGGCAGTGCTGGCGGCCCTGGTCGTCTTTGGGGTGTTTTGTGCTCTGGCGGGGGCGAACCCGCTGGCGGTGTACGGCTCAATCTATCGGGCCGCCTTCGGCAGCTGGAGCGCCTGGCAAAACACCCTGATTCGCGCTTCGCCGCTGATGCTGACAGCCCTCTGCACGGCTCTGCCCGCTCGTTTGGGTTTGGTAATCATTGGCAACGAAGGGGCACTGGTGCTGGGTGGCCTGGCAGCAGTGATTGTCGGGCTGGGGCTGGGTGGCGCTCTGCCCGGTGGTCTGGTGCTGCTGGCGATGGCGCTGGGCAGCCTGGTGGCCGGAGGCCTGTGGATTATGGCGGCGGGGGCCCTGCGCCACTACCGGGGGGTTAACGAGACAATTAGCAGCCTGCTGCTGAACTACATTGCGATCGCCCTGCTCAGCCACCTGGTGCAGGGGCCGATGCGTGATCCGGCCTTTGTCAGCAAACCCTCTAGCTTTGAGATTGACCCCTCGGCCTGGCTGGGCACCCTGCCCGCCACCCGCGTGCACTGGGGGCTGATCTACGGCCTGGTGGCCTCCGTGCTGGCCTACGTACTGATTCAGCGCACCACCTTTGGCTTTGCTGCCCGCACCGCCGGGGGCAACGTCCGCGCCGCCCGCATCGCCGGGCTGCCCGTGGGCAAGCTGACGCTGGCGGTGTGCTTTCTGGCAGGTTCCTGCGCCGGGCTGGCTGGTATGGTCGAGGTCGCCGCTGTGCAGAAGCGGCTGAACGAGTCAATTGTGTCGAACTACGGCTACGCGGGTATTCTGGTGGCCTTTGTGGCCCGCCACAACCCCCTGGCCACAGTGCTGGTGTCGGTGCTGCTGGGGGGCATTTTGGCGGCGGGGGGCATTTTGCAGCGATCGCACAACCTGCCCGATGCCACGGTGCTGGTCTTTCAGGGCATCGTCTTTCTCTGCGTGCTCTACAGCGAATCGCTCTACGGCCGTTTCGCCATTTTTCAAGAGCAAGCCCAGCGCCCCACCACTTCAGCCCCCTCCATTTAGT
>PYER01000341.1 GCA_003017855.1 filamentous cyanobacterium CCT1
GTAGGGGAGGGTGGGTGCGTGTGGGGGTGGGTGGTGATCGAAATTTATGCCTCAGTTCGGCAACGTCGAAACGTTTTGATAACGGGGGCGATCGCTAGGCGCGGTAGACGGGGAGGGTAAAGTAGAAGGAGCTACCTTCGCCGGGGGACGAGTCAACCCAGATTTGGCCGTAGTGGGCGCGAACAATGCGCTGGCAGAGGGCTAGACCCAGCCCGTAGCCCTCCTGGGTCACGTCGCGCTGCAGGCGATAGCTTTCTTCAAAAATCTTGTCGCAGTTCTCGGGTGGAATGCCAGGGCCGGTGTCGGCTACCGAGACCTGCACCTTTTGAGTGGTGCGGTGGAGCGCGACAATGGCGACTTTGCCCTGCTGGGGCGTGTACTTAATGGCGTTGTCGAGCAGGTTGGTAATTACTCGCTTGACCTGGGTGCCGTCGGCATAGACCGTCGGCAAATCCTGCGGAATTTCAGTGGTTATTATCTGCTGCTTCTCGTGCAGCCGGTTTTGAAACGCGTCTACCACCTCCAGACAGAGGGTGGATAAATCGAGCTCTTGAGGTACCAGCTGCAGCTCCATTGAGGCCCCGCGGGCGGCCTTGAGAATGTCGGTGATCATGCGGTTGATAGCTCGAATTTGCGTCTTCGCATGCTTGAGCAACTGGCCAGTCAGTTCGGGCTTGAGGGTGAGGGGACGGGTTTGGTTAGGGGCGTAGCCCAGCTCCAGGGTTTCGATCGCAATTGAGGCGGCCGTCAGCGGGTTGCGCAGGTCGTGGGCCATCATGGCGATGATGCGGTCTTTGAAGCGCAGCTGGGCCTCCAGCTCTTCGCGCGTTTGGTTGAGCCGAAAAATTTCATCGGAGAGCTTCATCAGCTCGGCAGAATAGCTGAGGGAACTATCTTGCTCCGCCAGCGGGTCGGTTGAGGAGCCGGGGTCGGAGTCTGCCTGCCGGACGGCATCGAGGTGCTCCTGCTGCCACTTGGGCCACCAGCGCTCAAGCTGGTTGATGATGTCGCTACCGGCCAGCATTTGCTGCGGGGCCGGGGCAATCTTGATCAGCGCGGGGCTGGCTACCAGCTTGTAGTGCTCGGCCAGGTAGGGCTGCTCCCCAATGTCAACCACGTCCAGGTTGAATTCAAAATGGTCTTCCAGGGTTTTCAGATACTGCCTGATCTGGCGCATCTGCCGGGCTAGGCTGGGCCGCTTGTCGATAAATAGCAGCAGCTTGAGGGGTACCCGAACGTCATCGAAGGAAGTGGAGGGACCCTCCATTACTGTCTCCTAAAAGTCTGAGAACCAGTTTCTGTTTCTACTTAATCTGATTTTACCTTGACTATCAAACTCTCTACAGCCCAATTCTGAAGCTCAATCTGGACCCTGCTCCGGAAGCCTTGCTAGAAGCCTCGCCAGACCTGTTTAGGCGCACGGAAAGACCTGCGCGATCGCAACCAGTTGCCAAGCTGGCCCATAGGAGGATGTGATTTTTGAGCATTGGCCCGAAACTATAACCATTGGCAAACGACTGTGCAGTGACGCGCGATCGCCTACAGCCTGAGCGCAAAACTGTAGTTTGTTGACCTATGAGTAAACAACTTAGTAAACGACGTCCCACCACTAAAAAGAGTTGTTACGGTTCGCGCTAAAACAACGGGTCGGGTTACCGAGGTCTACTACATTTGAAAATAGGTTGAGAGCTTTGAAAGGGCCACGGAGCACGCCCTTGGAAGGTTAAGGTCAGGCCGGGAGAGAGCCGGGGAGCTTTGTATTGCTGCCGCTGTGCAGTTTTCTCTACGGCCGTTTAGTACGTCAAAAGAATTGGATGAAAGGGGGTAAAGAAGTGGGTATCAGAATGTTGCAATCCAAGCTGTTTTCCTCCCTGGTAAATCCATTTTTGAGCCAGGGCAAAAAGCGCGATCGCCACTCCCTACCCTATTGGTTTGTCGGTACGGCAGCGGCAGCGGCCCTAGGAGCCATTGTCCCAGTTCAGGCCCAGACTGCACCCCAAGGCGCTCTCCCAGAGGTGGCAGTAGCGCAGACCTCTGCATCCCTGCCTGAGGCGGGTCGCTACCTGTTTGGCCAGGTTCCCGAGCCCGACCAGATTGGTCAGGGCTATGTGGTGCTTGAGCGCACTGGCGATCGCGTCTATGGCGCTCTGTACTACCCCAGTTCGTCCTTCGACTGCTTCTACGGCGAGGTAGAGGGCACTGAGCTGGCCATGACCATTGTCAATAGCTACGACCAGCAGGCCTATCCCTACAGCCTGGCTTTGGCCGATGGGCCTGCTGTAGCTACCAGCAACCCAACTGGGGATCTGGCTCCCTTTGGCCTGGATGGCTTCTTTGCCATTGATACCGTCAGCGAGAACGACCACCGCATGCTCGACACCTGCCGCGCTGCGGTAGCACCAGAACAGTAAGGCTATACCGACCTGGGTTAGGCGTTACCCAGTTGACGGTTCGGCCAGGAGCGCTAGTCTATGCTTATAGCTCCTTTATTTTGTTTCCGATCGCGTGAACGCAGCAGAACAGGCTAACAGTATCGAGTTCGCCAGCAAAATAGCCGCCGTGGTGGGCCTCTTTAAGGCAGAGTTGCCCGACCTGCGGGCCGACCTCAAACCCTGGGCTAACGACCCCGACACCCGTGATCTGGTGGATCCTGACTCGATCGACCTGGGGTTTCACTTTCCTGGGGTCAGTCGGCTGTTTCAGTGCCGCAGCCTGCTGGTGCAGATTCGCCTGTACACCGACCCGGAGGCAGCCGAGGGTCAGGGTGCTCGTCCGAGGGGCGATTCCCGCAGAGACACTCGCTCCGAGTCGGTTCCCGAACGCTCCGTCAATCCCCGCGTCATCGGCCTTGACCTAGCTGGCTTTGACCATCGCGGTAAGCGCTGGACGCTGTCTACCATCGATAACTGGGCCTTTTCCGGAGAGGTCACCCCCGATCCCACCTGCCGAGAACGACTGCGCCGCTGCTGCCGCCAGGTATTCGTCCTGTTTAATTCGCCCTCCGAATCGCCTCCTGAGAAAGGCTAGCCTCCTGTCCCCGCTACCAGGTGGTTTTGAGTCCCTGAAGCCTCATTGTTTCTTGCAACAACCCCATAGAACCGCTGGGGATCACCTCCGCCGGGTCGCTGACGGGTGTATTGGGCGACACCAGCCAGCCAGCCGTCACCCCCGCTGCGGCTCCCGCCTGCCACTCACCGTAGTGAATGCGGGTAGACGCATTGGCAATGTGGGTCGTGGCCATGGCTTTGCCACCCATGAGTACGTTGTCGACCCCTTGGGGGATTAGGCTCTCCAGCGGAATCTGCACCGGCCTGACGCGGGGCTCCTGGGCCGGAGCGCTAACCGCTTCTCCCGAGGGTAGCCAGTTACGGTAGCGGCAGCCGTGAATATCGATCGCGTAGTGGGTGAGGCCTACGGCCGTAGGGCTAAAGTTTCGATGCCCTGGGAAGTCGTAGCGGAGATCGTTCTCGCGAATCATAAACTCCTCCTGTCCGTAGGCCGCGCGGCCCACAATCCGCCGTCCTTCGCGAAAATAGGGAACCATGCTGAGGCCCGACAGCGTACCCATTGGGCTTTCGGCTCCGTAGAGATAGGCCAGCGGATAATTTGGACCAGACTGAGTTTCGAGCAGCCAGTGGGCAAAGGCCAGCGCATTTTCTTCGCCAAACTTGAGGGCCGACTGCGACAGCCCACCCATCCAGTTCTGGTGCTGCCCGGAGTCCTCCAGGGCGGCGGCATTCATCACCAGAGATGGATCCATCCAGTTCCAGTCGTTGCCCCGGTTCCAGTTGACCATCGTAATATCGCCGGGGGCCGGGGCGCTGGTGTAGGGGTTGCTGCGCGCCTGGCTGACAATGCGCCGGTAGTTAAACACGCTCTTGCCCGCAAAAAACGGGAACCCCTCTAAATCGAACGAGGCCTGATGTTCGTGACGACCGTAGGTGGGCTGGAGCCGCGACAGCGCCGCCAGGCTGTCGCCGCCGTCGTTGTGAATGGCGATCGCAAACGGGTAGGTAAAGGCCTGGGTACAGTCGGGGTTGTCAAAGGCGGCAGCGTTGGGCTCGCCAGTGGTAGCCTTCGACTCGGATCCCAGGCGGTAGGGCACCTTGGCCCAGGCCACCAGCTCACCAGTGTCGGTGGCGTCTATCACAATCATTCGCTGGCCCGGAGGGGCCTGCAGCTTAACGGGGACGCGGTCAAACTCCGCTGTGGGCGACCAGCTGTACCAGTGGGCCAGCTCCTCAGACAGCCGCCCTATGGGCTTGTAACCAGGATTTTTAGGAATTCGCCGCACGCCGTACACCGCCGTAATGCGCCGACCTGTAGAGTCGAACTCAGCCCCTTTGAAGGCGGTCATGGTGGCCCAGCGGCTGGCCGGAGCACTGGGCTGGTTGGCGACCAGAAACTGCTCGGCGGCCTTGGCCCCCACCTGGGGTAGAAAGCACAGGGTCCCCACCCAGCAACTGTTGATATCGGTGACCGATCGCGAGGTACCGCTGGGGCTCCAACTGGGCAGTTCGGCCACCTGTTGTTTGATAGTCTGGCGAAATCGCTGCCAGCTGGGAGAAAGGTTATTGGCCTGACGCATTCTCAGCGACTCGTCTAGCGCTGATACCCCCTGGGCGCTGATCTGGCCTCCCAACCAGGGGGCAACTTCGATTAGACAGGTGGTAGCGCCAGTGGCCATGGCGTGGGCGGCGGCGGCAATTCCCCCCAGCGACCCTCCTACCACGGCGACCTGGCATTCCCAAACTTCGTCAAACTGGGGCAGCGGGTCGACCTGAGGGCGACCGTTGAGGGCCAGGGGCTGCGGAATGCGCCGCAGCTTGAGGGCTGGGGTAATTTCGCCGCCCGCCCCAGGCGAGGGGGTGGGCGACCAGCGAGAGGCGCTGAGCCCGGCGACGGCTCCCCCGCTGAACATAACGACGGCCAGCACCGACAGACGACGCCACCTGTAACGCCATCGACTGTGCCGCTGAATCTGCCTGCGATCGCCCTTCACGCCTAAGTCCTGCTTAAATCGAGTTGACACTGCCAAGGTTTTAGCACACCTTCTCAAACTGCGATCGCCCTTCGGCATGCTCTGTTACAGGCCGCGCCGAGACCAAATGAACCTGGTAAAGTAGCCACAGATTTGCTATGGCCTGGCCCTATGATCCCCGACCCGACCTTTGCTTCTCCTTCCTCTACGGCCGATTCGGTGTCCTACGCTGGCAGCGCAGCGGCGGCAGAGACAACGCCGCTCTTATCGGTCGAAGCGGTGCAAAAATACCTCAATCGATCGCGGGCCTCGGTGTACCGCTACGCCAACACCGATCCCGAAGTTCTCAACCCCCCTTATGACCAAGCCAAACTGAACCCCGAAGTGCGCCGCGACAAAGACGCCCCCCTGGAGTTTCGCCCCCAGGAAGTGCGCCGCTTCGCCGAAGAAGTACTGGGCCTGCACCCCACCATTCAGGTGCAGCCGCCCGAAGAAACCCTCACCCACGACCTGATGCGGCAGATGCTGCAGGAGCTGCGGGCGATTCGTGAACTGCTGGAGCGGCAGGGGAAGTGAGGGGGTGAGGAAGTGGGGAGATG
>PYER01000342.1 GCA_003017855.1 filamentous cyanobacterium CCT1
GTTCCCATGGCGTCGAGGGTGACGATGCAGCCGTTCAACGCCAGCACCTTGAGCAGTTCAGGAATCGCCGTAATTTCGTTCGATTTTTCGTCCACCTTAACTTGCCCCAGCACCAAGCGATTCTCGGCCGCCCAGGCGCTCACCATGTGAATGGCGCCTTTGCTCCGGCCTCGGTCATAGGAGCGCCGCAGGGTTTTGCCATCTACAGCGACGACCGTCCCAGCACTGAGTTGTGCCACGGTTTGAATCCAATTCAAAAAGCAGTCTTGGAACTGTTCGGGGTCGAGTTGGGCAAACAGCCGGCTAATCGTGTCATGGGATGGAATGCCGTTAGGCAACGCCAGAAAGGTTCTTAACCAGTCCACTTTGCTCTGGCCATAGGCCTCGATATCGACCCAAGTCTCTGCGCCACAGACCACCGCACAGATCGTCAAGGCCACCATATCCACCATGCGGTGCTCAATCAGATAGCCGGTACGTGGATCCTCTAGACCCTCAAAGTGGCTTAACAGTGAATCGGTCGGTGGCACTGAAGAAGACATGGATAGCCTTGATAACAAACCTATCCATTAGTATCCCTACTCGCCGAGTATGCGTTTGCCCTGGCCTTTGCCTTTGGCTTTGATGAAGCCTTTTGCGCCCAGGGCTGCAAGGCCACGGCGGTGAGCCCCTATTTCAACAGCGATCGCCCTGACCCTGCCGATCGCCCTGAGTTTTACCCCACCATGGCCCTGGCCGCCACCCGCCTGGAGGATGCCAGGGCGCTCATCGACCGCGGCATCGCCGCCGATGGTACCCGCCCAGCCGGAACAGCGTATCTCATGAGTACCAGCGACCCGGCGCGGAACGTGCGATCGCCCTTTTACCCCGCTATCCAAGCCCAGCTTGGCCCCCGATTTGAGATTCAGGTGGTCAATGACGACCAGCTGACCGACCGCAGCGATCTGATGTTTTATTTCACTGGGTTAGCCCATGTGCCTGCGATTGACACCAACCGGTATCGCCCTGGCGCTGTTGCCGACCACCTCACCTCATTGGGTGGGCAGCTCACTGACAGTCCCCAAATGAGCAGCCTGCGCTGGCTTGAGGCGGGGGCCACGGGCAGCTATGGCACCGTGGTTGAACCCTGCAACTTTCCGCAAAAGTTTCCCCACCCCGGTGTGCTGATGGCCCACTACCAGAGCGGCGACACCCTGATCGAAGCCTACTGGAAGAGTGTGCTGATGCCGGGGCAGGGCATTTTTGTCGGCGAGCCCCTGGCGCGACCCTTTGCGCCTCGCTATTGAGCGGTCGAACGAGGCGGCAGCGCTCTAGCGGCAGACGGTAGGTTAGGCCAGACCAGCGGCGCAGCCCTAACTTTCAGCCCAGATAGAGAATCTGGCGCTATCGATAAATCTCTCCGCCTGCGATCGCCCCATGTGGTGTACATTATGAGAAAATTGTGACAACTGTTTAAGTAAAACGTTTTAGGAGGGCATGCCCGATGGACTGGCGAGTCGTTGTTGTTTTGCTGCCGATTGCTGTAGCCGCAAGCTGGGCTGTGTTTAACATTGGTCGGGCTGCTTTGGGTCAACTGCAAGATTTCCTCAACCGTGAGGCCTAGGCCCAACCTGTCGATCTAGTCTGAACAGGGTCAAGCTTGGCCCGAGAGAGCGATCCAAAGTTGAAACAAAACTCTCAGCCCTGGAGCGACTCAGTAACTCATTGAGTCACTCCAGGGCCAGTTTTTTGAGGTCGGGCATGAGCTGGGCGAAGGCGATGCCTCGATGACTGTGGGCATCTTTCTGCGCAGGCGACATTTCAGCGAAGCTTTTACCCAGGGCGGGCAGATAAAAGATTGGGTCATAGCCAAAGCCCCCTGTTCCCTGCGGCTCAAGCAAAATTTCGCCGGGGCAGATGCCCTCGGTCTCGAGCACGATGTCACCGCTGGGGTTGGCAAGCGCCAGGGCGCAGACAAACTGAGCGCTGCGGTTGCGATCGCCCAAAGCTACTAGCTCCCTCAGCAGGCGATCGATTCTGGCCTGGTCGCTGTCGGCGTAGCGGGCCGAGTAAATACCAGGGGCACCGCCGAGGGCCTGCACCTCAAGGCCCGAATCATCGGCGATCGCCCACTGGTTCAGCGCTTTAGCTACCCCCGCCGCCTTCAGCCGCGCATTCTCCAGAAACGTGGATCCGGTTTCTTCAATATCGATCTCACTGGGCTTGAGCTCAAGCTGCCAACCCAGCTCGTTGAGATACACCTGCATTTCTTTGAGCTTGCCGGGGTTCCCGGTGGCGACAACAACCGTGGGCATGCGCAATCTATCCATTACATATAGGTTACGGGTCGATTGTAGTGCCTTAGCTCCAGGGTTCAGCGGCGGGTCAAATGGGGGGCACAAAATGGCACAGGGCCAAAGCAGATCGAGCCCAAACCTGGTAGCTTGGTTGAACAGTGATCGCGATCGCGAAGGTTCCCCTTGACCCCAAAGCGCCCCCCTCAAGGCTCCAACTACTGGACGCTTGCTCCGTATGTAAGGCGCGAGTGGCCCACTATCTTTCAGGCACTACTGGGAACGATTATCTTTGTCGCCTACTGGCCGATCTTGGCCTGGCTGTCAGGCAACATTCTGGAGCAGCTGGCGGCGGGAAATGTGCGGGTCGTGATTCGGTTTATCGCCATCACTATGGCCGGGTTTGCGCTGCAAAAGATCGGTCAGTACATTCAAGATTCACTGATGGCCAAGGCTGCCCTAGAGGTGGCCTTTAATTTGCGCCGTGATGTCTATACCCACATCCATCGGCTCAGCCTCACCTACTTTGAGCGCAGCCAGACCGGCGACCTTTCCTACCGACTGACCGAAGATATCGATCGCATCGGCGAGGTGGTGCAAAAGCTGTTCCATGACTTTCTGCCCTCGGTGCTGCAGCTGGTGGTGGTGCTGGGCTATATGGTCTACCTCAACTGGCAGCTCACCCTGACGGCGGTATTTTTAGTGCCCATATTGGCCGTGCTAGCCGGATGGTTTGGCGAACAAATGCTCAAGTTCTCGCGGCGCAGCCAAAACCTGGTGTCTGACCTGTCGTCGCTGGTGACCGAAGTGTTTAGCGGCATTCGCCTGGTGCGGGCCTTTGCCGCCGAAGACTACGAAGTTGAGCGCTTTACCCGAGAGGCCGAGAAAAACCGCCAGGCCAAGTACAAAGCCGCTTGGCTCCAGGCCGTGCAGTACCCGGTGGTGGGCTTTACCTACGCTGTAGTGGTGATGCTAATTTTGCTGGTGGGCACCTGGCAAATCGCCGAAGGCAATTTGACCGGAGCTTCCTTTGGCAGCTACGTGGTCGCCGCGCTGATGCTGATCGATCCGGTGAACCACGTCATCATTAACTACGGCGAGTTTAAGCAGGGTGAAGCCTCGGTGGATCGAGTGATCGAACTGCTGAGTATCGAACCGGCGGTGCGCGAGTTGCCCACCGCCACCGACCTGCCCAAGGTGACTGGGCGAGTTGAGTATCGCAACGTCACCTTTGGCTACGAGGCCGACGAACCGGTGCTGCGGAACCTGGATCTGCTCGCCCTGCCCGGCGAAAAAATTGCCCTGGTAGGCTCCTCGGGGGCGGGCAAATCGACCCTGGTGAATCTGCTACCCCGCTTCTACGACCCCCAGTCGGGTCAAATTTTCATTGACGGTATCGATGTGGCCACAGTGACGCTGCGCAGCCTGCGGCGGCAGATTGGCATTGTGCCCCAGGAGACAACGCTGTTTTCGGGTACGATCGCCCAAAATATTGCCTTTGGCCAAAAAGACTTTGACATCGAAGCGGTCGAAGCGGCGGCCCGCATCGCCAACGCCCACGACTTTATTAGCCAGTTTTCCCAAGGGTATTACACCTGGATGGGCGAGCGCGGCGTCAATTTGTCGGGGGGGCAGCGGCAGCGGGTGGCGATCGCCCGGGCCGTGCTGCTCAACCCCCGCATTCTAATTTTGGATGAGGCCACCTCAGCGCTAGATGCTGAGTCTGAGGCGCTGGTGCAGGAGGCGCTGGAGCGGTTGATGAGCGATCGCACCGTATTCATCATTGCCCACCGACTGGCCACTGTGCGCGACGCCGACCGCATTTTGGTGATGGAAAAGGGCCAGGTGATCGAAGCTGGTACCCACAGCGAGCTGTTGGCCAACCAGAGCCGCTACGCCCAGTTCTATGCTCAGCAGTTTGCGGGCAGCGTCGAGGGTTAGTTCGGGCTTCACCCCTGCGGGGGCACTGTCACCTGGCCAGGCTAGGCACTACGCTAGGGTAAGTACTTATTCCTGGTTTGCTATGGCATCGCCCCCGGCCACAGGTCTTGGCCCCACCTCAGAAAAAGCGGTTTATCAGGATGGTCTGGGCGATCGCCTGTTCATCTGGCTATTCAGCCGCAAAATGGCGAAGGCCGTAGGCAAAGACACCACCCGCAGCGGCTATGACGGCTTTGTAGATCTGTCCAACCAAATTATGCAGGGCCGTAACGCCCAGCAGCAGCAGGCCCTGGTGGCGGTGGTGCTGAAGTCTTTGGTGCCCATCCAGGTGCTGTGGCTGATTCGCAATCTGTTTTCGCCCACCCAGCTGGTGTGTGAGCTGAACGCCTGGTTTGCCACGCAGCTGTTTGAGTGGCTGGTTGGCCCCTGCGAGGTCAAAACCGTCGAGTTTATTGACGAGCAAGGACGGACACGGCAGCAGCGCAGCGGTGTCCACATCAAAAAGTGCCGCTACCTCGACGAGAGCCGCTGCGTCGGCATGTGCGTCAACATGTGCAAGCTGCCCACCCAGCGCTTTTTTACCGAAGACTTCGGCATCCCGCTCACCATGGTGCCGAACTTCGAAGACTTCAGCTGCGAAATGATCTTTGGCCAGCCGCCGCCGCCCCTGGAGGCTGAGGATGTCTACAAGCAACCCTGTCTGATCGATCACTGCTCTCTAGCCACCCGCGACCCACAACCCTGCCCCAAGGTCAGGAACTGAGCGCTTCGTTCAGGGTCTGCTCATACTCCTCCAGCGCCGCCAACACTGACTCCAGCTCTTGTTGGTTCGCCTCGCCGGGGTCTAGTTGATATCGGATGTGGGCTTGGCGGTAGCGTACTTCTTGTCTATCTCTAAGAGCCGCCTGTTGATCTCTTCGAGCTTCTTCTCTCTCTCGGCGAGCTTCGCGTTCTCTTGCTTCAGCCTCGCGGTTTCCTTCTCGATTTCGACGGTTCCACTCAACGCCGAAATTAGCCAGTGCAGCCAGGAGGGCTGCCACAGTGAGTCTGTTACTCCAGAGCTGGGGCTGGGCGACGATGCTGAGGAATCTGAAGTCTTTTTCGCCATAGAAGCGCAGAAATGCAATAGCAATTACGAGTACTGTGACCAGACTGCCGGGCAGCAAGCCTAGAAAGTTGATCCACACCTGACGCTTGAATAGCCCCATTGTAAGCGATCGCCTCTGGCCCAATGGACCTGGCCATTGTAGTGGAGAGTAGCAAGGGAGGGTGGATGGGTAGGAGGGTGGATGGGTAGGAGGGTGAGGAGTGGATTAG
>PYER01000343.1 GCA_003017855.1 filamentous cyanobacterium CCT1
CTGTAAACCCTGCGCTAGCGCGAAGCTCGGGCTGCGGCTCAGGTCGTTTTACAGCACCGTTTACGTGGACCTGTTCGACCAGGTCTGGAGAGGGCACTACCTCGACTGGCGTTACCCGAAATTCTTTGGCAATGGTCTGGCCGTCTAGCCCCAGGGCTTCGGCGTAGCGGCGAATAAACCCCTGAATAAATACAGGTTCAGGTAGCGCCGCCTCTTGCCCCGACTCCAGCGCCTGCAGCAGGGCTGGGCGAATGAAAATCTGGTTGGCCAACGTGTCAATGGACAACCCCTGCTCCTGCCGCACCTGGCGCAGATACGCCCCGATGCTCTGGAGCTGCTCGATTTGGGTAGGAGCTAATTTAGCCACGGCACCTCATTGAACTAGGCTATGGGGAACTATGCCTTAGGCAATAAACCCGAACGAAGCTATTTTAATGGGAAATGGTCGCCAGCGTATGGGGCCGGCTTGAAAACCTCTGTTCTCCTCAAAACACCTGGTTCCAGGCGTAGACTTCGTAGCCGGTCCAAATGCCATTTTGCCAGTAGGGGTCGCTCTCTACGAGCTGGCGCACCGTCGCCTCGCTCTCGGCCTCGTAGATGCCAAAGACCTTTGTATTGTCAACGGTAGGACCAAGGGCAATCAGCGCACCGCTGTCCTTCTGCTGCTGCAGCCCCTGCAAATGCTCTGCCCGATACGGGGCGCGTTTTTCGAGCACGTTTTCGCAGTAGGTGCCCCACATCACATACTTTGCCATTAGTTTTTGGTGCCATCAGTGCAGTCACCGCTGATGGTATCAGATTGAGTAGCACTCTATACAAAAAGAACAGCTTCTAGCGCAATGACATCAGGTACTTTTACCCAGTTGTAAAAGTGTCATGGCTTTCACGTAAAAAAACAGCCCTGCTTGAAATAATTAATGACATACAGGATCGGTAAAACTACCTGAAAACGATGCCTGAGGAACGTGCCAAAGGGAGTCTTCAATGCCTTGTGACCCATATACAACAAACCTTTCCGGAATTAGATCCAAATCTGTTGAAGGTTCTCTTTATCGGAGCTTTAGTGGAAAACAAGAGAGCTTTGCTGATGCTTCACCCGATATCTGAGGGAATTCTTTAGCTTGAGCAAAGGCTTCACCAATATCTTTTGTTGTCGCTATGTTCCTCTGGTCAAGTATTGAGTTTTTATGTCAAGTCCAGCTCAATGCTCGATGCTTTCTCAGACAGTCTCAATTGTTGGACTTGCGAGAGGTTTAACCATGAAACGTTTGATGTCTACTCTCAATCAGGGATTCTGCGCTGCCGGTCGCGCCCTCGACCTGTTTCGGCCGCTCCGCCAGTGGGTCAGCCACCTGCGCGTTGAAACGCCCCGTCGAGCCCGCAAGGTAGCCGAACTGATTCCGGCCCAGTGCCCCTTTGAGCGCGATATTGTTCTGTGCGGTCGCTCCGTTGCCCACATTCCGCCCCTGTGCAAGCTCAACCCTCTCTACAACGAACTGGTCGAGCTGCGGTTTCGGGCTCTGTGCTACCTGGCCGACGAGTGCGGCGAAGACATTTCGGCCTACATCTAGCAGAACGGTGGCAAAACGGTGGCTGTCCTGCTACCGAATGTCTCGCCCTGACGGTGAATGACTTGATTTAGTTAGCTGTATTTTCGAGACGGGTCAGAACGGGTCAGTTTTGCCGCTGAAAACGTCCTTGTAAGTGGTGTATCATCGCGTGGATACACCCTGAAACTTTCAGCTTGGGGGTGCGATGCCAGCAGCATGGCACGGTTGATGTAAAAATTCAGCGGCAGACTCAGCCAAAATCTTTGTAGGCTTTGTGAGAAGGCATCCGACCTGTCGTGACTGGACAGTCGGGATGGCCATCTGCAAAATCATGACCACGCCATGCCCTACAACATTCCGCCTATTGACCAGGAGGACAAGGTTGCCCTGCGCCACCGCCGCTGGATGCTGCGGGCGCTAGAACTGGCAGAGCTGGCGGGGGATGCTGGTGACGTGCCGGTGGGGGCAGTGGTAGTTGGCCCCGGCGACGTAGTGCTGGCCGAAGCGGGTAATCGCCGCGAACAGGATCAGGACCCCACCGCCCACGCCGAGGTTCTGGCGCTGCGAGAGGCGGCTCGCCAGTTGGGTAACTGGCATCTCAATGATTGCACGCTCTACGTCACGCTAGAACCTTGCCCTATGTGTGCTGGGGCCATTATTCTGAGTCGGCTGGGGCTATTGGTGTACGGTACTGCCGACCCCAAATCTGGAGCGGTGCGATCGGTGCTCAATCTGCCCGATGCGCCCTCGTCAAACCATCGGCTGGCAGTGGTGACCGGCATTCTGGCCGAACCCTGCCGCGAGCAATTGCAGCATTGGTTTCAGCAGCGCCGTGGGGCGCACCGCCGCTCAACCCTCTCGCCTTAGCGCCATGCCACCAGCCGAACTGTCCTGACCGGGGTTGCGCCTGCGGACAGGGGCTATAGGGTAGGGATATAGACCAGGGCCAGCCCCCTTTTGTTTCCGGTTTGTCGGCTTGTGTGACCGCCAACCCGGGCATACTGGGAAGACCTGGTATCGGCACTATAGGGTTTAGCTGACCATGGTTCCTGCAATTCGCCTTCCTATGAAATCTTCCGAGTTCTCTGAATCGTCTGCTGCCGGGTCGAAGGGGGGCGCGATCGCCCCTCAGACTGCACCCATGCGATGGTCAAAGACCGGCCCTAGTGGGCCATCGCACTGTTCGCCCGTGCTGACCCCGCTGGCCTATTTTCTGGGTCAGCACCTGGTGGTGCCCGGTTACTTTGGCCCGATTACGATTACGGGGCAGCAGCGGGTGCCCACCCGTGGCCCGGTAATCTTAGCCCCCACCCACCGCGCCCGCTGGGACTCCATTTTGCTGCCCTTTGCTACGGGGCGACATGTTACCGGGCGTGACCTGCGCTTCATGGTCACAGCCGATGAAGTCAAGGGATTGCAGGGCTGGTTTATTCGCCGTTTGGGAGGCTTTGCGGTCAACGTGCGGCGGCCTACGATAGCCAGTTTGCGCTACGGCATCGAACTGCTGCTGGAGGGAGAAATGCTGGTGATCTACCCCGAGGGTGGCATTCGCCGCGAAGACCAGATTCACGGGCTAAAGCCCGGTCTAGCCCGGCTGGCGGTGCAGGCCGAGGCCGCTAAATCAGGCCTGGGGCTGCAGGTATTGCCCGTAGATATTTTCTACGGTGAGGCCTTTCCGAGCTGGCGCTGCCCGGTCCAGATTCACATTGGCGAACCCCTGCTGGTACAGGGCTATCTCCAGGGGCAGGATACTCCTGAGGTGCTCAAGGCTGGGGCGCAGCAGCTGACCCAAGATCTCCAGGCTCGGCTGGAGGCTATGGTGGCTGAACGACAGGCGATCGCCGCCGCTGACCCATCTCTTCCCGCTCAACCCTAGCTGAGCGATGGCACCACCGTTTGACGTGCCAACTACAGGACAATCCCCAAGCGCCGTGGTTTATTAAAGGCATTGGCCTCGTAAACCAGGATGTCCTATGTTTGATAGCCTCTTTACCACCAATCCACTGCCCAATGTGCGCCTCGACCCGCTGCGCCCCCTGAAGGGGGTGATTGTGGGGGCGGGGCAGGTGGGCCTGGCCTGCGCCTACGCCATGATGATCCAGAACGTGCTGGATGAGCTGGTGCTGGTTGATATCAATCAGGAGAAACTGCTCGGCGAGGTGATGGATTTAGAGCAGGGCATGTCATTCATCGAGCCGACAGCCATTACGGCAGGCACAATGGCCGATGGAGCCGGGGCCGATGTGGTGATCATTACCGCCGGGGCAGCCCAAAAGGAAGGCGAAACTCGGCTCGATCTGGTGCAAAAGAACGTCGAAATTCTCAAAAACCTGATCCCCGATATTGTGGCCCACTGCCCAGAAGCCATGTTGCTGCTGGTGTCTAACCCCGTCGACGTACTCACCTACGCGGCCTGGAAACTGTCAGGATTGCCCAAGGCGCGAGTTTTTGGCTCCGGTACCGTGCTGGATACCGGGCGGTTTCGCTACCTGCTGGCCCGTCGGTTGGGAATCGATCCGCGCAGCCTGCATGCCTATGTCATTGGCGAGCACGGCGACAGTGAGGTGCCGTTTTGGAGCCACGCCAATGTCTGCGGCACCCCGCTCTACTACGACGGCATGCCTACTGACGAGCGCGAGGCCATGGATGAGATCTTTCAGCAAACGAAAAACGCGGCTTACGAAATTATTCGGCGCAAAGGGTACACCAACTATGCCGTGGGTTTGGCGGTAACCCAAATTGTGCAGTCGATTGTTCGCGACCAAAACCGGGTGCTGACGGTGAGCTGCGTTATGGACGAAATCTTTGGCATTAGTGACGTGTGCCTGAGCGTGCCTGCGGTGGTCGGGCGTTTTGGCGTTGCCCGGCGGCTAAACCTGGCGCTCAATCAGCACGAACAGGAGCTGTTGCAGCACTCGGCACAAACGCTGCGCGATGTAATCGATCAAATCAAATTTTGACGTAGACAAGACGTAGACAAATCGCGTCTTAGCGCGGACTGCTCAGCCGTCTAGTCAGCACTTTCCCCTGGCCACAGCAGCCTGACCGCCAGCAGCGCAAACCCGATCGCCGCTACAGCCTTGACCAGACGCTCGGGCAAGACCTGAGCGGTGCCTTCACCAATGATGACCCCCAGCAGGCTGGCCAGCAGCAGAGCCGCTGCGGTACCCAAGAACACGGCGCGGGGAGAATTGGAGCTGCCTCCAAGGGCGATCGCGGCCAGCTGACTTTTATCCCCCAGTTCTGAGATAAAGACGGCGGTGAAGCTGAGGGCGAGGAGGTTCCAGTCCATAGTGAGTCGGGGAGTGGGTGGGTAGGCGGGTTGGTGAGTCGGTGGGTGAGGTGATGGGTTAGAGGTGGGCGATGTCCCAGAGGAGCCAGACGGTGATGCCTAGCAGCATTGCTCCGGCGGCGGTGTCGAGGGTGGCGGGGGGCACGCGGCGGGCCAGCCACTGCCCCAGCAGCACACCAATCAAGCTGGTGGTCACCAAAGCGGCACCAGCCCCCAAAAAGACCACCAGGGGTGCCTGAGATTGCGCACTCATGAGCAGCGTGGTGACCTGAGTTTTGTCACCCAGCTCAGCCAAAAAAATTGTGATAAATGTAGAGCTAAAAATTCGCCAAAAAGCCGCTCGACTGATAGTTTCAGCGGGCTTAGCCTCGGTGCTGGGCTGGGACGTAGGGCTAGAGATAGACACAATAACAATACGCGGCAGGTCAGTTCAGACAGTCAATTTAGCCGGGTTCGATCAAGTCAGGTAAGCCTAAAAGTCAAACCCGTTGAGTGCCGCCGGAAATTTCATAATGCTTTCATTATCTGCAAGCCGCCGCAAAATCGCAACCCTTACGCACCACGCACTCACGTACTCACCCACCCCCTTTCTCCCTACAGGAGACGCTAGCGCGTTGGCGAAGCCTGTCCACAGGACAAACGACTCCGCTCAGGGACCATCACCCATCCACCCCTACTCCCCCAC
>PYER01000044.1 GCA_003017855.1 filamentous cyanobacterium CCT1
TAGAACGGCGGTACATCGGCAATCAGGTGCAAGGGTTTTTGCCCTATTGGGCGATTTTTCTTGCACTTTATCACCTCAGATCCACTCTGAACACTCCAACCTACAAGCCTCCTAGCCTTTTTCAGGAAGCCCTAAATATAGCCAAACCAGCGGATCAGTTCAGTCATTCGGCCTTAACCTCTTGTAACCACGGGTCGCAAAAGCTAAAACCTGATCATCAGGAACGCGTTGATTGGCCTGCCCAGCCTCCTGAGCTGTGAGAACGTTATAACCTAGCGCCCTTAACCGTTGCACTACGGGCAACGGAAATTGCTCATCCGCGTAAAGCCGAAGCACCCCTACGCGGCCTCGTTTTGCTGAATCGCCAGTTTAATCTCCGCAGAATGCGCCTCAGCGTACTGCCAAGCATGGGTCAAATCCATTGCAGTTAGCTGTGGATAAGCCTCCAAAATTTTCGCATCAGAAGCGCCCATGCGACGATACTGCACTAAATCCCAAACCGGAATTCGGGTTCCACTAACGCAAGCATCTCCCCCAACGACGCCGGGCGTTTTTTCTATCCCAAGCCAGATATCTCCTAGGCTTTGCACCAAAAGCTGAACAACCTCAGCCTTTTCCACTGGTGTAAGAGCCAACAAGTGGGTGCGCAACTCATCTAGCGTCATTGGTATACAGAACCTCGATCAGTTAGCTACTCCATACCTGAATACTAGGCTGTCAAGAGCGGATTTTCACGTTTCGCCATAGTTTGGTGTCTCAGCTGCATCCAGCTATTTCCTGCGCTATCCTCCCCAGCCGCGATCGCGCTTTTGGAGGGTTTCAACCTGCTGCGCGATCGCCGGGTCGTACAGCCTTAGATAGTTCCAGTAGCCGCCAAACACCGACTGCACGTAGCCCTTAGTCTCTGGGTAGGGAATCTTTTCGGCAAAGTCATCGGCATCGACATAGCCACCCTTAGCAATCCAACCGGCTACGGCCCCCGGCCCGGCGTTGTAGCTGGCCACCGCAAACAGCGAGTGGTTGTCGTACTCGGTGTGGGTGTAGTCGAGGTACCAGGTGCCCAGCTTCACGTTGTCCTCAGGATTGTTGAGGTCGTAGGTGTCGAGTCCAGCCTGGCCTTTGATCCACTCGGCGGTGGCGGGCATCACCTGCATCAGGCCCGCCGCCCCCACCCCAGAGCGAATTTTGGACTCAAAGCGCGACTCCTGGCGCATCAGCGCCGCCACCAGCAGCGGGTTGAGCTGGCGTTCGGTCGACCAGGTGGTGATCAAATCGGCGTAGGGCAGCGGATACACCCCATGCCAAAAGTCAGAGCGCTGCTTCAGGTCCTTTACCACTTTCTGATCCGCCGGGTCATCCGCCAGGCTCAGGCTCGACACCTGGTAAATGCCGTTGATGTTGTCGTTGGTGCCCAGGCGCATCATCCCGTCGGTAAACTGCTCCTCAGGGGTGGGGTCCTGGTAATTGGTGTACTCCATCTGCCAGCGCTCCCAGGCTCGCTGGTCCTGCCCCAGCAGGTAAAGCTCTTGCAGCGTATCAGACCCGGTGGGCAGAGGCTGGCGCTGGGCCAATGGTGTCACCGCTGGCACCTGCGATCGCACCGTCTTAAAATCGCCCACATTCCAACCCAGGGCCACCGCCGACCGCCAGGCGTAGTAGGATTCGGGGTGGAGGGCAATCACGCTCTCCAGGGCGTTTTGGGCTACATCGGCCTGGCCTTGCTGACTGGCCCACTTGCCCACCCAGTAGCCCGCATCGGCGGCCAGATCGCTGTCGGGGCTGTGCTTGAGTACGTCGCCGCCCCAGCTAAGCGCCATGGTCAAATCGCCCTGCTCTGCCGCATTGCGGGCATTTTTGAGGCGAATCTCCGCCGCCGCGTCGGACTCTTTGTACTCCTTGAGAATTAGCTCGCGGGTGGCCTGGGCCGACTCAGCACTGTTCAACTTGTCCAGAACCTTGGCTCGCTCCAGCAGCGCCTCCGCTGCCCGGTCGGGGAAGCGGTTCACCACCTGATCGAGCACCCCCAGAGCCGCTTGGTCCGACACACTCTGGGCCAGCCGCAGCAGCCCGGTCGCGGTTTCGGGCGCGTCGGGAAACTGCTGATCGAGCTGGTTGTAGAGGGCAACAGCGCGATCGCGTCTGCCCGTCACCTGGTAACCCCGCGCCGCCCGATACAGGTTGCGCGGCGACGGCGGCGCCTGGGCGTAGGCCGTCGCGGCATCGCCGTAGCTGTCGATGCGCCAAAAGCCAAAGCCCACGGTCTGCCAGTCCTCCGGGCTGAGCTGGCTAGCGAACTCAGTCTTGAGCCGCAGCAGGGCCGCCCCAGCACTGGGGTGGTGCAGCCCCGATCGCGCCATAATCATCAGCATGGGCAGCGCATCGGCTCGGTGGGGGTCAGCGGTCAGGCGCTGGTGGGCCACCTCCACCGCTTTGGGATGAGTGGGGAACTGCTGCACCAGCTGATCCCAGTAGGCCGGATTTTGCTGGCCCAGGTCAAACAGCAGCGGCGCGATCGCGCCATCGTCGCCATACTCATTCAAGATTCGCTGCTGGGTTTGCTGAGCAGCTTCGGCCTGACCCGCTGCCCGCTGGGCCTGGGCCAGCGCCAGCGCCACGTAGGGTGCCATCGCCCGATACTCGCCCTCCAGCCCCTCCAGCAGGGGAATGGCCTGGCCGCCGCGATCGCTGTTAATTAGGTCCAGCGCCAGCAAATACCTAGCTCGGCTGCGGCTCAGGGGTTCGCGGCCCTCGATCGCAGCCATCAGCGCCTCCTGGCGTTGGTCAGCCAGCTGCAGCGCCAGCGCCAGCACCGGGTCGTCGGCATGGTTGGCCGTCAGGTGTCCCAGTCCGGGCAGCAGCGACTCCTCTAACACCACCGGGGAGTCACCGGTCGACGACACCGTATTAAGCAGGGCCGCCCCCATGCCTAGCGATAGGGCGCCGACCCCCGCGATCGCCACCAGGGGCAGATTTGCCTTTAATCGTTTCACCATGGCCCGCCTATCAACTCTGCTGGAGGTGCATTGAACCAAACCCAAGTCCAGAAATGGAGTTTTGCTAGTGGGAGAACCCCAGACCCTGAGCTGGACTTGGTATAGCCAAAAAATCAGCCCATAGCGTCGACTACAGCTTGGGGTCAAATCGCTAATCCGTCCTATAGTAGCGAACCTGCCCGCCGCTGGTTTTGTCTAAAGCCAACTCCCCTGGCTAAGGTGCGGTAGGTTTATAGTAAACACAGAAAACTAGCCCCTAGGTTGAATGGAATTTTACGCATCTGGTACCTCCTGTCTAGACTGGTCTGGCGACGCCCTCATCCTTGGCCTGAGCGAAGACGCACTCCCCCTCTCGGGCACCTCAGCCGAACTAAACAGCCAGGTTTCCGGGCTGCTGCAAGAGCTGATCGACGAGGTTGAATTCACCGGCAAAGCAGGCTCCACCGCCATTACCCGAGTCGGAACCGGGGCCAAGGTGCGCAAGCTGGGAATCGTAGGCCTGGGAGCTACCGATGCAATTACCGCCGACACCCTGCGCCGCGCCGCCGCCGCCGCCGCCCGCCTGGCTAAAAAAGAGAAATGCGCCTCCCTCGGCCTCAGCGTGCCTACCGTGCAAAACGATGCCGCCCTCATGGCCCAGGCCCTGGCCGAAGGCGCTCTGCTGGCCCTGCACCAGGACAACCGCTTCAAATCTGAGGACAAAAACGGCAAACCAACCGTTGAGCAGGTTCATCTGCTCGATTTGGCTGACCAGGACAGCAGCCTTCATACCGCCCAGGCGATCTGCGACGGCGTTATTTTGGCCCGCGAGCTGGTATCTGCCCCGGCCAACATAGTCACCCCCGAAACCCTGGCCAAAACCGCCCAGGACATTGCCGCCGCCCACGGCCTGGAGCTAGAAATTCTGGAACAGGACCAGTGCGAAGCCCTGGGTATGGGAGCCTACCTGGGGGTAGCCCAGGCCTCCGAACTGCCGCCCAAGTTCATTCACCTCACCTACAAACCCAGTGGTACGCCCATGCGCAAGCTGGCGATCGTGGGCAAAGGGCTCACCTTCGACTCGGGCGGGCTCAACATCAAAGGTGCAGGCAGCGGCATTGAAATGATGAAAATTGACATGGGTGGAGCCGCCGCCACCCTGGGAGCGGCTAAAGCGATCGCCCAGCTCCAGCCCAGCGCCGAAGTTCACTTCATCAGCGCCGCTGCCGAAAACATGATCAGCGGCAACGCCATGCGCCCCGGCGACATTCTCACTGCCTCCAACGGCAAAACCATCGAAGTCAACAACACCGACGCCGAAGGCCGCCTTACCCTGGCCGATGCCCTGGTGTTTGCCGAAAAGCTGGGGGTTGATGCGATCGTCGATCTGGCCACCCTCACCGGAGCCTGCATCATCGCCCTGGGCGACGATATTGCCGGGCTGTTTAGCGAAAATGAGGAACTGGCTGAGGCGATCGCCGCCGCCGCCAAAACCACCGGCGAAAAGTTCTGGCGCCTGCCCATGGAAGAGAAGTACTTCGACGGGCTCAAGTCCATCGTGGCCGACATGAAAAACACCGGTCCTCGCCCTGGCGGATCGATTACCGCCGCCCTGTTCCTCAAGCAGTTTGTCACCTCCACCCCCTGGGCGCACCTCGATGTCGCCGGTCCCGTCTGGACGGAGAAAGAGAACGGCTACAACAACCCCGGCGGCACCGGCTTCGGCGTGCGCACCCTGGTCCAATGGGTGCTGGCCCAAAGCGCGGCATCCTGATGAGTTTAGTCCAGTCAGGGTATAGGTTAGACCTGGTACAGAACTGACCTCAGCGAGAATCCTATAGCTCAGCGGGGGAAGGTGCAAACATCTCAACCTTCCCCTTCTATCCGCGATCGCTTAGCCCTGAAACTCTCTCAGGTAGTGGCACGGGTGCATCCCAAAATTGCAAATTCGTGGATTCGATGGACGGTTGGCCCGTCATGCCCGTGCAAACGGGCATCCAATCGGGAGTAGTTGCTACCAAGTCGATTCCCGCCTCCGCGGGAATCGTCCTGTCGCCAGCGCGTCACCCCAAACAATGAAAATGGGGCCTGTTTACGTTTTGGCACCGACCGAGTACCGTCATGCCCGTGCAGACGGGCATCCAATGGAGCAGCTGATCTGAATGGATTCCCGCTGCTGCGAGAATGACAGGCGTAAGCTATTTTCAGAGCAATGACAGGCACGATTCCTTTTCCAAATCAATAACGCAGCACATTTACAAAACTGGGATGTACCCCAACTGGTCTGTTCACACTACATCGATTAGGCGGAACAAAAATTCTCTGCGGGCTGTCTAATTCCACAGCACATGCGCGACAACGAAGCAATTCTGCGGAGTTAAGACATCATGTCAAAAATCGCTAACCAACCCGAGCCGGCACTGTGTTTAGCAATACTTAACAAAATATATCTTTTGTGATAGAAATTAACCCATGTGGTTTGTCCTGGCATTAATGCGCTTGGTTAAGCGAGATTATCCAGACTCATCAAAAGGAAGTTCCTGGTCGCACCGATGCTGTATTCAGGTCGTTCAGCATCAGTTTAGCCATTCATATGTGTGTCTGCTTTAGCTTAAGCAAAAATTAGCTTTCAAGTGATCGCGATCGCCGAGTAGTTCAGGAGATTCCAGAGTTTTTGAGCATTGACTATATGTCAGTTCACCGCCCAATTTCTCGCCAGTGGCGGCAAATTTACTGAGCAAACTGGCTACTGCTATATCTAGCTTTTCTCACCTTGTCTAATTTGTTTGGTGGTTTTTAGCTAAGTGTGGACCAATGCGCTATTGGAAAGGTTTTGATTGCAACACCTCTGTCTCAGGGCTAAGGCATCCCTTGAAAGAGGGTTGACATTCCACCTTCATGTTTCTAGCCGTTAGCAAAACCCTGCCATTTTAATTGACACGGGTGGTTAATGCAGCGTCAATCCTGAAAATAGCGCTCTCGTAGGTTGATTAAAACGAAGTGTAACCCAACAGCAGTCAACCCTATTAATTTCTGTTAGCGCGCCCTCCAACCTACAAATCTAGTTTTGACAGACTACTAAATGCATGAATTCAGGAATGATCACGCCAGGTTAACGGATCGTTCTTTGAGACCGGTCTTCAACGGTCTAGCGTCGTTACTATTGTTCATCGGGGTAAATCAATGAATTTCACAAATTACTTTGATCGAATTGCCATTGTTTATTTGCCTGAACGCAAGAGACGACTCAAAAGCATTCAGCGCCAGGTCAAACGATTGGGCATAGAGGACCATGTGCAGTGGTTCAAAGGTCTGAAGTTTCATGAGGCCGGTCAATTCCCTAAAGCTAGCGTTAGGGGTTGTGTCATGAGCAACTATGAAATTTTGCGCCAGGCCGCCCAGGATAAAGTCGAACGGCTACTGCTGTTTCAGGAAGACTGTGTTTTGAGTCAGCGACTTATTCGCCAGGAGCACAATATTCTTCAGGAATTAGCCACCCGCAGCTGGGATTTTGCCTACTTTGGCTGCCAACCCTACGCCGACGATGAGCCTAGCAGCAAAAAGATGTTCTTGAACGCGACTCCAAACCGGTTTTTCTCTCGGGCAAATATTCGCCAAAATATTCGCGAAACCCATTTTTGGGCCTGTCAGGGGAACGCTATTCCTAAGCTGGTTGAGTTTATGGAGGCCTCTTTTGAGCGGCCTAAAAATCATCCAGACTGTGGCCCCACTTACTTTGACGGGTACATGAACGAGATGCGTTACCGGCACCCAAACCTCATCACTCTGGCTGCTGTGCCTAATCTGGGCTGGCCCCTGAGCAGCAGCAGCAGCCTTAATCCAGGTCGCTTAGATAGTATTGCTGCTGTCTCTCCAGCACTGCACGCCATTCGCGGAGCAAAGAACCTCTGCCTTGAAACAGCCGACTTTGTTCGTTACGGCCTGACACTAAAGGATGAACAGCTCAGCTAAAGCTACCCAAACTACTTCGGCTGACCAACCCTACCTCAATGGCAATTGAGCCGCACAGTCGAGCTAAGACAGTGCAGAGGTGTGAGATGCGCTACTACTGACTATGAGGCAATCGGCTATGATAGCAACTAAATATTGTACCTAAGGGTGAAGGGATATAGCTTTTAGCCTCCCAATCCGCTGGTGCAATATGAAACACCTTGGTATTTTGGTTCGGAGAGACTCGTGACTATCTATATTGGGAACTTGTCCTTTCAGGCGTCTGAGGACGATATCAGAAGCGTTTTTGCTGAATACGGTGAGGTCACTCGTATTAGCTTGCCCATCGATCGCGAAACCGGTCGAAAGCGTGGTTTCGCTTTTGTCGATATGGCTGATGAAGCGAAGGAAGACCAGGCTATCTCCGAGTTGGACGGAGCTGAATGGCTAGGTCGTGAACTTCGGGTCAACAAAGCGCGTCCCCGCACTGATGACGGCGGCGGCAACGGTGGACGGCCTAACCGCAGCAATCGGTTCTCCCATAATCCTCTCTAACCTATACCTTCTGCTCAAGTCTAGGCTCAGCACGGTTTGGCGTTGCAGATAGCCGGGATGATTTTCTGAGGTGATAGATGACACCAGAAGGACAGCGCTATGCAATGCCCTCGATGTCATCTACTCACCTCCGTAAGAATGGCTATCATCCGCCGAGTCGATCAAGATGCTGGGGGTATTCCATTTAGCTGTTGGTGCATCATTTACAGCTCACTCTACGTTCCCGCCCGATCATTCCAAAGGTTTTGCAACGCCAGTCGGCCTGCGGTTTAGAACGCTCCAGAAACCTCAAATGCGGTGACGAGCTTGTCGTCAGAGATATGCTCCCCGAAGACGCCCCAGGAATGTAGTGGAGGCCGCCCTGGGGGATGCCCTGTAGGATAGTAAATACGTCCTGCAAGTGCCCGCTATCCGATGACCCCCAAATATAGCCGACCTGACCAGCTACCAGATACGCCTCCCGAAGGCATGAGTCCCGAAAAATACGCCCGCCTCAAGGCCGAGGCCCAGGCGCCCTACAAAAGCCTGCGCAAGTTTATCTATGCTGCGGTGGGGGCCTCGGGGGCGATCGGGGCCTTTGTATTTTTTACCCAGCTTTTGGCCGGGCGCGACGTGAGCAGCGCGTTGCCCAACCTGGCCGTGCAGCTGGGGGTGATTGTGCTCATGGTCGTGCTATTTCGGCTAGAGAAAAAAGACTAGCCAGCGTTCGCTGATTTTCTGACGTTTGTGAGGCGCAGCTTTGCTCAGATCCAATCCCCCTCGATTCTCGGTGTTAAAGCATCTCTCTAAAACACCCCTCGACAGGGGAGTTAGAGTCGATCGCCACGGTGTATCTCCTTTGCGTGAGGTGTTCCTATGGCCCTGATTACCGTGCGTCCCGAGGGGCTGTACTGCGAAAAAGGGGATTTCTACATCGACCCCTGGCGATCGGTGCAAACGGCGTTGATCACCCACGCCCACAGCGACCACGCCCGGTCTGGCTCCGTTCAGTATCTTGCTACGGCTCAGTCCGAGGGTATTCTGCGGCGGCGGCTGGGGCAGGAGATTCAGCTGCAGGGGCTGGCCTACGGCGATCGCATCAAGCTGGGCGAGACCTGGGTTTCGTTTCATCCGGCGGGTCACGTGCTGGGCTCGGCCCAAATTCGGGTTGAGCACAGGGACGAGGTGTGGGTGGTGTCGGGCGACTACAAGCGCTGCGCCGATCCCTCCTGTACCCCTTTTGAAGTGGTGCCCTGCGATACGTTTATTACCGAGGCCACCTTTGGCCTGCCCATCTACCGCTGGGAGAGCGGTGCTGAGACGGTGCGCCGCATCTACGACTGGTGGCAGGGCGACCCGGAGCGGCCCTCGATTTTGTTTTGCTACGCCTTTGGCAAGGCCCAGCGGGTGCTGAGCGAGCTGACCAAACTGAGCGATCGCCCCGTCTACGTCCACGGCGCCATTCATGTGCTGACCGAGATCTACCGCGAGCAGGGGGTGGCGATGGTGCCGACGATCTGCACCTCCGAGCTGCCCCGCAGCCACAAATTTACCGGAGAGCTGGTGCTCGCGCCCCCCTCGGGCCACCGCTCCAGCTGGATGAAGCGCTTTAAGCACCCTCAAACCGCTTTTGCGTCGGGGTGGATGGCGGTGCGCGGTGCGCGGCGGCGGCGCGGCTACGAGCGAGGGTTTGTGCTCTCTGACCACGCCGACTGGCCAGGGCTGATTCAAACGGTAAAAGATACCGGCGCTAAAACGGTGTACGTCACCCACGGTCAGTCAGACGTGGTGTCGCGCTATCTGCAAGAATCGTTGAACCTGGAGGCGATGCCTCTAAAAACCCTGTTTGAAGGCGAGGAAGACATTTAATGGAAACAATCCCCTGGCTCGATGCCGCCATGGGCGGCCTGGCCCTGCTAATTTTGCTGGGGGGTCTGTGGATGCTCCTGAGCGGCGTGAGCGATATGAATCGCTGAGGGTCGCCCCAGGGCTTTGGCATAGGTGACTAGCTTACTGGCGCTGTAGAGGGCTGTAATCGCGAACATGCCCACCGCGACCCAGTTCTGAAAGCGCTGGGCAATCCACAGACCAGCAAGAATGAGCGCGATCGCATCCAGGGTCAGCACGTCGAGGCGCGATCGCCAGTTCGCTACCTGAAGAGGTTGAGAACCCGTGGGCTCTAGCCGCAGGGTCGCTACCAGGTTAAACCCGGTGACGCTGAGCAGAATGGCCGCCATTCCCCAGCCCAGGTAGCCCGCTGCCGCGCCATAAAACCCCACCAGCTGCCCCAAAATAGTCCAGACGACCACTTGATGAAAGGTCTTGAGTCGAGGATCGCCCAAGCGCTGCCCCACCAGCTCAACGTTGCGCAGGTCGACTCGGGCCATATGGGCCTGCTCGAAAAGGGCCAGCAGCAGGGCGATCGCAAGCAGCCTATGGGGCCAGGGGTGAGGCTGCACCGCCTGGTAGAGCAGCCCCGCCGCCGTAGGCATAAACAGCATCGCCGCCAGGGTAGGAGAAAATTTCATCGTCAATGCACCACTCGCCGCAGCGTTGAACCTAAACGGATTAAGCATACCGCCAGATTCAGCATTTATGCCTATCCCTTGTGCCTATTCCCTAACAGGTCTGCTCTGGGTAGGACCTGTTAGCTGTTGTCAGCCTCGGTGGCGATGGGAGGGGTCGTGCGGCTGTGCCACAGGCGGTAGCCGCCGTAGCCTGCCACCGCCAGCAGCGCCCAGTAGGGGCTAAAGGCCAGCAGCCACAGCCCCAGCTTCAACCCGCTAACGGTAAAGGCTTTGGCCGATTGGGTCGCCGCTTCCCAGGTGTTGCCCAGGGTTTCGCCCACGGGCCGTAGGGGGGTAACCCGAGTGACCGGGCTTTGTAGGGTCAAGTAGATTTGTGAATAGGCTACCTGCCGCTTGAGGGTCTGCTGCTGAGCGGCCATGCGCTCAATGGACTCGCGCACGGTGCTCAGCTCCCGCGCCACCTCCAGCACGTGGGAAATTTCCCCCGATCGCTCCATAATTTGCAGCAGCGCCGCCTCCGACTGGCGCAGGTTCTTCAGCCGGGCCTCCAGATCTACTAGCTGGCTCGACACATCCTCAGCGGTGAGCGATTGCTGCTGCACGGTGCCCAGGGGACGTAGGGCTTCGAGCACTGTATCTAATTGGGCTTGGGGTACCCGCAAAGTCAGAGTCACCTGCTGGGCCGTTCCCTCAGGAGAGCGGTGATCTTGCAGACTCAGCACATCCCCCTGGGCCTGCTGAACAATGCTTTGCACCTGATCTACCGCTGCGTCAAGGTCGGTAAGCACCAGCACCAGACTGGCCTGCTTGACCAACTGGGGCGTGGGCTGACCGATATCGCTAGGCACCGGCTCAATGATGCCGTTCCGTGCCATATCCGCCTCCTTTGCCGCTGGGGCGATCACCTGGTTCTCAACCGGAGATGCCGCTTCGCCCATCGCCATATCGGCCTCGGTAGACATGGCCTCCTGCCTGAGCACAATTTCGGGCACCTCGGCACAGCCGCCGACCAGGGTGGCCCCCAGGGCGATCGCAAGCAGGGCCGCACGATGGGTACGCAGCAAGGGGAATGCAGAGCGGGTCATAGGGTTGCCTCAGCCAAACTCGGATGGCTTTACTATCGCCTCAGCCAGCGGAGCTAAGGGGGACGTTACCAATACTGAAACCGAGTTGGGAACGCTAAACTACAGCGTTCTCTGCATACCAGGGAGGCTTTGGCTTAAAATTTGAGCTATAGGAGTGCTTATGACTACAACCCCCGATCGCGAACCCACTCTGACTGACGTTGTTGAGCAAATTATTGCGCTGAGAAGCGACTTGGAACAAAGCCGCCAGGCACTGAACGACAAACTAGAGCAGAGCCGTCAGGAGCTGAAGGCGGAGGTAGAGCGCTGGGATGAGCGCTTCTTTCAGTTTCAGCGGGACAATTTGACCACCGCGCGCACCATCATCATTACGGCGGGAAGTGTGGTAATTTTGTCGCCGGTACTCCAGGCACTTGCTCCAGCGATTCAGACGGTGGTGTCTCGGCTAGCTGGGGTAGATGTCACTCAGTAGTGCTGGGCAAGATTTTTAGGACAGGAGCGATCGCACCCCCGTGCCCAACCCCATCACCATTACCGTCAAGCTGTTTGCCATTTACCAGGAAGCCTACGGCACCCCCGAGGCACAGTGGCAGTTTCCCGCTGGAACGACGGTGGGGGCGGTGCGCGATCGCGCTCTGGCCGAGCACCCCAAGCTGGAACCGTGGCGCGATCGCACCCGCCTGGGCCTCAACCTGCAGTTTGTCGACGACGACACGCCGCTGCACGATGGTGACGAGGTGGTGCTGATTCCTCCCGTCAGCGGCGGCTAGGTGCTAGTACAGGCGACCTAGCGCAAGTATCCTATTTTGCATAGAAAGCTTCAAAAAACGTTGGAATTGCTGCATCCAGCGTAGGATAAGCGATCCCCGTTATTTTTGTTTTTAAAGGATTGCAGAACCTCTCAAAAGGTATTCAGCACTCCGGACATTTCCATACCCATAGCGTAGAGTAATTTGTATTGCCCCCACATCTAGCGTTTGTGTTGGAGCGCCCGCTATGGATTGGTTTCCTCGCCGCCACGCCGTTGTCTTAGCCCGCAGCAGCCCCGGTCGCCTCGCTTACTTAGAAAAAACTGGCATCATCATACCCCAGCGTACGGGCCAGTCGCCTCGGCTGGAGGTGCTTTACTCGTGGGAGCAAATTCTGGAAATTCGGGCCATTAGCCGCCTGCGCCAGCATTTGTCGTTTCAAACCATCCGCAAAATTCTACAGTACTTTGACGACCATGGCGTCAGCCGCACCCTGCGCGACAAGCACTTGGTGATCAACCACCACGGGGTCAGCTGGGTACAGCCGGGTACAGTCGCCCCCCAGGTAATTCATCTAGTTGGCCACGGGTGCAGCTTCATGGGGCAGTATGTATTGGCTCCCCTAGACACATCCGACCTGAGCTTTGCGGAGCGATCGCCCATCACAAACGCGCCTAAGGTTGTGGATATTGAACACTTCAGGCAAAAAGCGCACCCCCGTTAGGCTAAAAGCCCAAACAACTGGTTTAAACTTTCCAAGGTTTTTGCAGAATGCACCTTCATTGAGGTTTCGAGACCTTAGGCAAAACCTCCGCAACCTGGGCTGCGGGCATCGGGCGGTAAAAAATATAACCCTGAACTTCATCACAGCCAACCGATCGCAGATAGGCTAATTGCTGTTTAGTTTCTACCCCTTCAGCTAGCACACGCATGCCCAAACCATGACCCAACTCAATGATCGATCGCGCAATAGCTTGAGCCGTCGCTGATGTAGTGATTGACGTAATAAAGGCCCGGTCAATTTTTAACACCTTTAGCGGAAACCGACTCAGGTAGGCCAGCGACGAAAAGCCGGTGCCAAAGTCATCGAGGCTGAGGCCAATGCCTAAGTCAGAGAGTTGATGCAGCCGCGCCTGGGCGTAGTCAACGTCCTGCATCGCCGCCGTTTCCGTAATTTCTAGCTCTAGCAGTGATGGCGACAGCTCAAACTCATTAAGCAACTGCTTGAGCTGAGCGAGTAGGTTAGCCTGATGGAGCTGTAGCACTGAAATATTGACGGCAATAGGCACCGATAGCAGCCCCTCACTTTGCCAAACTTTCGCCTGACGGCAAGCTTCTCGCAAGACCCAAGCGCCTATGTTTACAATCAGCCCCGTCTCTTCAGCTACAGGAATAATGCGCCCAGGCGATACTCGACCTAGCTCGGGAGAATCCCAGCGCAGCAAGGCTTCTAAACCAGTAAGCTGGCCCGTAGCTAAACTGATTTTGGGCTGATAGTGAAGCGAAAATTCCTCCCGCTCCAGGGCTTTGACCAAAGCATTTTCGAGCTGTAGCGCTTCGCTGACCCGCTCCGAAAAAACCTGGCTGTAGATCTGGTAAGTGTTGCGGCCCTGGCCTTTGGCCTCGAATAGGGCAAGGTCGGCCTTTTGAAGTAAGGCCCGCAGGTCTTCTCCATCCTCTGGAAAAATCGCCACCCCCAGGCTAACGCTAATGTTGAGGTAGTGATTTTGTAACTGAAACGGCAACATTAAAGACGTTAAAATTGCCTCTGCCAGAGCAACACCAGCGGCTAAATCCTCAATCTTGGGCAGCAGCAAAATAAACTCGTCACCGCCCCAGCGAGCCAATAGCCCTTTCTCAGGCATCAGCGATTGCAGCCGCCGACTAACGTGAATTAACAGTTCGTCTCCTAAATCATGCCCCAGCACATCGTTCACGTACTTAAAGCGATCGATGTCTAAAAACAGTACGCACAAAAGTTGATGCTGCTGGCGACAGTACACCATCCACTGGCTGAGCTGTTGCTCAAATCGCCGCCGATTTGGCAATCCGGTCAACGTATCGAAAGAGACATAGTAGTCACTTTGCTCCAGCAACAGGCCACTCCACCAGGTGACTAGACTCAGCAGCAGCACCACCAACACGCAGAGCAAAACAACCCCAAAATCGCTGCTGTAGAGTCCTTGCCGCTTGCCGATTAAAATCAGTCCGCAAAGCATTACCGGCACCAGACCAACCGCCAGCACCAGCCGCCGTACCAGGGCACCCCCAGCGTGGTCTGCCGTTAAAATTGCCACCATGCCGCGATTGGGATAGCGCAATAGCACCGCAGCCGCTAACAGCAAAAAAGCCCCGCTGGTGGGCAGCGACATGGTCGAGTAAGACCCCAGGCCATATAACGTTTCAACGTCGTAAAGGTAGCCAAGAAACCCTACCAGCGCAACGTAGAACATCCCCAGCGCCATAACTTGAGCCCCGCGATATCTGCGTCGGTACAGTAGCCATATCGACCCACCAAAGAGAACAAAGCTTAGCGCGGTGTTGGGGGCAAGACGGCCCCTAGAGACAGAGTTTAATTGTTCGGCCCACCAGGGAAATAGCCAGTGTCCCAGCCCAGTATCCCAACCCAGCAAAAATTCTAGAAGGTTGATGCTGCCCAAACCAAAGCAAGCCAGTGCCAACCCTAGAGAGAGGGACGTCTGCCAGGCGTAGCGTCGTTCGCTAGATCGAACATCAACCTCTAACCAAAGAGCAGCACCGGCTAGAAGAAAGCCCAGGGCTGTATTGGGTCTCATTGCAGGCAGACCAGGTAGGCCGCTTTTTAACCAGGGAATGGCTAGTCCCCAACCCATCAGCACCCCAACGGCTATCAGTATGACAACCAGACAGATATATCGAGAAAGCTGCTTCAATCCAGAATGTATTTCCTGCCGATAGGGTGCTAAGCCTGGAGAACGGATCGACATCAAAAAAATCCTACCGTGGACGTGATGCTATTTTAGATAACTGAGCCTCCAAGAAGCCTTCTGCCATAACCGATTTGGCAACTTAGAGTCTTAGCCCCCAGGCAGTGAGATGAAGAGGTACGTCCCACTTGTGTATTCCTCGGCCTCAGTTCATTTTTTGGAGGTTGAGGACTGTCAATCCGACTGCATAGATTCATAGAAAGGGAAAAGGGTTGAGGGAGCAGGGGTTAAATCTTTCCCATAGAAAGAGACGCCAGTCGGTCAGACCAGCGTCTCTTTTTACCTAGTGTTGGGAGCCTTCTAGGCCACCATTTCGCCGGTTTCTTGCAGTACGTGCAGGCGGTGGTAGATGCCGCCGTGGGCCAGCAGCTGTTCGTGGTTGCCCACTTCGGCAATGCGGCCCTCATCTAGCACCACAATTTTGTCGGCCTCGCGCACCGTGCTGAGGCGGTGGGCGATGATGAGTGTGGTGCGGGTGCCGAGAATCGATCGCATGGCCAGCTGAATCGATCGCTCCGACTCGTAGTCGAGGCTAGAGGTCGCTTCGTCGAACACCAGCACATCGGGGTTGACCAGCAGGGCGCGGGCAATGCCTAACCGCTGCCGCTGTCCACCCGAGAGGCGTACCCCCCGCTCGCCCACCACCGTGTAGTACCCCTTAGGCAGGCGGTGAATGAACTCATCTACCCGAGCGATACGGCAGGCTTCGTTGACCTGCTCCATAGACGCCGTGGGGTTGCCGTACTTGAGGTTGTCGAGCAGGGTGCCGTTAAACACATCCACTTCCTGGTGTACGATCGCCAGCCGCTTCCGATAGCCGGTAACATCCAGATGCCGAATGTCTTCGCCATCGATTAGAATGCGGCCGCTGTGGGGGTCGAAATAGCGAAACAGCAGCTTCACCAGGGTCGATTTACCCGAGCCCGATCGCCCCACCAGCGCCACCGTTTGGTAGGGCTCGATCAGCAAATCGATATTTTGCAGCACCGGCTTTTCATCGTCGTAGCCAAAGCTCACCTGGTCAAAGTGCACCTTGCCGGTGAACTGGTAAGTGGGCAAGCTTTCGGCAGGGTCGGTCAGGTTCACCGCGTCGGTGCCCAGGGGCTCTTCCATAAACTCGTGAAAGTGCAGCATCGAGGCGTAGCGGCGGGCAAAGACTTCGCCCACTTCGCTAATCGGCCCTAGCTCTGAGTAGGCCATGCTCGACACCGTCAGGGTAGTGATAAAGTGCCCCAGCGAGATGTGGCCCTGCAGCGTGGCTAGCAGCGTCAGCACCAGCAGACCAAACACACAGCTCTGCACGATCAAATCCTGCCAGGTGCCGAGGATGACGTACCCCTTGTGAATGACGCGGATGACGACAGCAAACTCGCGCTGCAAGCGCTGGCTCTGCCGCCGCAGCTCGTCCCGCTCGGTCGCAAACGCTTTCACGGTTTTGATGTTGGTGATGATCTCCGAGGTGCGGCTCTCGGTATTCTCCATATAGGTGTCGAGGGTTTGCTCCTTTTTGTTCAAGCGAATTAGATCCTTCAGGCTGAAGCTGAGGATGCCGATAAACGACACCAAAAAGACCAGGGCAATGCGCCAGTCAATCCACCAGATCAGAACGAAGATGCCGGTGATGCGCACCAGCTTGGGGATCAGTTGATTGGCAATTTCGGGGTAGGTCCAGGTGTGGTTAGACAGACCCCGCGCCACCCGCCCCGAGATTCGTCCGGGGTTATTCACGTCGTAGAAGCCCAGGGGCAGGGTCAGCAGTTTGCGAATCACCGAGTGGGTGTGGTCGCGCCGAGTGCGCAGGGCAATATCCCAGTGGAACCAGTCGGCCACCCAGGGCTGAATGGGGGCGCGCACTACGGTGGCAAAGAAGATAATGGCCAGAAAAAGGGCGATCGCCAAACCAGGCCCAGCCGGATACCTCACCACGGCGGCGACCCGATCGACCATTCCCTGGCTCAGGGGGTCGATGGGCTGGTTTGAGAGCACGTTGAGCAGCTGGCCAATGCTGTAGGGCACCACCAGATCCACCACCTGAAACAGGCTGCTAGCGGTAATGCTCCAGATCGCAGCCCGGCGGTAGCGACTGTAGTAGCGAATTACGTGTTGAAAAGAAGCCATGACGGGAACCGTCCTGCGATCGAGTTATTTTGTAGTATACATACTACAACACAGGATTACGGATTCTGCAAGGCCGTTTGGGCTAACGGCCCTGTTCGGCTCGCTGCTTCAGGCTCTGCAGCCAGGCCGCCAGTGAGGTGTCGAGGGTATTCTGCATCATGCCCTGCATCAATCGCACCAGCCAGCCCTCAAAGGATTCTGCGGTGGTTACAACCACGGTGTCGCCCACCGGCTCCAACTCCCAGGTGTGAATGGCGCGGGTGCCGATGGCTTTGCCAGTCCAGCCCAGGTGGCAGTGGGGCTCGACCGTCTGCAGAGTCGACATAATGCCGATGCCATTTGATTTCCAGCGAAAGGTGGAGCCGGGTTTTACTCGCCCCGCCAGAGTCGCCGCAGAGATGTTGGGGTTCCAGCTGGGCCACCCGTCAATGTCGGTCAAGAGCTGCCAGATAGTTTCGGCGGGGGCGTTAATGGTGACCTGGTGGCGGGCGCTGACGGGGGCATTGGGGTTGATATCCATAGGGGGTCTTGCTTGCGACTCCCCCATGCTAGGAGCCTCCTGACGGAGCAGGCATTGACGTGGGTTAAGTCTTTGCCCACTACGACAGCCGCCGCTGATACACCCGACGCTTAAGGCGGCTCAGCGACTCGGGCTCCAGGCCCAGGTACGAGGCAATGTAGTGCTGCGGCACCCGCTGCAGCAGCTCAGGTTCGGTTTCGAGCAGGGCCAGGTAGCGCTGCTCAGGGGTATCGCGGTAGAGCGACAGCAGGCGATCGCGCAGGCGAAAGGCCAAAAACTCCACCACCAGCCGCATCAGCTGCGGCCCGGCGGGGGCCGCCTCCAGCAGCGCCAGCACCTGCCGGTTGAGGATCAGTACCTCAGAGGCTTCGATCGCCTGGCCCGAAAAAATTGCCGGTCGCCGCTGCCGCAGGTTTTGATAGTCGCCCAGGAGCGACCCTGCGGGGCAGAAGAACAGCGTCAGCTCTTTGTCGTCCTTCAAAAAGAACAGTCTCAGGCAGCCGGTTAGGGTGAGCCCGACAAAGTCGCAGGGGTCGCCCTCGCGCAGCAGCAGGCCGCCCTTTTGGAGCGATCGCGTCTCTAAATGCGGCTCTACCCGTGACCAATCAACGCTGAACTGAGGAAAAACGGCGTCAATAAACTGCCGCAAGGGCTCACTTAATGGCTCACTCATCGGCAGCCTCAACTGTGGTGTAAACCAGCTTATCTGCCGGTCAGGGAATTAGCGCGGGGCCAAACCCCAGCCAGACCAGCCAGGCGATCTGGTGGATCGCAACAATCAGCCAAAACTCAACCTGATAGGACTGCTTCAGGCTCTTGTGGCGCAGGACCTGCTGGGCGACATACCCACCCGGCCAGCCCCCGACCAGCTCACAAACGTGTAGCGTTTGTTCAGAGGTGCGCCATACTTTTTGCTTGGCGCGGGTTTTGTCGTCGGCGTACAAAACGTAGGTAAACACGCTCATCACCGGGTAGAGCATTAGCGGCCAAATGTTACCGGTTACCCAGCCAAAATGTGCGGCTCCAGTCAATGGAAGACACAGCAGCACCAGTAGCTTAGCTAGCAGAAAGGTTATGGATTTTTTAGAACTTCGTCTACCGCTAAATTTTGGCTTTTCTAAGGGGAGCTGCGATCGCTTTCTTACACCTTGAATAGAGGCATTTACGGCACGGGTTTTACCGTCTGAATTGATTACACAATAGTAATGAATAGTATCGTTGAGGCGCGGGCGACGGACTGAATCTTTAAGCTCGGAGATATGTAGAAAAACCTCTTTTCCTCCGTCATCGGGCTGAATAAAGCCAAAGCCGCGATCGTCTTTCCATTTTACTAGCTTGCCGCTGTGTAAATCAGCATCCATAGTTGAGTTGTTTCATAACGTTTCCCATTGAAGTCACAGGCAGATTTTGTGATTTAAATAGGCTGAAGTAATGTTAAACGTGAATTTAGAGGTTTTCCATAAGTAATATGCTTGTGATTTTCCTCAACCGCTCACCCCGATCGCTGAGGCACCAGCGCCAAAATTGCCTCAATTAGCTCAGCTACCTCCATTGGCTTGGGCAGGTGCTTCTGAAACCCGGCCGCAAAAATTCTTTCGCGGTCAATTTTCGTGGTGTAGGAGGTCAGTGCAATCGCCGGAATTTCGCTGGCAGAGGTCATCTCTCGCAGGTGTTGCATCAGCATATAGCCATCCATACCGGGCATGCCAATATCGCTGATTAAAATATCGGGCTGGGTTTTAGCCAGCGCCACAATGGCGTCGGCGGCAGAGGAGAAAGCCGTCACCTGAGCCCCAAAATGCTGTAGCGTTGCGGTAATTAAATTGCGGCTGTCGACATCATCTTCAACAATCATGACGTGAATATTGAGCAGGTCATGGCCATTCGTCAGTTGGGGGATAGGGAGCGGTTCTTCGACCGCGGCCAGCATCACCGGCAGCCGCACGGTAAAGTTAGCCCCCTGCCCTTCACCAAGACTTTCAGCGTGAATAGTGCCGCTGTGCATGTCGACAATTTGATGGGCGATCGCCAGCCCCAGCCCCAGCCCGCCAAAGTCTCGGGTGGTCGTGCTATCGGCCTGCCTGAAGCGATCGAAAACGTGAGGTAAAAACGCCGGGTCAATGCCTTTGCCGGTATCGCTAATGTGAATTTCTGCCCAGTTTTCAACGTAGTTTAGCCGCACGCTCACTCGGCCCCCCGCAGGGGTAAATTTCACCGCGTTGGACAGCAAATTCCAAACCACCTGCTTAAGCCGGTTGGGGTCACCTAAAACCTTAAAAGGAGCCGCATCTAGCTCAGTTTGAATCTGCACGCCCTTCGTTTCGCTCACGGAGCAGACGGTCTCCAGGGCATCGTCAATAATGGCAGTTAGCGAGGTGGGCAGGCTGTTTAAGATCAGCTTGCCGCGCAAAATGCGCGAGACATCCAGCAGGTCATCAATCAGCTGAGACTGCTGTCGGGCGTTACGCTCAATAGTTTCGAGGGCGTATTCGGTTTTGGCGGCGCTCAGTTGGGTGGTTCGCAGCAGCTTGGCCCAGCCCAAAATCGGGTTGAGGGGTGACCGGAGTTCGTGGGAGAGCACCGCCAGAAACTCATCTTTAATTCGGTTGGCGTTCTCGGCCGCTTCTCGGGCCACGCGCTCCTGTTCGAGCAGGCGGGCGCGCTGGTCTTCGAGCTGCTTTTTATCGTCTACATCGGTAATGGTGCCCACCCAGCGGTTGACCTCGCCGCTGCTGTCCTGTACGGGCAGCCCGCGGTTGATAAACCAGCGGTAGACGCCGTCGTGGCGACGAATGCGCTGCTCGATTTCAAACGCTTCCCCCTTTTCTAGGGCCTGTTGCCAAAGCACCATGACGCGCTCCTGCTCATCGGGATGTACCGTCTGCGTGCCCGCCGTGCCCAGGGCGGTCCCTCGGGGAATGCCCGTGTAGTCGTACCAGCGCTGATTCCAGTACTGAACACCGCTGCGATCGGCCATCCAAACCATTTGGGGCATGGCCTCAGCCAGCATCCGGTAGCGTTCTTCACTCTCGCGCAGGGTTGCCTCCGCCTGCTTAAGGCTGGAAATATCCAGCGCTACCCCGGCCATACGCATCGGTTGCCCCCACTGGTTTCGGTAGACCCGGCCAATGGAGCGCACCCAGCGCACGGTGCCGTTGGGCCAGAGCGTGCGCATTTCAACGTCGTAGTCCTGGCGGTGGGCGATCGCCTCATCCACCGCCCGCTGCACGCGATCGCGATCGTCGGGGTGAATGGCGCGGGCAAACGCCTCAAAGCTCATGGGCGTAGTTGAGTCGATACCAAATATCGCTTTACAGCGCTCTGACCAGACTAGATCCTGGCTGGTCAAATCGTAATCCCAAGTGCCGCAGTTGGCCCCCTGCAAGGCCAGCTGCAGCCGCGTCTGGCTCTCCTGCAAAACCACCTCAATCTGCTTGCGATCGGTGATATCGAGACAGGTGCCCATCAGCTTGACGAGCTGGCCCTGGGCATCGAGCACCGGTTCACAGCGCAGGTGCAGGTAGCGCTGCGAACCGTCCGCCCAGACCACTCTCAGATCGAGGGCGTAGGGCTGGTGGTCTACGATCGCCCGCTCGGCAAACTGCTCTACCATCTGGCGATCGTCGGGGTGAATGCGCTGCATGAGGTCGGCGTAGCTGGGTTCGGTCTGGCTGGGGTCATAGCCAAACTGCTCAAAGATGGCCTCTGACCACACGCTCTGCTGGCCATTGGGGTAAAACTCCCAGCTGCCAAACTGAGCCATCCGCTGGGCCAGGGCCAGGTGGGCCTCGCTGCGTCGCAGGTCATCTTCGGCCTGCTTGCGAGCGGTAATGTCAATGCCGACCATCGTCACAATCCAGCAGGTTTGAGCCTCATCCCGGCGGGAGGTGAGGCTATCGGCAATCCACCGCACTGTTCCGTCTTTGTGCAAAAACCGATATTCCAGCGTGATCGGCCGCTGCTCAAACACGGCCTCAAACATGGCGTCAGCAATTGCCGCCGAGTCTTCTGAAAATGTGCGGGCCGCCCAAAGCTCGGGGGTTAGCTCCTCTAAGGTATAGCCGGTCAGGGCCTCGCACCCCTGCGAACGGTAGTCTAAAACGTAGGTGCGATCGGCAAAAAAGCGGCAGCGGGCGATGGAGGCCGGGGCCGTATTGAGCAAACTGTCGAGCTGGTCCTGGGAGGCGTGCAGGGCCTGCTCCAGATGTTTGCGATCGCTGATATCAACCCGTAGCAGCGACACCCCATCGCCAAACGGGTAGACCCGATTTTCGAGCCAGCGCCCCGCATCGGCGTCAAACAGCTCAAAGCCAGTGGCGGTTTGCGCCTCAACCGCCCCCTGCAGTCGCTGGTAAAAAGGCGTAGCCACCAGCCGGGGAAACACCTCCCAAATCGATCGCCCCAGCAGATCCTGACGAGGAGTGTGCAGGGCGGCAACGGCGCGATCGTTAACGTAGGTAAAGCACCAGTTGGAGTCAAACATCATGAACTCATCGCTGATGCTGGTCAAAACATTTTCTAACCGTTTGGCGATCGTCTGGGCCTCTGCCCGCAGGGTGCGCTCGCGGCGCTCGCCCAAAATCTTCTGCGTTGTCTCATTGATGGCGATAAAAATACCGCCGACCCGATTTGCCTCATCCCAAATCGGCGTGTAGGAAAAGGTGAAATATCCCTCCTCAGGCTGGCCATTGCGGTCTAAAACCAGGGGCTGATCCTCAGACCAGGTGGCTACACCGGTTGCCATTACCCGATCGAGCAGTGGCCCTGCAAAATCCCACACCTCCCGCCAGCAGTCAGCGCCCCGCTGGCCAATGCCCACAGGATGCTTGTTGCCCGCGATCGGGATGTAGGCATCGTTGTAGAACTGAATGTAGTCAGATCCCCACAAAATCTGCATGGGAAATCTGGACGAAAGCAGAATTTGTAGCGCTACCTTAAGGCTCTGAGACCATCCCTCAATCGGCCCTAGCGGAGTATCGACCCAGTTAAATTCCTGAATGAGCGATCCAGTTTTTCCCCCATTACGTAGGAAGATTAACTCATTGGATGGTGTCATTGTGTGAACTGCAGCAGTTTTGAGGTTTGCAGATTGGCACGACAGAAGGCCGCGATCGCGCCTCGACTTGTAGTAGTTATTGTAGAGATTTGGCCTGCTCCATAACGTCACCAGGGACTACCCCAGGCTAGCTAAATCAAGTTCAGAATGTGGAGTCCTATTTGCAGAAAAACGACAGAATCTCGCTCTAAACCTGGTACAAAAGCCAGCCAGGCCCAGTTTAGAGAACCCATTGGCCAACCAAATCGCCCGGTTACACCGCTCAAATTAACTATTGTTTTGCTGCGTCAAGAATTACAACATCTCTCGCAGCCTATAGCTACGGCTATCGAGCGCAGCTCTTCTAGCGACCTTTTGCTAACCCTGAAGTGACCAGGTAAGAGTGCCCGGCTCACAGTGGCGAGCCCAGAGCTCTCACGTCCGACGGCCTAGGATTGATATGTGGATTTATAAAGGCTTGTTAATTGAGACTATGTTATCGCAATCCTGTGGACTGTTTCTTTTGTCGGCCGCCCTCTTCTCCCCAGTGGGGTAGGGTGCAGGGGAGCAAAGAAAGCTATATGCTTTAGAACTCTGCTCGCCCTGATTACCCTTGCTTTCAGGCGCTTGAAAGCGACTACCCCCAAGCGATATTCAAGAGACCGTTATCCAAGAGACAGTTCGATGCCCGCAGGTCTGATTCGGTTACTGCTAGTCGAAGATTCGCCCGTTGCCTTAGCCCTTTTGCAGCGCATTTTTCGCGATGTACCCGATATGGAGGTCGTCGGGGTAGCCCGCAACGGTCAGGAAGCTCTGGCCCTGATTCCATCGGTCAAGCCCACCCTGATTTGCACCGACTTGCATATGCCCAAGATGAACGGGCTGGAGCTGACTCAGGAGGTGATGGCCCGTTTCCCCTGCCCAATTTTAGTGATCAGCGCGTCCGTACAGGCAGAAGACACCCAGACCGTATTCCGCATTCTAGAAGCCGGAGCCCTCGATATTTTCCCTAAACCCCGCACCGGCCTGGCCTCAGAGTACGAAAAGGCTAGAACCAATCTGCTGGCTAAAGTTCGAGTGCTGTCAGGGGTGACGGTCTTTACCCATCGGCGGCCCAGTGGGGCCACCGCTACGCTGCCTTTGCCCCCTCAGCCGGCTGGAAATATTAACCCTCGGATCAACACTTCGACCCCTCGACTCCTGGCGATCGGCGCGTCGACCGGCGGCCCCCAGGCGCTGCTGGCCGTTTTGCAGCCGTTGCCCAAAACATTTCCAGTTCCCATTATCTGCGTGCAGCACATCAGCAGTGGGTTTTTGAAGGGGCTCGTCGACTGGCTCGACAACAGCTGCGCCATGCGCGTCACCATTGCCGCCCCTGGCGATACGCCTCAGCCCGGCGTGGTATATTTTCCCCCCGAGCAGCACCACCTGGAGATCAACACCAGCGGGCAGATGGTGCTTTCTCCAGGGGCGCCAGTGGCCGGTCACTGCCCCTCGGTAACGGTGATGTTTAAGTCGGTGGCGGCCTACTACCGGCGGCAGGCGGTAGGGGTACTGCTGACGGGAATGGGGCGAGACGGGGCCGACGGGCTGCAGACCCTGGCCCAGGCGGGGGCCCTCACCATTGCCCAAGATGAAGCCAGCTGCGTGGTGTTTGGCATGCCCAAGGAGGCGATCGCCCTTGGAGCAGCCCAGCAGGTACTACCGCTGAACGCGATCGGACCCTACCTGCTGAACCGGGTCTTTCTAACCCTGCCTCGCTAGATCGGCGGCCTGCTGTTGAGGGTAGGCGAAGGACGGCGCGCAACAGCGTAGTTCTACCAGGAGCCTGGGGAAATTACGCAACTATGTAAATAAGTGTTAATAGCTTCTCTCTCTGGGGAAAATTGAGTGCGAGCTAGGCTTTCGTCGCACTGTCCTGGGTGCGATCGCAGAGTCTAATTCAGGGTCTACTCGCCCCACCAAGAGACTGGCTACGGTCTTGGTGGGCAAATGGCCTAGAGGCCCCTCAGCCGCTAATGGGTTCAGTGCACTGCTGAACACTCCCGGTCAAAGGCTGTTCTTACATCGTCACGTTACGCATGGTCTTTTTAGCCAGCCGTCACCCTGCGTAACTTAGGGAGCACTAACCAATGGCAAACACTGAGCACCTGAACATCCTAGAGAAAGGCGTTGAAACCTGGAACGCCTGGCGCATCCAGAATCCCGGCATTCGTCCCGACTTTCAGGGGGCAGACCTGGGCCGGCTGCATCTTCCCGGCGTCGACTTTCGCCACGCCAACTTCTACGAAGCCAACCTGAGAGAAAGCGTTTTCACCCGCGCTAACTTTGAGTCGTCGACCCTGTACCGCTGCGACCTGTGTATGGCCGACCTCAGCCACGCCAACCTCAGCATGGTTGACTTCTACAAAACCAACCTCTACACCGCCAACCTCAGCCACGCCAACCTGCGGCATTCGCACTTTTACAAAGCCGACATGCAGGAAACGCTGCTCACCGACGCCGACCTGGGGGAATCTAACTTTTACGAAGTTGACATGCGGGAGGCCATCTTGCAGTCGGCCAGCCTGGTCAGAACGACGTTTTACTACTCCAATCTCTGCAACGCCAACCTGTGCCAGAGCAACCTGAACTGCGCCAGCCTGATGGGGGCCAACATGGCTAAGGCCAACCTGCGTCGGGCCAGCTGCGTCGGGACCAACCTGTTTCGAGCGATACTGACCGGGGCCGATTTGACCGAGGCCGACCTGCGCGAGGCCGTTCTGCGGCTGGCCGACCTCAGCAACACCTCCCTCGAAAACGCCAACCTGTTTCGGGCTAACCTGTCTGAAGCCTGTCTCGACTATGCCCAGCTGGCGGGGGCCAACTTCAAGAAAACCAATCTGTGGCGCGTCAATTTGGGCCAGCTGATTTTGACCCACCCCGGCCACGATAGAGACGCCATCACCATTGACTCTAGCGCTTTGAACTAGCCTAGTTTTTGGGTCGGGCGCGACAGCGCTGAGATACGGACTATAGCGAAAATTGACGACACGCCTAGGCCATGGATGACCTGACTCTCAAGCGCATTAGCAGTTTAATTAGCCGCCACTCCGGCATCCACATTCGCGACCAGGACTATAAATCGCTGGCAGACAAAGTATGGCGGCGGGCCAGCAGTCTGCGGCTAACGTCGCTGGCTGACTACCACACCTACCTGCTCAAGGAACTGGAGCAAGGTCCGGGCCCATCGGTAATCCCGGCTGCTGTGGCCAGCCTCGCTTCAGAGTGGCAGGAACTGTACTCAATTTTGACCGTCAACGAAAGCTATTTCTTTCGAGACAGCAACCAGTTTAAGCTCCTGAGCGAGCGCATTCTGCCCGATATTATTAGCCGCAAGCAGGCGGCAGCAGGCCCCGGAGTTAAACCCAGTCTGCGCATCTGGAGCGCGGGCTGCTCAACCGGAGAAGAGCTGTATTCAATTGCGATCGCCCTCGACGAACTCAACTTCCCGTGGGACCAGTGGGATACGCTGCTGATTGGCACTGACATCAGCAAAACTGCCGTGGATAGCGCTCGGCTGGGGCTCTACGGCAGCTGGTCGTTTCGGCAAATGCCCGCCGGCCTGCAGCAAAAATACTTTTATGCTCACCACCAGGTGCATCAGATCTGCGATCGCCTGCGGCAGCGCGTTACCTTTCAGGGGGGCAATCTACTCAGCGACCCCTGCCCTAACCCGGCCATTGGGCTGGGCAATGTTGACCTGATTTTTTGCCGCAACGTATTTATTTATCTTGATAATCAGTCGATTGGCCAAATCATTCAAAAATTTCATCGGGCGCTGGGGCTGCAGGGCTATTTGTTCACCGGCCACACCGAGCTTTACAGCCAGGATACTAGCCAGTTTAAAACCCTCTGTTTTCCAGAATCGGTTGTTTACCAGAAGCAGTCTGGGCCGAGACAGGCTCCCCCTCAACCTGCCCAACCCGCGACAAACCCTCTTGCCGAGCCGCGGCGATTCGCGAAGCGCTCGGGAACCGACTCAGAACGAGTATCCATCCCGGAATCGCCCAGTTCGCTCAAAGCCAAAAGCCCAGCCCAAACCGGGCTTCGCCCTCAGGTCAGGGTTGCGCCCTCTCAAACCCAGACTCACAACCTGGAAAAAGCGCTGCAGGAGGCGGAAGCGCTGCTCGATCAAGAGATCTACAGCAGCGCTATTCACCGGGCCGAAGCCATTCTAAAGGCTCACCCCAGGTGCGATGCTGCCCGTAAGATTGCTGCCCGCGCCTACGCCAACACAGGTCACCACGAGCAGGCCAAGCAGCTGTGCCTCCAGGTTATTCGCCGCCACCCTTTGAGCATAGAGATGCACTATTTGCTGGCCCAAATTGCCGAAGACCAGAACGATTTAGACGGCGCCAAAGTACACCTGCGCAAAATTATTTACCTAAACGCCGGTTTTGTCAAAGCCTATCTCGATCTGGCCAGCATTTACGAACGCGAAAAGCAGCTCGATAAGACCCAAAAAATGCGCAGTCACGCCCTCATGCTGTTGGCCAAACTGCCCCCCGACGCTCGGCTCGATCATTACAGCGATACGACCGTTGCCCAGTGGCAGAGCCATTTAACTTCAAAAGCCGACTATTAGAAAATCAATCCCAGAATAAGTAGGAAGGCCAAATTAAGGTGTTGCTGAATTGAAGCATAAATTTGGGTAGGGGAAAACGGCCGTTTGCCCCTACAAGAGACGTTGCAGTTTTGATTCATACCTATATCCAGCAACGCTCAAATTAAATCCAGCATAGGTTTTGGGTTTTCTCCCTTCGGGGGACACTTCGCGAACGACTCCGCTCAATCCTCTACCTAGCAACAAATCGAGCATTGAGCGGAGTCGAAATGCGTCTTGTAGATGATCAGACCTGCTCACAGTTCGCCTGCGATTTCAAACCGTCTATTTAGAATCAACATTCTAGGTAGACGACTGACTAAACCAACGGCTTTTTGAATGCCTTGCTGCTGATCGGCTTTTTGCGGGAATGCTAAGCCCGGCGACCCTGTTCTTTTGCCCATCAGGCCGCCTGTGCTCTGTTCTTCTGCGCTGCATTGTCCCCTTGAGTAATCTGTCATGAACGCTACCCCCCACCTGCTATTTGCCCTGGGCGATACTCTCTACGGACTGGCAGCTAGGGCAGTTCAAGAAATCTTTTTGCTGCCCGCCCTGACCTCACTACCTGAGGCCGGGCCGGAGATCGCAGGGGTACTCAATCTGCGGGGCCAGCTGTTACCCGTGTTGAATCTCAGGCTGTTTTTGGGGCATTCCAAACAACCCAATAGCCTGAGGCAGGCCGTAGTTCTGGTCCAGCACGAGGGGCAACGGGTGGGGCTGGTAGTAGACCACATTCAAAACGTAGAGGCGATCGCTCCCCACCACATCACCACAACCCTAGAAACCCCCTACATCGATACCACTCGGCCCGCTCTGACCGCCGGGCTAGCCCAGTACGCCGACAGTGTGATTGTCCTGCTCAACCCGGAGGCTCTGGTGCAGGGCGCGGCGGGTCTGGCCCCATCGGGGGCCGTGCGATTGGCAGAGGCAGAGGGCGCTGCTAACCGATTTATGGCCCAGTTTGCCCCCGCCGAACAGCAGGTGCTGCGAGAGCGGGCAGCGGGGCTAGCGCAGCTGCTGGCTACAGAAAACGCCTCTGAACAATCGGCTCTGGCAATTGTCAGCCTGTCGGGAGAGCAGTTTGCCCTGGGGCTAGAAACAGTGCACGAGTTTACCAACGTCTCGCAAATAACGCCCATTCCCTGCTGCCCATCGCACATCGTCGGCAACATGAATTTGCGCGGCGAAATTTTAACCCTGGTCGATGTGCGGCGATTCTTAAATTTGTCTCCTGCCGCGGCTGCACCGCCGCAAAAAGCCGTCGTCATGCGGTTGGGTCCTTTAGTGGCCGGAGTCGTTGTCGACGATGTCTTTGATGTGGTCTATGTCAACGCTTCAGAAGTTGCGGCCATGCCTACCGCGGTTCACTCCAATGACAACCCTTACCTCAAAGGTGTAGCCCGTTATGGCGACACCATGATGAGTCTTTTAGATTTGCCTACCTTGCTAACTCAGGGTGAGCTAGTGGTCGATCAGTCAGGGTGAGTCGTCCCTAAATTAGTCGAACACTTTTTACGCAAGCCTCTGCATTTGCCACCCCCTACGGAGATAAACCATGAAAAAGCACAAGATTTGGAAACTACGCCACTGGATTGTACTGGGCTACGCGGTCCCCGTCGTGGCGCTGATTGTTTCGGCGGGAGTTACTGTGGTTAACGCGCGTCAGCTGGCGACGATTTTTGAGGAAGTGAAACAGGCCAGAGAGATTAAAGAAAACGTTGATCATGTCAATCTCAACGTTCAAATTATGGCTCGCGCCACCCGTGGCTACCTGCTACAACGAAATCCTACGTCTCTACTGGATTTTAACAAAGCAAAGACTGATTACCTAGCCTTAATTGAGCAGCTGAATGCTCAGATTACCAATGACGTTCAGCGGCAGAACCTGACCGAGGTAGACGCGCTCATCAATCAGTTTATTGATCTGCATCAAGACATGATCAATTTGGTCAACCAAAACCAGAGCCAGGTGGGTGTACAGGCCTGGCGCGAGAGCAACGGTCGCGCTTTGACCAGCGAAATCGATAGCTTGCTGATGGCGATGGAACAGCTAGAAGATGAGATTGTGGCCACGGACGAGGCTCACCAGGCTGCCGCCCTGCGACGACTGCAGCTCACGTTAATTGGTGCTGCAGCCCTGTCGGTCATTTTGTCGGCGCTGATTGGCACGCTGATTGTGATTAAAGCCTCGCGACTGATGAACCAGGCCGCCGGGGACATTGCCAGTTCGGCTAGCGAGATTGCCGCCAGCGTTGAGCAGCAGGAGCGCACCAGCAGTCAGCAGGTGGCCTCGGTAAGTGAAACCAGCACTACTATGGATGAACTGGGGGCCTCGTCGCGGCAGTCGGCAGAGCAGGCCGAAGCCGCCGCCGCCGGAGCCCAGCAGGCACTGGCGCTGGCCGAGGGGGGCACTCTGGCCGTTGAGCGCAGCCTGGAGGGCATGACAGCCCTGCGGGAAAAAGTGGATGCGATCGCGGATCAAATTCTCCGACTCAGCGAACAGACCAGCCAGATTGGCGGCATCTCTGGCCTGGTGAGCGACCTGGCCAACCAGACCAACATGCTGGCCCTCAACGCCGCCGTAGAGGCCGTGCGGGCCGGAGAACACGGTCGGGGCTTTGCCGTCGTATCGGGTGAAATTCGCAAGTTAGCCGACCAGAGCAAGCGGTCAGCCGAGAAGATCAACGCTCTAGTCGCCGACATTCAAACCGCCATTAACTCGACGGTGATGGTGACCGACGAGGGCACTAAAAAAGTGGAAGAAGGGGTCAAGATTGCCGAAGAAACCGCCGAAGCCTTTGCTGGAGTGGCCGATGCCGTCAACAATGTCGTCCTCAACAGCCAGCAGATTTCGCTCAACGTCAAGCAGCAGGCGGTGGCCATTCAGCAGGTAGTAAGCGCCATGAACAGCCTCAACACGGGCGCCCAAGAAACCGCCAGCGGTATTAGCCAAATCAAAATTGGGACCCACCAGCTCAACGAGAGCGCCATTCAGCTCAAGGTAGCGATTTAGCCCCAGCGGCCAACCACACAGACACCAGAGGGAAGCACCCTACCATGATGATTGACGACATCGAGCTGCGCGACATTTTCAAAACCTCCAGTGCGGAGCGTCTGCAAGCCCTTGACGACGGCCTGCTGCACCTCGAAAAACATCCTGATGACCCGGAGATCTTGGCCAGCCTGATGCGCGAAGCCCATTCCCTAAAGGGAGATGGGAACATGCTGGGCGTTACCGACCTGGGCAAAGTGGCCCACCAGTTTGAGCACGTGCTGGGAGCTATTAAGCGGGGCGAGCAGACCCTCTCAGCAGACCTGTTCGACCGCCTGGCTCGCGGCCTCGCCGCCATGCGACACATCGTCCATGAAGCGGTTACTGGCGAACCGGCCCAGGTGAAGGTGTTCTATGTGATTGCCGAACTGATGGGAGCTGAGCCGGTCGCCCCGTTAGCTGAGCCAGACAATGCAGTTGGTGAAGCGCCCCTCAGCGCCGTCTGTGACGCCGCTGAGGTTACTGCCGCTGAGGCCATTGATGATATCGCAGATTTCATTTTTGCCGACCTTTCTCAGCCTGTGGCAGCTGACCTTAACGGTGATCGGTCTGCGACGAACGGAAAGTCGTCTACCAACGGAGCGATCGCCCTCGAGCAGGCCAAACGCAGCGATCGCTACATTGCCGACGATGAACTGCGCAGCCTCTTCAAAAACACCAGTGGAGAGCACCTGCAAGCCCTCGACAATGGCCTGCTACACCTCGAAAAACACCCCGACGACCAGGCCGTGCTCGAAGCTCTGCTGCGCGATGCCCACTCCCTCAAGGGCGACAGCACCATGCTGGGCGTCGGCGATCTAGGCAAGATCGCTCATCAGATTGAACACTTGCTTGGCCTGGTGAAACGCAACGAAGCGACCCTGTCGGCCGATCTGTGCGATCGCCTCGCCCACGGTATGGCCGCCATGAAGCAGCTTGTCCATGAAGCCACCACTGGTGAACCCACAGGCGTCAATGTCTTCTACGTACTGGCTGAACTCATGGGTGCATCCCACCCC
>PYER01000344.1 GCA_003017855.1 filamentous cyanobacterium CCT1
GAGAATCACAATCGGCTCCATCGGTTTGCTCAAAAAATCGGTCGCCCCCAGCAGGCGGGCCCGCACCTGATCGACCAGGCCGTCGTTGCCGCTGAGAATGACGATGGGAACTGCTTTAAAGCGAGACATTTTGCGCAGGCTGCTGCAAATCTCGTAGCCATTTGTATCGGGCATGACCAGGTCTAAAAACACCAGATCTGGCTTTTGAGCCAGCAGGGTCGGAATCGCCTTGGTCCCTTCGGTAATTGGCAGAAAATCGTACCCCGCCGCCCGAATCACCTGCCCCATCGCTTTGCAAACCATTGGGCTGTCGTCAACACAGGCAATTTTGAGGGTACGTTGGTGAGCTGCGATCGGGGGTTCTCCGCCATTCAAGGCCGGAAAATCGGCCACCTCGACCAGGCTGATCCAGCCGGCCTGAATGTAAGGCTGCAGCGCCTGGGTGAGGTTGAGCACGTCTTGCCCCAGCTTGACGGCCAGGTCGCGCAGACTGCGCTGACCATCGAGCAGCTGCATGAGCGAGGTGTAGACCCCCGGCGACACCTGCGCCCGAATCGGCTCGGGATGCTGAATGACCGGAGCCAGATTGGGTGAGTAAGCCTCCAGCCCCCCCTCTAGCCAGGCCTCCCATCGCTCGGTCACCGAGGGCAGCAGTTCGGTTTCGTCGATCGCAATGGGTACATGGTTGGGGTCAAGCGCAGGCCGCCGAGCTAGCTGATACTGAGTTTCGCGGGTTTGCACGACATCAAAGAGAATGTCGGCCACAATGTTGGTGCTGATCTCCCGCAGCGCCTGGGGAGAAAGTTGCCCCTGGTCGAGCCAGTTGTGCAGCAGGTGGTAGTCCCAGCCGTCTAGCCAGTTTGCGGTGGGGCCAGCCGCTAACGATTTCTGTAGAGCCCGGTAGCTGAGGTCGGTGTCTGGCAAACGGGCCTGGGCCTGGCGATACCACTGCCGCATGGGGTGCACCCCACCATGGCCATAGACGACCTGACCCCGGTTAAAAAATAGAGTCCATTGATGCCCTGCAGGGGCCGACCAGGTGAGCTTGCCGCTAAAATCTAAGCGCTTGAGAACCGGAAAAATTTGCAGCTTCTTAACGCGTAAATAGTTGGCGATAGGTTTAGAATACTGGGCTGATCTGCCACTCATGGTAAGAGCCTGACTTGGTAACGGCTTGAATTTTTTGGCTCGATTAAGTTCAGCACAAGGCAATATAAAATTTCATATTTGGACGAGATTGGCCTTAAAAAACTTGTCCAATCCTTCTCGGAGCTGGTCTTCAAAGCTCGATCGATTTACCTTTTGGCTTTCGATATGGTGTTTCTGGGTTCATGGAGACACACGGCTAGATTGGCTTTTTTGAGCCTCAATGGCAATATGCTCGTTCTATCCTTTCAACTAGGTAAGGAGAGCAAAATTTATCTGAATGGCCTCACAGATATCGTCTCCATTGGAAGGTTTTTTGGGGTGCATACCAGTCTTTAAATGTGCTGCGTCGTTGATTCGGAAAAGCATCTTACCTGTCATTCCCGCGGAGGCGGGAATCCACTCGGTAGCGACTGCTCGCGGTTGGATGCCCGTTTGCACGGGCATGACAGATCAACCGTCTATCGAATCCCACGAATTTGCAGAATTGAGATTTACCCGATTTTGTTGATCCATAGTTTTTAAGCATCTATTTATTTATTAATCATAGAAACAACAGGTAGATCATCTCAGCTATGGTTATATAAATCAATTCAAAGGATTAATAAATCGCGTATTTTAGAAGATTCTTTATGAGTATTAAGATCGAGATATTTTGATCAATATTTTCCGGTTGATAATATTAGGGAAGTAGAGCGTCGACCTCCAGCAAAAATAAAGGCGGTTCGGTGTCGTTGAGGGTGACCAGAGTGTTAATGCCCTGGAGATGGTGCATGATTAAGTAGCTGGCGGGGATGGGGCTAAAGGCCGACTGACGCGCCCGTTTGAGGCTGGGGATATCGTCGATGAGTAGCCCCAGCAGGCCAAATCGCGGCGAGTCAACCACCAAAATAGAGCGGGGGGGCTGCTTACTGATGTCTGCGGTCGGGTTGTTTTGTCCAGGCAGCAGTGGCGCTGACTGATAGATGCGATCGGCTACATCCATAATGGGAACGGTCTCCTGGTTGAGCTGAGTCAACCCCACCCCCAGGCCTGGCGCCTGACTCGCGGGGGGAATGACCCGACGCGCCATCGCCAGGGGCAGGCAAAACCAGTTGTGGCGCAGCGGAAAAGCAATTAGCCGCAGCGAGGGTTCTTGCGCGGGTAGACGGCGGTAGCGGGCGATCGCGGTGGGCATGGCAGACTCCTAAGACACCAGGGCAGGCTGAATCAGATCTTCGAGGGTTTTAAGCAGGGTTTGCTCGTTGTAGGGCTTGGTAAAGTAGGCCGCTGCCCCCAGGCTCATGGCCAGCTGGCGATGTTTTTTGCTGCCGCGAGAGGTGAGCATGGCGACGGGCAGGTTTTCATGGTCGGTTTCGGCTTTGAGCCGGGCCAAAAAGCCGTAGCCGTCCAGGCGGGGCATTTCGACATCGCAAATAACGGCCTGGACCGCCAGCCCGGCCACCAGTTTGTCGAGGGCGTCCTGGCCGTCTTTGGCCTGGGCCACCTGATAGCCGGCTTTTTCGAGGGTGAGAGCCAGCAGGCGGCGCACGTTGATCGAGTCGTCGACCAGCAGCACGGTGGGTTTGCGACTAGCGGTGTTGGTCTCGTAGCGGGGGCTGTTGGTCAAAAAGGCGGGAATGGCCGTTTCGTCGAGGGTGTTGGCGCCGGAGGCTTCGCAGCTGGCTATCCAGTACAGCAACTCGGCGGTGTTGACCAGGGGCACCACCTGGCCATCCCCCATGATGGTGCAGCTGTTAAAGCCTTTGGGCATGGGCAAATTGCCGACGACCCGGCGTAGGGCGACCTCCTGTTCACCCCACGATCGCTCGATTTGCAAGCCCACCCAGCGCTGGTTGGCCTGCACCAGTAGCACCGTGGGTTCAGAAATGGCGGGGACGGTTTCGGGGCTCTCGATCACCACCGGGCAGTTGAAGTGGAGCCAGTCGGCCAGGCGCACCAGCTGCACCAGTTCGCCATTCCACTCAAAGCTGTCGCGACCGGCGGTGGTGAGAACGGCGTCGGAGGGCAGGGCAAAGATTTCTTCGATCGCATCGACCGGAAAGGCCATCCGCATGCCCCGGCTTTCGACAATCAGCACCCGCGTCACCGAGAGGGTAAAGGGGATGGAAATGGTAAAGGTGGTGCCCGCCCCAGGCTGGGTGTCGACCTGAATGTCGCCGCGAATCTCTTTGAGCTTGCTGCGCACCACATCCATGCCAATCCCCCGCCCCGAGAGGTCGGTGACTTCGCTGGCGGTGCTAAAGCCCGGCTCAAAGATCAGCGACAGCAGCTCCTGGTCGCTGGCGGCGGCGAGCAGCCCCTCGTCTAGGCCCATGCGGCGGGCGCGATCGCGAATTTTCTCCACCGCAATGCCGCCGCCGTCGTCGCGAATGGTAATGATGGTGCGGCTGTTGTGCTGCTGGGCCGAAATCGCGATTGTGCCCGTGGCGGGTTTGCCCCGCTGCTGGCGGGTTTCAGCGTCTTCAATGCCGTGGTCAAAGCAGTTGCGAATGATGTGCATCAGCGGCTCCTGCAGGGCCTCCAGCACGTTGCGGTCGACCAGGGTGCGATCGCCCTTGAGCTTGAGCTCGACCGGCTTGTTGTACTGCAGCGACATCTGCCGCAGGGAGCGGGGGTAGCGATCGAAAATGTCGGCCAGGGGACGCATCCGCAGCTGGGTGAGGTTCTTTTGCAGCTGGCGTGAGGTTTTGCGCAGGGTACGGGTGGTCTGCTCGGTGCCGTCGAGGGAGAGTTCGATGTCGGCCCCCACCTCCTGCAGCTGAATAATGGTTTCAATGATTTCGCGAAACGGCAGGTGCAGATCGCGGTAGTGGTCGAGCTCCAGCACGTCAAACTGCTGGCGCAGCGCACTGTCGGCGGTTAGCGCCACAATCTCAGAAACGTTTTGCAGGGCCGGGGCGGCGGGCAGCAGAGGCCGCCGCGCATCCTGGGTGGCAACGGTGTCGTAGGCCGCCCGCAGGTCACTGTTCACCTGATCAAGGGTGCGCATGCGGGTTTGCAGGGTGCCTACCAGACCCCGCAGGCGGCTGACTTCTAGCTCGAGCCGGTGGCGCTCAATGGTCAGTTCGCCAAACAGGTCGCTGAGCTGATTGATCTGCTTGACTGGCACCCGCACGGTGCTGTCGCTGTCAACCTCGTCGGTGGCGGCGGCAGGGGTCTGGCCATTGCTCGACCAGCTAGCGCCCTGGGCTGTCCCCCAGTCAACGGCGGCAAACTCGTTTGGGGTGTCTGACCAGCGTGCAGCCCTGTTCGATGTTTCATTGAGCGCCCCGTCAAGCTCGCCGTCGATCACCTGGTCGGGCTCAGACAGGATGGCCGATTCGTCCTCAGTCAGATCGTGGATGTCATCGATCAGGTAGTCGGCCTGCAGGGCTGGATCGTTGGCCAGAGGCCAGAGGGGAGCGGTAATCTCGCCGTCGCTCAAGCTGGGAATGAGGTCACCAGAAAGGTCACCAGAAAGGTCGATAAACGAAGTGACCGCCGCCTCGATCGCCTCGGCGGCGGTTACGCCGGTATCGATCGCCATCTGGGTCGGCAGGTCGGTTAGGTGACCCGTCAGCACCAGGGCCTGGGCCCGTCGCCAGACCGCCAGCGCCTCCTGCACGACGGGCACCAGGGCTTCGTCAGCGGCGGTGGTCACCTGGTCGGCCACCGACTGGCAGAGGCTGACAAAGCTTTGCATCTGAAGCATTTCACCCAGGCCGCCCAGCTCCTGGGCCAAAATCTGCGCCTCCTCGCGCAGGCAGGGCGACGGCTCGGCCAACACCTCTTCCAGCCGATTCAGACAGCCCTCGACCTCGCTCTGAAACAGCAGCGGAATAATATCCTGGCCATCCTCCGGCGAGAGCATGGAGTAGGCGTCTTCGTCGACCGGGTCGCCCAGGCGATCGTGGAGCTGCTCAAAAATGGGGCTGGCGTGCTGCTCAATCCACGACTCATCGACGGGGGACTGATGCGGGGTGCCGTGGCTGAGGCACTGGCGCTGCCCCACCATCACCTGGCCCAGGCAGTCGACCGCCGCCAGCAGCAGCTGCTCTAAGCCGGGGTCAACCTCAACCCTGCCTCGCTGCACTTTCAGCACCTTGAGACTGTCTTCGAGGCGGTGGGCAAAGTCGCTGAGCAGCTGAAACCCCATCAGCGCTGCCCCCCCTTTGATCGAGTGGGCGGCCCGCAGCGCCTCGTTGATAGCGCCGGCCTCAAAAGTTTGGGTTAGCCCCATCAGGTGGGTGCCGAGGGTGTCGAGGTATTCCTGGGCTTCGTCGAGAAACTGAAGCCGAATTTCAAGTTCCTTTGCGTCGGACATGGTGGGTAGAGGTAGGGATTGAGGGTTGAGGAT
>PYER01000345.1 GCA_003017855.1 filamentous cyanobacterium CCT1
CTTTCGGCTCAACAGCCCCGGGGCTTACGACCCGTTGGTGGGTGGCGGCACTGCCGCCGATACTATCCTTGATTTCAGTGCTGCCGAGGGCGATCGCATTGACCTGAGCCTGATTGCTACCCAGCCCTTGTTTGCCGGTAGCGACCTGCTGCCCTACTTGAGCGTGGTTCAGGTAGGGGCCGATGCCCACGTGCAGATCACCACGCCTGTGGGCCAGACCTCGACTGAGGCGATTTTGTTGGGAGTCGACGTCGATACTATTACCGACGCCAGTTTTACCTTTACGCCGCCCAGTGGGGTGCCTCTGCTCAAGTAAGCGCCTGAACATACAGCGCTAACCAGCCAGTTCAGGCCATGATTTAGTATCCTAGCCCAGGCTGAATCCTGCTGTTGTCATGCCCTCACCCTGGTGGCGATTGCGATCGCCCCACTTTCCGGTAGCATCAGGGCTGAAGCAATGCAGGCAACGACCATGATTGAGGCCCAGCTGCAACCGTTGGCCACCGCCCTGGCCGGAGAGTTTGATAACCGTCCCCAGTCCCTGGCAGACCCGGCCTGGTATCTGCACCTGCGGCTGTGGCTGCGGCCTCTGCCCCAGTCTGTCTTTGGCGAGGGCTACGGCTTTTTTATCGAGCAGATTGGCGTGACCTCGGGCAAGCCGCCCTACCGGCAGCGCATTCTACACCTGACAACTAAAGAAAACGGTCTCTGGGGTCAGTACTACGCCCTGCCAGACCCGACTGCCTACCTAGGCGGCGCTACTCAGCCCGATCGCCTAGCCAGTCTGAGCCGTCAGGACTTGATCGATCTGCCCACCTGCGGACTTGCCATTGAGCGCCAGGCAGACGGTCAGACCTACAGCGCCCGGCTGCCTGGCGACAGTTTGTGCACGTTTACCGCCAATGGCGTCACCTCCTACGTGCGGCTGGCCTTTGATATTGGCCCCGAGTCGTCTACCCCCGGTAGTCCGCTGGTGTTTCAGATGAACGATCGCGGTATCGACCCTGAAACCGGCAAAACCACCTGGGGACCAAAGATGGGGCCATTTCGCCTGTTGAAGCAAAGCGCCTTTGCTCTACCGGAATAAGGTGCTGATAAAGGGGGCTTTTTCCCTGCTTGCAGCGCGGCTATCGGTGTTACCCTAAAGCGATGTCCGAGGCTCTGGGGCTTTGCCTTAGGGGCGATCGCACAGCGTTCTCTAGGAAAATTGTCCCCCTTGTCGCTATATTGCACTGGCCCGGTGACTCAGGAATAAGCTGATTGAAAGTGTCCTGTTGAAGCCGACGCTTGCTTGTACCCACCGAATCCACCCCCGCTCTCTAACCCCGCCCCTTCTAACCAAATCCGTATGGAGATCGATATCCTCATTTTGACCGTGTACTTCATCTGTATAGGCTACGTGGTCTATAAGATGGCGCTGTCGATCGAGGAGGAGTTAGAAGACCAGGTAGTGCTGGTGCCCGATGCCGCCAGCCTGGAGAGTAGCGTGCGATCGCAGATGGTGCGCCAGGGCTTTGCTGAAACCACGGCCGAGGTGCTAGCTGGGGTAGAACCTTTGGGTAAAGCCGTCTCGCTGCGGCTGACGGTGCCCGAACCCCGCAGCCTAGCGCCGCCGGAGGACCGGCCCGAAACGCCGCAGATCGGTCAGATTGTGGTGCAGGTGCTGCCCCAGGGGCCGCATCCGCTGCAGCCTATTCAAGGGCTAACGGTGAATGTCATCAACCAGAGCAAGGCCCTGCAGGTCATTATCGATTGGGATCGCAGCTCCATTAGCCGCATAACCAGCGAAATTCGCCGGGTGATTCGCCAGACCCCCGGTATGCGGCTTGACCTGGCCCTGCCCCAGGTTGCCAGCGTAGTCAACCCCAACCAGTACCTCAGCACCGTTGTCACCAGCGAAGACTGCTTTGGCCGCAACGCCGACACCCAGGTGCTGCAGCAGGCCGCTCCAGCGATAGATATCCCTAAGATGGCCAACCTCAAAGCACCCATGCGGAACTACTCGCTCGATCTGGTGGTACAGCTCAAGCCGTTTAGCGATCGTGGTGGTCGGCCTGTCATGCTGCTGCTGCCCTTTCGCTTTGCCGTCGAGCCCCTGCCTGCCAAGGCCGCCATTCCCCTGGTGAACTGGATTTTGAAGCGCTAGCGGGATTTGGCTCAGTAACCGATGCCATGACCACAGCTCAATCAAACCGCGATTTGTATGCGTTAGGTGAACAGCATGGACCCATCCCAACTGAGGCTCTTTGTCGATGCTCAGTTTATGAGCCCCTACGCTATGTCGGTGTTTGTGGCTCTCCACGAGAAGGGTTTGCCCCACGACTTAATCGGCATCGATCTCGCGGTTCAGGAAAACCGCCAAATTGATTATCAACGGCGCTCCCTCACGGAGCGGGTTCCCACACTGGAGCACGGTGATTTTTCCCTATCCGAATCTTCAGCGATTACCGAGTATCTGGAGGAGGTTTTTCCGCCGCCAGCCTACACCGCTCTCTATCCGCAGCCGTCCGATCAACGGGCCAGGGCGCGGCAGGTTCAGGCCTGGCTGCGCAGCGACCTGCTTCCCCTGCGCGACGAGCGCCCCACTACGGTTATCTTTCGACAGCTTTCAGACACTCCCCTATCGGACAGCGCCCGGCTCACCGTCGAGCAGCTTTTCGAGGTGGCGACAACGCTGCTTAAAGACCACCACCTGTCGCTCTTTGGCCAGTGGTGTATCGCCGATACCGATTTGGCACTGATGCTCAATCGCCTGGTGGCCAACGGGGATGAGGTACCCGCTCCGCTGGTAGAGTATGTGCAGCACCAGTGGCAACGGTCATCGGTACGTGCTTGGATAGAGCAAAGTGCAGCGCTAGCCTAACGATTGACCGGGGCTTGAGGTGGACCCTTTGCTCAACCTAAAACGTCTCTGAGGAACCGGTAATGGCCACTCGCCTCTGGAGCTTTCTCACCGCCGACATTCGCGACCTGGCGCTCGATGCGACCAGGGGCGCTGCCGATGCCGCCGATGTCATGCTGGGCCTGGCCGAAATTCTTGCCGAAGAAGATGCCAGCCTGCAGAAACTGGCGCCGTTGGTACACCAGCTTGACTCCCTGCTGGCCGCGCTGAACGCGCCTTTGGGCAAGCTGATACGCTCACCTCGACCGCTGGGCTCTATCGGTACCGGACTGCTGAAGGTTTACCTGGAGGCCACTCAAAAAGAACCCACCCTGGCCCAGTCGGTTGCCCTGATCAGCCAGGCCGCATATCTAGAAAGCTTTCGAGAATTTGTTAAGCAGCATCCCAAAGTCGAGCAGTGGCTAGTAGCCAAGGACGGTACGCCCCAGGCCAAAACGATTACCCTCGAAATGAAAGCCCTGGGAATCTTTGAGCTCAGCGATCAAGACGCTCGCCTGGCTACACTCCACTTTCAGCAGTCGGCCCTGGCCGCAGCGTTTAACAACGCCCTGAGGGCACGACTGGTGCAGCTCGGCATTGATGACCTTAAAATGGCTAACCGAATCGTCGAAGTCATTGCTAAAAACACTAATCGACATATGAAAACAGCGATTGCCGATGCCGAGACCTACCTCAACCTCAGGGTAGAGTAGGCCTGAACCTACCAGCAAAAACAGCGATCGCGCCCCTCAGCTCTGCGTTACTGTGCTCAAGATCTGGACTCCCCGCTACGGTTTCCAAGTATCTACCCAGCCTGCCTTTTGTAGTGCAAGAAGCGCTGAAGGTCGGGGTTTGTAGTCATATAAATGGCGGTAATGGCGCTCAACACGGCTAACGCCACGCTACCAATGGCTAGCACCGTCGAAAGCTGTGACCTCAGGGCGATGACCAGGGCCACCAGGCTCACCACCAGCAACGTTAGAATTGCCAGCAGCACCCACTTGGCCCACTTGCGACCCTGCCAGACCAGGTACATAACCCCAGCGGTGAGCAAAATTCGGGCGATCGCCCATTTATCCTTAGCCAAAATAACCAGCCCCAGATCGAGCACGCACAGCGCCACAAACAGGGCCAGCAGAGTGTTGCGAGCCTTGATTACGGAGGGTTCGAGAGCGGGTTGATCAGGTGTTTCGGCTGAGTTCATGGTTGAGGATAGTTGACGTCTGGCTACTGCCCCAGTTGAAAAATTACGCCTAAATATTCTCGATAGGCGCAAACGTTACCATCCTTAATTTCGCCCCCTCACATGCCGCCCACAAACCGACCGGGGCTAAGCATGTCGTGGGGGTCAAACTGGGTCTTGATGGCTTTCATCATGCCCAGGGCGCTGCCGCTGTAGCCCCACACATCTATCGATTTTTTCAGTGAGAGAGGGGCTTCGAGCAGGGTAAGGTAGCCGCTGGCCGCTTCGGCGTTAGACCGCACTTCCTTCACCATTTCTGCCGTAGTTGTCGCCCACCGCACCGTGCCAATGCCGCTGCCCCCGTGCAGTCGGGCCAGGCTACCCTCGGGAAGCGCCGCCAGCCAGCCCACCGCTTTGGCAGGCAAAACCCCGACTTTGGCCACCACCGCGTCGCTCTGTTCTGAAGCAGGGGGGAACAAGGCCGTACAAGCGGTAGCCCAGGCCTGCTCATCCTCTACCCCGTCAAAGATGCTGGCGGAAAGGTCCGCGCCCACCATGCTCAGGAGCGATGCCACCTGTTCTTCGACCCCGGGGCCGATCGATTGAAACCGCACCAGCAGGGCAAAGGTATCGCCATAGCCTAGGTGCGCCGCTAGGGCAGGGGACAATACATCCATGGCCACAGGCGTCAGGGGCGATAATCGTAGGGCGCTGACCAGAGCGTCCACCCAGTCGGCGGCCCCCGTTACCACCACTGTTTTCGACACATCCTGCCCTGGGTAAAGGCGAAAGGTGAGCTGAGAAATTACCCCCAGGGTGCCGTAGGAGCCGGTCAGGAGCTTCATCAGGTCGTAGCCCGCCACGTTTTTGACCACGCGCCCCCCTGCTTTAGCAATCTGGCCGTCGTAGCGCACAAAGGAAATGCCGATCAGCATATCCCGCAGGCCGCCGTAGCGCTGGCGCAGCGAGCCGGTATCTGCCGTAGCGACAATGCCACCCAGGGTAGCGCGATCGCGGTAGGCCGGGTCAATGGCCAAAAACTGATTGTGCTCGGCCAGCCGAGGAACCAGGTCCGCCAGCTTTACCCCGGCCTGAGCCGTAAGCGTCATATCCCCCACGGCGTGCTCGATCACCTGGTTAAGCCGGGCGGTGCTGACCACCAGATCGGCCCTACTTCCTAATCCGCCCCAGGTCAGCTTGCTGCCGCTGCCGCAGGGCACCACTCGCCAGCGATGCTCGTAGGCGCAGGCCATCACGGCCGCAAGCTCAGCTTCGGTGGCGGGGCAGACAACGGCGGCTGGGGCCAGGTAGGCGGGTAGAGCAAGGGCGTCGGGGGAGAGAAAGGCATCGCTCCCCAAGCTGTCTCCTAAAACATCCCTCAGAATTTCAGCAACGTTGGCCATACCC